>JBBQDH010000224.1:0-9768 GCA_038319515.1 Bryobacterales bacterium
CACCCTGATGCTCAGCACGATTCCGGCCGGGGCGCAGATTCGGATCAACGGCGAACGTATCGGGAAAGTGACGCCGGCCGAGATCACCCTGAAACCCGGCGAGTATGCCGTGACGGTTGAGAAGAACGGCGCATCGCGGACGGAACGCATCCGGATTAAGGAAAGTCCGTTCTACCTGCGCATCCCGCTGAACGCATCACGCTGAACCCATCCCGATGAACCCATCCCGATGAACGAATGATACGGCTCTTCCTGCTATTCGCGATTTCCATTTTGCTCCCTGCCGCGGACTCTGCGGCGTGTGCGAAGTGCCACGCGGAGATCGTGCGCTCCTACGCCCGGACGCCGATGGCGGTCAGCAGCGGGCGGTCAGGGACTGGATTGCACCCCCCAAGGACAGCCGGCACCTTCACGGACCCGCGCTCGATTTATCAGTACAGGGTCGGCCACGATCCCAAGGGCTGGTTCTTTTCGTTCGGTCGAAAATCCGAACCCAATTCGACGCGCCGCCTGCCCTGGTATGTGGGTTCGGGGTCTGCCGCCAGCGCTTTCCTGATCGACGTGGACGGTTTCCTGTACGAAGCGCCCGTCACCTGGTACGGACGAACCCAATCCTGGGACCTTTCTCCCGGCTATCAGAATTACGCCTATCCGTTCCTGACCCGGGCCATCACGCCAGGTTGCCTCGAATGCCATGCGAGCGGGGTGCAGTGGATTCCGGGCACCCAGAACGCCTACGCGTCTTTGCCCGTCCTGCCATTGATGCCTTTCCGCGAGGGAGGCGTTTCCTGCGGGCGCTGCCATGGGAACGGTGAGCTGCATGCGCAAGGCAAAGGCAAAATCCTCAATCCGGTGAAACTTGCCCCGAGGCAGAGGGACAGCATTTGCGCCCAGTGCCACCTGAGCGGTGAAATTCGTGTCGACCGCGCGGGGAAGCAACACCGGCCGTTCCTGGCGGGAGATGACCTGCAGGATCACACCACCGCCTTCATCAGAACTGGCGGGCTGAACGGCAGCCGGGTAACCAGCCATGTCGAAAACCTGGCGCAGAGCGCCTGTGCGAAAGCCAGTGGAGACAGGCTGTGGTGCGGCACATGCCATGATCCGCATACTCTCCCCGCGCCCGGGAAGAAAGCCGCGTGGTTCCAGGCAAAGTGCCAGACCTGCCACGCTCCCTCCGCCTGCCGTGCCGGTCAAACGCAGAATTGCATCGCGTGCCACATGCCGCGAAATTCCACGGTTGATGCCGATCACGTGGTGCAGACAGACCATTCGATTCCCCGGCGCGCGACGACAAGATCCACGGCGAAGCCCGCTCCCGACGCTCCGCTGGCAGCCTTTGGAAAAGCTGTCGTCAGCCCGCGAGATCTGGGGCTTGCCTATGCGATTGTGGCCGTTCGGGAAAACAACAAAGTTTACGCCGGTCGTGCGTTCGATCTGCTCCGGGAGGCAGTGAAGAGCGCCCCGGAAGATCCGCAAACTCTTTCGTACCTTGCCGATCTTTATAAGAAGCGCAACGATGACACGAGCGCAATCCGCCTGTACGAAACGCTGCTTCGGGCAGATCCAACTGATTCCAGCGCACCGACCGCACTGGGTGCCTACGCGATGGAACGCGGCGACCTGGACACTGCCATCCGGCTCTGGAACGACGCGCTGCGGAAGAGCCCCGCATTACTACTGGTGCGGGCCAATCTGGCGAGCGCTCTGCTGCAGAAAAACCGCCCGACCGAAGCACGAGCGGTCCTGTTGAAAGCCCTCGAATTCAATCCTGAGTTCAAAGCTGCTCAGGATCTGCTCAAGATGATTCGTTAGTTTCTTACATTCCGGTGGTGCGGATCCAGAAGCTTTCCGTCCAGGTGGCACCCGGAGCCACCATCTGCAACTGCGGATACTTCCCGTCATGCGCCAGGTTCACGCCATTGGTGATCGACGCCATCGGCTCAAAGCAGATAAAGTTCTGTTTCGCGGGCTCCCAGACCACACCCACAATCCATTTCGGCCCGTAGACCACTTCAATTTTCTTCCCGCCGCCTTCCACATAGAAGGTCGCTTTACCGTCCCTGTCGCGAATCAGATCGGTGAAACCGTGGTCGAAGGTGCGGTCTTTGAGCGGCGTCGGGTCGACCAGATCCACAGGCTTCAATTCGCCGGTCGCGACCAGACGATCATCCGTTACGACGGCCGATTTAGCCGGGATATGCGCCACCGCCTGATCGCGCGGAACATCCGGCAGATTGAAATACGGGTGGTAGCCAATCGCCAGCGGCATCGCTTCCGCGCTGCGATTGATCACGGTCGTGATCACTTCCAGTTCTCCGTTCGACAGCTTGTAGGTCATCTCATACTCGTGCGCAAAGGGCCAGTTCGCCATGAGTTCGGGATACTTCCAGAACTCCAGTCTGCTGGTCACGTGCGCCGACTTTCCATCCGCCTTCACTTCGGTCACTTCCCAGAGCGAGGACGAGGCCAGCATGCCGTGGATTGCCACTCCATTCGGCGGCACGCGCATGGAGCCCAGGCCCGAATTGAACGTGTACTTCTTTCCGTTCGCCCAGAAACCACCATCGGCCATGCGATTCGCCCATGGGGCCAGAAAGGGCACGCCGCTCAGGCCGGGCTTCGCCTTCAATTCACCAACGTCAGCCGCCCCCAGATAGAGCACATTCTTGCCGTGCACCTTCATCTCATAGGCGCGGTTTCCGATGCCGGGCGCCACGGACACCTCCACGCCGTGGGCAGCATCCGTCAAACGAACAATGTCGACCCCGTGATCGGTGGTCTTCTGAGCTTTATAGTTTTGGGCAAGGGCCATGGCAGGGAGCAGGACGAGCGCGACGGGGAGCAAAGCCTTCATGGTGATTATTGTATATGCCGCCGCTAGAATAGGTTCAGAGCCTATGAGAAGCCTTTCAGTTGCATTTCTGCTGGCCACAGGCATGGCGTTCGCAGCCGGCCCGGCGGCGCGCACCCCGGTGGAGGATGCTTCGGATGCGTTTTACAACCTGGAGTTCGACCAGGCGCTGCTGCTCTACCAACGTCTCTCCGCCGCCACGCCCGGCGATGCGGAACTACATAACAACGTTGCCCAAACCCTGCTGTATCGCGAACTCTACCGGAACGGAGCACTCGAAAGCGAAATGGTGACCGGCAGTAATTCGTTCATCCGCCGCCCGAAGATGGAAGTGCAGCCGGATGTGGACAGGCGCTTCACTTCGGAGGTGGAAACGGCCATTTTGCTGGGTCAGGCTGCCATCCAAAAAGCACCGCGCGACACCAGATCCCTGCATGCCCTTGCCATCAGCTACGCGTTGCGCTCCAACTACGTGTTCTTCGTGAAAAAGACGTTCATGGCGGCGCTCAAGGACGCTTCGAAAGCCCAAAACCTGGAAGCACAGGTGACAGAGATTGACCCGACCAACTACGACGCGAAGTACCTGCAGGGCGGCTACGATTACATTATCGGCAGTCTGCCGTGGTCGTGGCGCATGCTGGGCTTTGTGGGCGGGTTCCACGGCGACAAAATGCGTGGAATTAACACCATTGCCGAAGTTGCGAAAAAGGGGAAAGTGAACCGCGCCGATGCCGAGATGACGCTCTGTGCGCTCTATCGCCGCGAGGGCCAGGCTGTGCGTGCGATTCCCATGGTGATGGGTCTGGTGGATCGATTCCCGCGAAACTATCTGCTGCGATTTGAACTGGCTCAGATGTACGGAGCAACTGGCCAGCGCAAGCTTGCGCTTGATACCCTGGCTGAGGTTGCAAGGCGAAAGCAGGAAAATCTGCCCGGTTTTGGACGAATCCCGTGGGAGAAGATCTATTACGAGACCGGAAATCTGCAATTTTGGTTTAATGACCTGGACAAGGCCCTGGAGAATCTCAAAAAGGTCACCGCCACGCCGGAACAGCTCAAAGACCTGGACCTCAACACGGGCGCCCTGGCGCTGATGCGGCAGGGCCAGATCTACGATTTGATGAACCGGCACTCCGATGCCGTTAAGGTCTACCAGCAAGCCCTGAAATTCGCGCCGGAAGCGGAGGCGTCCCGCGAGTGCGGACGCTACATCAACACGCCTTACAAGCGTGCCAATCGCTCGTAACGCGAGTCACATCGCGCCGTGCGGTACAGTGAAACCGATCAGACGATTTCGATGAAGATCTCACTCGGCAGTTGGGCGTTTTCCTTCGGACCATACGCGGCTGATCCGGTGTCGTTCGATGAGACCGCGCGGCATCTGGCGGCGTCCGGGTACGACGGCATTGATATCTGTGGCTTCCCGCCCCATATTTCACTCGAAAGCTATCCCACAAAGCAGTCCCGCCAACATGTGGTAACGCTGCTGGGCGACCTCGGACTGGGTGTTTCCGGCTACTCCGCCGACTTTCCGGTCAGCCCTGTGGCCCCGCACAACGAGACTGTGTACGGGGACCTGATAAAGCGGAATATTGAAATGAGCGCCGATCTGGGCAGCCCGTCACTTCGGGTTGACACTGTCGCCGCGCCAGGCTCCATTCCGGACGACGAGTACGAGCATGCCTTTCACCGCATTGCCAAGTTGTGGGCGGAGGGCGCGGAGTTGGCGGCGAAGTCCGGGGTCCGGCTGGTCTGGGAGTTCGAACCGGGCTTTGCCTTTAATAAACCAGCGGAAATCATCCGCATGCATCAGGAAGTTCGACACCCGAATTTCAGCATCCTCTTCGACACCTCGCACGCCTACATGTGCTCCGTGGTGGGCGCGCGCCAGCACGGAGAACGCGACGTTCTGCAAGGTGGCGTGGTGGAATTCCTCAACAAACTGCACGGACGCATTGGCGCGGTTCATCTGATCGACAGCGACGGCACCCTGCACTGCGATGAAACCAGCACGCACCGCCCTTTCGGGGAGGGCCTCATCGATTTCGAACGCACCGCGCCGCACCTGCTGGCAATTCCGAATGTTGAGTGGTGGACCGTCGATCACGGCTTCTGGGCCGGGTCGTGGGAACTGGTTCAATCCAGTCGCGAATTCGTTTCCGGGCTGCTGAAGCGGGCCGGCCAATAATTGCTGCCTGTCGTGCCACAAGATGCGGGCGACCCCATGAAGAGAGCCCGGCAAATTGCAATTCTGGGAATGGTGGTCAGCGGCATCCTGGCTGTGATGAAGATCATCGCGGGTCGGCAGGGGCATTCGGCGGCTGTGGTTGCCGACGGCTTTGAATCGGCCGCCGACATCTTCTCCTCCGGACTGGTCCTGATTGGTCTGATTGTGTCCGCGCGGCCGCCGGATGAGAACCACCCGTATGGCCATGGCCGGTTAGAGACCCTGACCGGGCTGCTGCTCGGTTTTTTTCTGTTCTGTGCCGGTGTACTGATTTCGAGACAAGGACTGGCGGCGGTGGATCACGCCCTGACCCCTCATTGGTGGGCGCTTGTGCCGCTGGCGATCTCAATTATGGCCAAAGGCATTCTGGTCAAACTGAAGCACAGTTACGGTCGTGAGATCGGAAGTTCATCCCTGCGGGCAGACGCGGCGAATGACGCAGTCGATATGATTTCCGGCTCCGTGGCGGTGGTGGCACTTTCTCTCACGCTCTGGAAGCCAGTGGAATTTGAACGGGCCGACCACTACGGGGCCTTTGTTGTCGGGCTCATCGTGATTGCCACCGCAGTCCGCATCATGTACGAATCTTCGGTTTTCCTGATGGACACGATGCCGGATGACGCGGCCATTGGCCGCGTCCGTTCGGTGGCGATGGCGGTTCGTGACGTAAAAGGTGTGGAAAAGTGTTATGCCCGCAAGACCGGCCTGAAGTACCATGTGGACCTGCATCTGGAGGTTGACCCGGAGATTACCGTGAGGGCTGCTCACGATATCGGGGGGCGGGTTCGGGAGAGAATTCGCGAGGAGATTCCGTGGGTTGCGGACGTGTTGATCCATGTGGAACCGTGGCCGGGTCCCGAAATGTCGGATTAGCCAGCCGCGTAATGAGCCGGGCGGGCGTGCACCAGGTCGACAACCGCGTCGGTAAGACAACCGATGTCGGCCACCAGAAACTCGGGCGGGTTACCGGACCTTTCGGACAGCGCCGCATCCCGAATTACATTTTCCGTAAGGCCAATCAGCGCGGCACACACCGATTCCGGGCGAACAAGACCGCGCAGGTCGCCACTTTTCTGCATCTCGCCAAGGGTTTCTTTCAACATCGCCGCGAAACCGCTAAATCCATCCACCAGAACGGTACGGGCCCCTTCCCTGCGCATTCGGCGGCCTTCGAGGAGGAGCAACAGACGCAGTTCCGGCTGGCCGTGCAGGGCTTCCACAAACAGACGGGGAATTGCGCGTAGCCGCAGCTCGGCAGACGCTGTCTCCATGAGTTGGGCTTCAATTCCGGGGCGCAACGCGTTCCAGCCATCCACGAAAATGGCATCCAGCAGCGCGGCTTTGCCGCCGAAGTGCTTGATCAGCTGTGATTCACTGGTGCCCGCTTCCCGCGCTATGGATGAAGTGGACGTGTACTCGTAGCCATGTTCGGCAAAGAGCCGTCGGGCGGCAGCAAACAAGCGGGATCTGGAAGAGACTTCATTCTGCATAGCCAGTCGGAGTATTACCCCGATCTTAACCTGTGTTCTACTGGATTCAAGTGGATTTTTTACTCGATTCTGTCGAATTGCGCACTCTGGGCGCGCTGATTGAGAAGGAAAGTACAACTCCGGAGTATTACCCGCTGACATTGAACGCCCTGGTGGCGGCGTGTAACCAGAAGTCCAACCGATGGCCGGTTGCCGATTATGAGGATCACGAGGTCCAGTCGGCACTGTCATCGTTGCGCGCAAAAGGCTTTTCGTCCGAGATTACCGGCGGGAGTCGCGTGGCCAAATATGCGCAGCGATTTACGGAAAAGCTGAACCTTGGCAGGCGGGAGACCGCCATCCTGTGCGTGCTGATGTTGCGCGGGCAGCAGACTCTGGGTGAGATCAAGGGGAGAACCGAACGGTTTTACGCTTTCAGTGATCTGGACGAGGTCGAGATGGTGCTCCACAAACTGATGGAACGCGCCGAAGGTCCATTGACGCAAAAACTGGCTCCCGCGCCCGGGATGAAAGAGCCCCGGTACGCACAGACGCTGGCTGGTTTGGCGGAACAGGCGGTTGCGGCTACGGCTCCAGGCGGAACGCAGGGTATCGCGGACCGGGTGGGCGTGCTGGAAACAGAAGTATCGGAACTGCGGACTCAGGTGGAGGGATTGCGGCGCTTGCTGGAATCCGTGATGTAGTCAGGCCGGAAAGGCTGCGGCTTCGAAACGCAACAGTTGCTCTTTGAGAGCAATCCCGTATTCATAACCGGTCAGGCTTCCGTCAGACCCGACGACCCTGTGGCAGGGAATGATGAGCGCGATTGGATTCGTGGCGTTGGCGCGGCCTGCGGCACGGGCTGCCCCCGGGCGGTCCACCCGTATAGCCAGTTCGGCATAGGTGATCCGCTGCCCGGCGGGGATTTTTACCAGTTCCGCCCAGACGCGCTTTTGAAATTCGGTACCGCGGGGCTCAAGAGTAAGATCAAACCGCGCGCGTGCACCGCTGAAGAACGCCTTGAGTTGCTGCGAGAGTTCGGCGGAGTCTGGTCCTGAGAACTCACGTCTGGGGGCACCAAACCCGAATGCGGTCAGGGCGCCGCGCTCATTGAGTTCGGCCCACGCCGGACCAAAGGGCGTTTCAAAAGTCACGATTCCACACCTGCTGAACCAGCCCACACATGATAGGTGGCCAGGCTGCGCCACGGGGAGTAGGGTGCCAACAGGTCCCGGATCTCCGATTCTGAGGGACGCGCACCGGTCAGTTTGGCCAGTCCCTGGGCGAGACCTGCATCGCCGGCAGGGAGGCTGTCAGGGAATCCGAGTCCCCGCAGGAACATGTACTGGATGGTCCAGGGTCCGACGCCTTTGACGGCACCGAGGACCTGCGCGGCGCGATCTGCGGAAAGGTCGCGCAACCCGGCCAGGTCAAGATCCCCCGTCGCCACGGCCCGTGCTGCCGAGAGGAGATATCCGGCTTTCGAGCCGGAGAACTTCAGTCCGCGCAAAGTATCCACATCCATCGCCGCCACGGTTTCCGCGGAAGGGTGGGCACGCAGACCATCCCTATGGGCAGTGCCTGCCGCAAGAATCAGTGCCCGCCGCAGGGTGATGGCGAAGGGCAAATTGATCTGCTGCCCGATGATTGCCCAGGCGAGCGCTTCCCAGGGGGTTGGCGTGAGGGGGATTCGTAACCCACGTTGCCGGGAAATGGTGGCACCAAGCAGGCTGTCACCGGAGAAGCGGCGTTCGAACCCGGCGGCGTCGGAATCCACGCCAAGCATCCGAATGGCGGCTGCGTGCGCATCGAATACATTGGAGGCGTCGGTTCGGCAAAGGGCGGTCGCGCCCTCGCACCGGATCAGCAGGACTGCGGCGCGGTCTCCGTCCAGCATGCACTTGGTCACCGAATCGGGCGTCACTCTCTCGCTGACCGCCTCGGGATCCCTGCCGTAAAAATCCACGACCGTGCGGAAACGGTAGCCTTCCGGCAGGCGCAGGATGAAATCCGGAGAGTGGCCTAACCCGACATAGTGGGAGGGCGTTAGACCGGCTCTGGCGAGGAATTGCTCTGAAAAGGCGGATTCACTCTCGAAACCGGCCGCCAAGGAGGTCTCCGACGGAGTCGCGCCCGCCCGGAGCAAGTCCATGGCATGCCGAACGCGAACCCGCCGCAGGAACGCCGCAGGAGACTCCTGCGCGTAGTCACGAAAGAGGGCGTTAAGTGCCGTCCAGGTGACACCCGCAGCGCGACCGATGCTCGCGGTATCGGGGTAAGCTCGGGGATCCTGGCGTACCCCGGCCGCGATCTGCGCGAACAGCTCCGATTGCCCCTCTGAACCGGGATACAGAGAATCCGGCTTGCAGCGCCCGCAAGGCCGAAGCCCGGACCTTTTCGCCTCCTGCGGTGCACGAAAGAAACGCACAGTTTGGCGATTTGGAGTGCGGGCGCGGCAGGAAGGCAGGCAATACACACCCGTGTTGAGGAAGCCGGCGAGAAACTGCCCGTTCAGCGCCGGGTCGCGTGAGAGCAACTGCTCCCACAGCAAATCGTCCTGCAACCTACTTCACCTGAAAATTGACGGTTAACTGGGTGTGGCTGTCGAACTGACTGACAGTGCGGGGCGCGCTTTCCTTGCCGTTGGCCTGCGCAAGCAACTGGTAATCCACGTCCAGGCTGAGGCCGTGAAAATAGTATTCGCCCTTTTCTTTTGCAATGAAGGAGCGCACCTGCAACGTCTTCATGTTCTTTAGTTGCACCACGGCACCGGGGACCGCATTTCCGTCGGCATCGGAAACCACACCGGTGATCGACTTCTCCGCCGGGGTCTTCGGCTTCTGCGCGAAGACTGCCGTCGCCATCATGAGTACCAACAACATTGCTGCAATTCGTTTCAACATATTTATCCCGTTCAACATACCAGTCCCGTTCCCTCGCGGCATTCCTGCCGTTTGCTCTACTGTGTCTTTTAGATGCGGAGACTATCTTTACAGTTTCCGAACAGAATAGCATCAACGGTGGCGGGCCGTGCGCCGTCTTACTTTCAAACCCTCCACATGAAAACCATAATTGCCGGGAGTGTCGTCGCGCTGATCGCCGTAGTCATGCTGCTGGGTCAGCGGCAGAAGATTGAGGTCTTCGCTCACCCGCAATTGGAAGTGCTTTCGGTATTTCCTCCGGAGTCCCCGCCCGGCCAGTTTCAGCAGGTGGAGCAG
>JBBQDH010000225.1:0-9754 GCA_038319515.1 Bryobacterales bacterium
TAGGAACTTCTCACATTGCACCGGCAATAAAAAAGTTAGACGCCGGGGTTTTTTCAGCAGCCTGCCGGACTGTTGCCGATTTGCGCCCGGTTACGGAAGGTCCGCAACGAAACCAGTGCCGGGGAAGATCCGGAAGCCTGCGGTTTCAGGCATTCAGGTGGCTCGATCATCACAGCGTGGCAAGGAACGCCACTGATAACCGGGTTCCGTGAGGCATACTCCGCTACGCGTTCCCAGCGGCCCGGCCGCTGTTATCAGCATCCGAGCCGTCACCGATTTCGGCGAAGAATCGGTCACAGTACTTCTTCCCAGCGGGGCGAGCACGCGAATGCGGCGTGGATGAGACCCACATGCGAATACGTCTGCGGAAAGTTTCCCCACATCCTTGGCGCGGCAGCGTCATAGTCTTCCGACAGCAGCCCCAGGGGCGATAGTGCCGTCCGGACCCGATCGAACACCTCTCTCGCCTCATCGCGACGCCCGCATGCCGAGAGCGCCTCGATCAGCCAGAACGTGCAGATGACGAATGCCACGGAAGGTACACCGAACCCGTCGTTTGCCGCATAGCGCAGCAGCCAGCCATCGCGCGTCAGAACCTTCTTGATCACGTCGATAGTGCTCAGGATCATCGGGTCGGAATGAGGCAGAAAGCGGAGGCGCGCCATCTGCAACAAGGACGCATCCACCTCATCGCCGTCATACTGAGCGACGAAGCTGCCAATCCGCGAATTCCAGCCGCGCGAGACGACTTCCGCGTGAATGCGATCCGCGGCGGCCCGGAATGCGCCCGCACCGGGCGCCGCGTGACGCTCTTCGATAGATGCCATCCGGTCGGCCGCCGCCCAGCACATCAGCGAAGAAAACGTCTGGGGCTTCCATTCTGTGCGGTACTCCCAGATGCCGGCATCCGGCACGCCCGCCAGTGAGATCGCCCGCTTCGCGAGGCTCTCAATCAGCCGCATCGCCGCAGGGGAGCGTTCACCGCTCATGCGTTCATCAAGGAAAATAGGCGTAAGTGCCAGAACGAGCTCGCCGTAAATGTCGTTCTGCATATGCTCCGCTGCGCCGTTGCCGATCCGCACAGGCTTTTCGCCGTTGTAGCCCGGCCATTTGTCCAGGATTGATTCGTCCAGATTCTGCGATCCGTCCACCCGATAAAGTGGCGCCAGGTTGAGCCCCGGCGAACCGCCCGCGACATTTGAAAGGTAGTGGACGAACTGTTCCCGCTCCTCGAACTGGCCCAGCAGGCTGAATGCATTCAGCACATAGTACGAATCGCGCAGCCAGCAGTACCGGTAATCCCAGGTCCTGCCGCTGCCCGGCGATTCCGGTATTGACGTCGTCATTGCCGCAACGATGGCCCCGGTGTCCTCAAAACAGTGCAGCTTAAGCACCAGCGCTGATCGAATCACTTCTTTCTGAAAGAGCGGAGGTATGTTGCACTGCCTCACCCAGCTTTGCCAGTAACGCGCCGTTTCATTCCAGAAGCGCTCGCACAGCCCGGCGAGCGGCTCTTCCACCGGCGCTCCCCAACTCAGAACGAAATGGCGGCGGTCGGTGAGCGTGAACGCCTGGCCTTCCAGGTACGACAGCGGGATATCCGTCGTGAGCCGCAACTGGCTTGCGAATCCTTCGAAGCGCACATGATGTGACCCGTGCGTGGCAGTCGGGCGGGCCTTCGACCATCCCAGCCGTGGCTCGCATGAGACCGCAATGCGCGGCGTTCCTTCGATGGGTTCCACTATACGGATGATTTGCGTGGGCCTGAAGGTGCGGTCGAACTGCCGAAACCTCGGCGCGAAATCGATGACGCGAAATGAACCGCTTGAGGTTTGAAACACCGTCTCAAGAATGTTGGTGTGAGGAAGATAGTGCTGGTGGCCGGCCTCCCTGTTCGCACCGCCGATGCGGAAGCGTCCTCCGTCCTGCTCATCGAGCAGGGTTGAGAACACCGGATCGGAATCGAAGCGCGGCAGGCAACACCAGACGATCTCGCCGTCACTGTGAATCAGCGCCGAGATCTGACAGTTCCCGATCAAACCTAAATTTTCGAGCCGCATACATACATTAAGTTATCATCAAGATCAAATGCCACGTATGGTGCAGTTCGTGTTGGCGCTCCTGACGGCGCTGGGTCTGTTGACCTGGGCGGCTTCGGGCGTGGTGGAAGCAACCGTACGGGAGTGGTTTGAGCGCGACGTCAATGCCCGCTCGCAGCTTGTTCTCATCGGAGCGAGGCAGTCGATCATCAACGCCTGGGACGGCGACCCGGCGAACCTTGCCAACCAGTTGGCAGATCTTGCGCGCGACGAACGGGTCATGGGAGTCGCCGTCTGCAACGCCGATCTCACCCCGCGCCTGCGGACACCGGCATTCCCGGATGAGTTTGGATGCTGGGTGATCGGGAGTCGCGCGCGCGCCAGCGAAAAGGCAGGAGGCATTGACGAGTGGAGTACCGTCGCAACACTCCCCAGCGGTCGCGTGCACGTGAGCGTGATGCCTTTGACCCGGCTTGGACAGCAACTTGGCTTCGCGATTCTGTTGCACGACCTCAGCTATATCGACCGGCGGGAGGCACAGGCCCGAACGTTTTTGTTGATCGCGTTCGGGGTGCTGGCTGTGCTTGCCTTTGGTGTTCCGATGATCGCGACCAAATGGGCACGCTACGGCTGGAGCACCGAACTACGCAGGCTACTGCGCGAGGGTGGCGGGCAGAACCGGGAATTTCAGCCGATTTTGAGCGATCTGCGCGAACTGGTAGTCCGCATGGCCGACGAGAATGGGCAGGTGCCTGGCCAGTGGACACCGGAAAGCCTCAAGCACATCCTGAACCAACATTTGCACGGCGAGAGGATCGTCATCGTGGCGAATCGCGAGCCCTACATCCACCAGCGGCTGGGCGATGGCACTGTACAGGTTCAGCACCCTGCCAGTGGTCTTGTCACCGCGCTCCAGCCGGTGATGCGGGCATGCTCCGGCGTCTGGATCGCACATGGCAGCGGCACTGCCGATCGCGAGACCGTGGATGGGAACGACCACGTTCGGGTGCCTCCCGGTGAAGAGTCGTACCACATTCGCCGGATATGGCTGTCTGAGGAAGAAGAGAAAGGCTATTATTATGGCTTTTCCAACGAGGGTTTGTGGCCGCTTTGTCACGTCGCGCATGCAAGGCCGATCTTTCGCGTGGACGACTGGTGTCAGTACAAAATCGTCAACCAGAAGTTTGCCGACGCGGTCGTGAGCGAGGTCGACTCCGACGATCCGATTGTCCTCGTGCAGGATTATCACTTCGCTCTCGCGCCCGCAATGATCCGCAAGCGACTTCCGGCTGCCACTGTCATCGTGTTCTGGCACATCCCGTGGCCTAATGCCGAACGCATGGGGATCTGCCCCTGGCGGGACGAACTGCTCGAGGGCCTGCTCGGCAGCAGCATTGTCGGATTTCATACTCAGCTGCACTGCAATAACTTTCTGGATTCGGTCGACCGGTATCTCGAAACCCGAATTGACCGCGAGAACAACGCCGTCGTGATGCGCGGACATCGCACGCTTATCCGGCCCTACCCCATTGCGCTCGAATGGCCGGTGCGGTGGGCGGCGGAGGCTCCGTCTCCGGAGGACTGCCGGGCGCAGGTGTGGCGTGAACTGGGACTGAAACCAGATGCATTGCTCGGCGTCGGAGTTGATCGCCTGGATTACACGAAGGGTATTGAAGAGCGCCTGCTCGCCGTGGAGAGACTGCTCGAACGCCGCCCGGAGTTTCGGGGAAGATTCAGCTTCGTGCAGCTGGCCGCGCCCAGCCGAACCAAAATCGAACGCTACCGTGAACTGAACGATGCTGTGGAAGCGCTCACCACCCGCATCAACAGTCGGTTCGGAAACCAGGAATACACGCCCATTTATCTGCTCCGTTCGCATCATGAACCGCCGGCCGTGTTCCGATACTACCGGGCGGCAGACGTCTGCTATGTGAGCAGCCTGCACGACGGAATGAACCTGGTCGCAAAGGAGTTCGTGGCGGCCCGTACAGATCTTCGGGGGGTGCTTGTATTGAGTGAGTTCACCGGAGCCGCCCGGGAACTAACCGAAGCTCTTATCGTGAATCCATACGATCTGGAAGCCAGCAGCGATGCCCTGGCCGCAGCTGTGACAATGCCGATAGCGCAACAACAGGACCGCATGCGGTCTATGCGGTCGCTGCTGGCACAGTTCAACATCTACCGATGGGCCGGGACCATGCTGGTAGATGCCGCACGCCTGCGCAACCGGGAGCGCGTGACTGGTCGCCTGACGGAACGACCGAATCGGGAGGGCGGTCGGCTGACGTGAGGAATATTCTCTCGAGGGCCTGCCTGCCGGTCCTCGGTCACCTCGCAGCCAGCCGTACTCTGTGCGCTTTCGACTTTGACGGGACTCTTGCGCCCATCGCCGAGCGTCCGGACCAGGCGCTGCTTCGCCACCGCACGCGGGAATTACTCGGCAACCTTGCGGCGGCATACCCGTGTGTGGTTCTCTCCGGGCGACGTCGCGCCGATCTGCTCGGGATACTTCCGGGCATCGGCCTGGCTGCGATCGTTGGGAACCATGGCGCCGAACCTTCTAATTACGATGAGGCCGACCACGACATGATCGAGTGGAAGGCGATACTGGAGCGGGAAATCGGATCGATGCCTGGGGTGTGGATCGAGGACAAGGGCTTGTCACTCACTGTTCACTACCGGCAGGCCTTGCGCGGTGCCGCTGCGAGGGCAAAGATACTGGCTGCGGCGAAGCACCTGAGAAATGTACATGCGTTCGCCGGGAAAATGGTGGTGAATCTCGTCCGCGAAGGCTCCCGCCAAAAAGGGCAGGCGCTCGCAGCCGAGCGGGACCGCCTGCAATGCACCACAGTCCTGTTTGTCGGAGACGATACCAATGACGAGGACGCGTTCGCACTCGGTGGTGATATTGTCCCGGTTCGGGTCGGGCAGATGAAGCGCTCCAACGCCCGCTACTATCTGCGCGTGCAGAAAGACATCGACCAGCTTCTGGAAGCCCTGGTAACGCTGCGGCACGGGTCCGCGCGGAGCGACTGAAGCAGGTGGCGCAGACGCTGTTGGCGGGTGCAGCCGTCAGGATCTGCCAAACCTCCGCCAGCATCTGTTGAGCGGTGAACCTCTTCGGGAAGATGTAAAACTTCTTAATTGCATTCCGGCTGCTTAGCCTGTCGTTGTCCATCTGACCGCCGACCATGAGCACCGGAAGACCGGGGCAAGGTTTTGCGCAGATAAGTTGCCGCGTCGTGGCCCGGAATTGATCTCTCTAAGCCGGTCGACCGCATCGGATACGGGCAGAAGAATTGTGGTTGCCTCCAATGGAGTTTCGCTCATGGTGCCTGGCACTTCCTTTCATGCGGTCATTATGCAATGGAAGACGCGCCACGTGGACTTGCACAGCCGGGTTGCACCGTGCGGGGTTACCGGCGAGCCCCCTGGAGCACAATCTCGGTTTCAAGCCGGAATGTCAGAAGTGAGCCGGGCGGACATCGGATCGCTTCCTGCGCTGATAACTGAGCGGGCGGGCCGGCATAAGGTTCGGTACCGGCAACGCCTCCGAGAAACGTTCCGAGGCTGACCCCTGTGCGCGGGAGCAGTTCGGTCTCATGCTGGTTGCCCACCAGATAAGAATCGCCGTTCAGCATGACGGAAGCCAGTCCGAGCCTGGTCGGTTTTCCGGAAGGATCTTCGAGGACGATCAGAGTTGCGGGAGAACCGCTGGGGAGCATTCTCTGTCCGTTGGCAACGTTAGCGTCCCGGCTGACCACAACGGCGAATGTTTGCCCGGGGCGGGAGGACGGCAGATCGATTGCCTGCGCAGTTTTGAAGGCCAGCACAGAGCCCGCTGCCAACGAGAGGTCGCCCCTGGGGGCAGGCAGCGGTGCGGGGACAGGCGGCGGCGAATGCCGGCAGCCCGCTGTCAGCGTGAGCAGCGTAAGCATCGCGAGTGCATTCAGCTTCATATCCAAGTATCTCTGCTGATATCACCCCCGTGTCGGGTTTTTGGGCGCGATCTGAAATTGCTGTCGCTCCCGCAACTTCGGAGCGGCTGGATGTCAGGGAGTGTATGGGGTGGCCCCAAAAGCGCAAGGGGCGCAATTGGGCCTGTTGAAATTGTCCAGAGGGAGGCCACATAGAGACAGCTTGACGTAATGTCATTCCCGCAGAATGCGGTCGATTTCCACTGGTCCGGTTTGTGCCCGGGTGCCGAATCCATGGATCGGATCTGAACAGGGCCACGGTCCGGATCGTCGATCTGCTCCGTCGTTCCCCATCCCGGAAAGTCGAGGTCTTTCTTTAAACCCGTGTCATGCATTTGCGCCCCGCGTTAGCCAATCGCAAACTGTTCTTCTTCGCGGTCAGGTGCGACGCCCCGAAACGCCAGCTTCAGAAGCGGTGGCGTCAGCAGCGTGGCAGCCACAGCCATAAATACGACGACACCGTAAGTATCGGCAGGGATTGCCTTAAGCCCGAGCCCAATCTGGGCTACGACCATGCAGAATTCTCCTCGCGGGATCATCCCGACCCCTACCCGGAACGCCACCGCCTTGCCATGTCCTGCCGCGCCTAAACCGCAGCCGACAATCTTTGTAACTACAGCCACCAACAGAACAAGCAAAGACAGCAAAATGGTTGACCGGTTCGCGAAAGCTGACAGGTTGAAGCGGAGTCCGATTCCCGCGAGGAAGAAGGGAACCAGCAGTTCGGTCACACCATGAGCCAGATCGTGAACCCTCCGGGGCAATGTTTCGCCCATTGCCATCCCCGCAAGAAAAGCGCCGATGATCGGTGCGACTCCGGCCTGCTCGGACAAGGCGGCAAGGCCGAAAAGGAGAATCATCGCAAGGGCGAATTGACCTTCCGCGATTCGCAGACTGTTCTGAATCGGCGGCAGGATCTTCGAAACCGCGTGCCCGCCCCATCGCGCAACCAACAGGATGAAGAGAATCGCGAAAGCCGTGGTGAGCCCTAATTCCAGCATATTCACTGTTCCGTTCGCCATGCTGCTGATTACCCCAAGCACCAGCAGCGCAAGCACATCGTCAATAACTGCGGCCGTGAGAATAATTCTGCTCGCGGTGCGGCTCAGCAGTCCCTTTGACGAAAGCACCTGCGCGGTGATGCCCACGCTGGTAGCCGTTAAGGCGGCGCCGACAAACAGCGCCTCAAGTTGGGGCTTACCCCACAGGAGCAGCAATCCCCAACCGGCGGCCAGCGGCAGCGCTACACCAAGAATGCCGACCATAACGCCGGTACCGCCAACCTTCATCAGTTCCGGCGCCTTCACCTCGAGACCGACCCGGAACAGCAGAAACATCACCCCGAGTTCCGCAAGAAAAGCCAGTTGCTCATTTGGGCTGATCAGACCCAGAACGCTTGGACCGACGATGACGCCGGCCAAAATCTCACCCACGATTCCGGGTTGATGCAGGCGTTCAAATACTTCAGCGAGCAGTTTGGCGGAACCGAATACCAGCAGTACTGAGACTGCGAGGCTGAGGCCATGAGCGGAAGTGCCGGCGTCTGTCAAAGTCTTCTTCCCGTTAAGCCGCAGGATTCGGTACGGTTTTAGTATCACAGAACCGCATCGTCAAATGGCTTCTCCGCTGCCAGGCGGTATGCTCGGGAGCGGTTGTAATCTGGAATCGGTCGAGTCCAGGACTTTCTGTTCGATGACGAAAGCTGATCCAATATCAAATCATTGAAACCGGTAATCCGGGAATGGGTGAGCGGATCCTGTTACGGACGCCCCGTGGCTATCTGGGTGCCGACGTCCGCCCCGGCACAGTCGTCCTGGTGACAGTTTTTCTCTCAGCGCGGGGCAACGCGACCCGGACTGTATTCAATTCAACCGACGGAGTCCTGAGCTTGTCCCGAAGGTCACGTAAGATCATGGCGAGAGGAATTTGTCCGAGTTCTTTCGCCGCCTGATACTTCACGTTGCACACAATGCCCGTCGCATTCAAAGCTACATCAAACTCCTGTATCGGAGCTTCCGGCGGCCACACCTGGGTCACGACCGGGGTAACTCGGGTGAGGATTTCCTGTCGATAGGCTTCCAGAGTTTTCTCTATAGGGTGCTGGGCCGGAACTGGCACAATCAGGCGTGCGGCGAGCTCAGCAAGTTCGGTTTTGCTGGCGACCGCCTGTACGGAAAGATCCACCTGCTTGCCGGTACGCAGGGAGATCGACTCCTCGGCGTTCGCAATTGCCGCCGGGGGAATGTTTCTGGTAGAGACGAGACGAATCACAATACTCTCGCGGCCAATCTGAACCTGCTGTGAAACCAGCGCCTTCGAAGGCACGAGATTCTGAATCATCCCTTGTACCGCGCTTCTGGAAATAGTCTCACCTGTCACCTGCACCAGTGCCCGGCGCAGTGGCACCGCGACCGAACCGAGAAGCACGAGCAGGAGTAGAATTCGCCAGCGTACTTTTCCTCCCTCCCGGAATATTCGTCCCAACGGACCCTGCGACAGGCGTTGCGCAAATGGGTCATCGCCCTCCACCATTCTCATTTCCGCGCGAACTTCAGCGGAACCCATTCCGACAAGTAAAAAGACCAGAAATGCGCTGCTGACGATGGCGACCAGGTTGGTTAGAAACAGCAGTCCCGCGCCACCCACAATTTCCATGTCTCCGCCGCTTCCGAATCCGAAGCCCATCGTGCACAACGGAGGCATTAAAGCTACGGCGATCGCTACTCCCGGAAGAGCTGTAACGCCACCACCACCGCCGCCCCGGCACACTACCACCGACCCCGCCAGCCCGGAAAAAATGGCGACCCCGAGATCAAGCAGGTTGGGATTGGTTCGTGCAAGAATTTCCGCGGTCGAGGAATGAAACGGCAACAGCCAGACAATGAAGGCGGCCAGCCCAACGGCACCCGCCACGCTCGCAATCAGATTGGTAACAGCCTTGAGCGCGAGGTAGAGGTCATTCGCTGCCAGCGCCAGACCGGTCGCCATGATGGGGCCCATGAGTGGAGAGATCAGCATGGCACCGATGATGACTGCCGGACTGTTCAATACCAGTCCAAAGGTTGCGATGGCCGCCGAGAAACTAAGCTCCAGCCAGTAGCTGAGGCTGGACATGCTGGCCGATTCGAAGATCAGCGAGTAAACACGGGCTTTGGTGCGCTCCTCAATGCGGAGCCAGAGTTGAATTCGGGTTTCACCTGAGTGCGGCGTGCCGTCGCGCTGCATGTCCTGTGCCTTCAGTATGGCAGAGGAAAACGCGCAACAGCATCACGGGGCCGCGACGTTGTCCGTATTGGGAACTGCCGGCGGAAACTTTGGGCTGTCGGGGTCTGATCTGCCGGCGCGGTTCCCGAAGGAGACCCTTGCGTCCGCCGGAATCGGCAGGCCTCACGGCACCCAAATCGATTTACAGGCACTCGCTGGCCTGACGAACCGTCGTCTCACGGAAGCTGTTTCCGCTCCGCGTGCTGACGGGTTCGGTATGAATTCGCGAGGCGTATTCGCAAAGCCGAAAGATTCTTGCGTGTGGCCGCTTCCAGCCGCCTTTCCACAATGGACCGCTGCAATGAGCTGAACCAGCCGCGTAAACCGTCTGTGACGGACCGGTTGAAGTACGCCACCGATAGCATTGGATGGCTCGGGTTACCTTCCTCTTCAGCGAGAACGGTCAAACCGAGCGACGCGTTGAGGTAATGGTCCGCGTAGATCTGCTTCGACGCGATAAAAGCCCAGTTCCTG
>JBBQDH010000226.1:0-9753 GCA_038319515.1 Bryobacterales bacterium
CTGCCACCCTTCGGTGTTTGGCGGCGAAACGGAAGAGGCCGCCCAGCTCGATTCCCTGGGTGGCATTCACGCGCGTCAAAACATCGTCTGCTCTCTGGTGCAGAGGCCTGAAGGGGCCTGCGCGCTCGGTGCAGACATCGCCCGTGCAATCTGCGCACCGGTCGTGACGTCCCATCGCCGCCCTGCCGAATACATGGCGATCCTCGGACCCGTGCTCTCCGAAACCGTACCCGGAACCTGCCTGACGATTGTTGGTGAAGCCATGGACGAAGCGGTCAGGCGTGGTGTTCCCGAAGCCGCCGCCCGCGATTTTCTCCTCGGTTACCTCAAAGTCGAACTCGGAATTGTCTTCAGGCTCTTCGAAAGCGCCACGTTTTCAGACGGCGCGCTGAAGGTGATCGCAGAAGCAAAGAAGACCCTCTTCCGCCCCGATTGGAAAAGCGTTGTCGAGCCCGCTGCCATTGCAGAGAGCATTCGCAAAATCACCGCTCCGCCGGCATAGAGGTGCGCGCGAACTCTACTTCGGGGTCAGGTCAAACAGGCGCAAATCCAGCATGAACGGCTGTTGGTCAACCACCCGAAGTGCCCCCGCGACTGCTGGATGAAGAGGATTCACCAGGTAATTCATCTGGTGCGGAACCAAAACTGAAGGGACTGCGATCACGGAACTCCGACGGCTTTCCATCCAACCGTCTCCGAAACGCGATGTAGCAATATCCGGCATCCACGGGACCCGCCCGACTGCCAGTGAGTCCGGTAACATCGACAGATTCGCGCCACCCTCACTCAGCCGAAGGCTCCGTATTGAATCTCGCGAAGGATCGACCCGACTGTCGCGAAACCCTCAGCGCTTCCCATCAGACAGGCCGGGGACTTCCACCTGTCTGAACATTCGCATCGCCAAGCCATTGAATCGCCTTTTCCCGATCCTCAAAAGCATCCATGGCGATTTCGATGATCCCCGCAAAATCCCGTTTCTCCTGCACTCTTTCCCCACCTGCGGCGGGGGCAGATAAGGGCGGTATGAGTTTTGAACCAGCTCGTTCGTTCCCCGCCGTGTATGCATCTCAGTTTTAGTAAAGAGCTTTGGCAAATGGAAGATGATCAGTTCACCGGGTCGGCCTGATAAAGCACAACCTCATCAAACTGATTCACCGCCAAAAAATAAACCGTCCCGTCATCACGCAGATCCATCGCATTAATCCGCAGCAGCCACTCCCCATCCGCCGTCGGCCGGAAGAAATCATGCACCTGCCGGACCGTCCCGTTGCGCAGCACCACCATCGAATTCACGCCGTTCGCGAACTGAAACAGCACGTCTCCATTCGCATTCACATCCGCCGCCGCAATCGCGTTCGCATTCTGCCCGTTCGGCATGATGGTGTCGATATCCACCAGCACCTTCCACGCCCCGCCCGTCCACTCGGCCAGAATCGCCGAACCGGTCTCAATCGTCAGCCCTGCCACCAGATGTGACCCCGCGGCCTTCACGATATTCGGCAGATTCGTCACCGTATGGTTGCCAATCTTCGTCACACCAGGGATAGCCGCGGTCGTCCACGCACTGCCATCCCAGATCACAATCGAAGGCAGCGACACATTCCGGAACCGCACCTGCGCAATCACCCGGCTGTCGCCATCAATCGCAAAACTATCGAAGCCCGAAGCAATGCGGCCATCAATCGTACTCGCCGTCGCCAGCGTCGATGAATACGCCAGAATCTGCTTCACCTGCCCGCCCTGCCAGATGAAAAACCGGCTGTCGCCCACACTCGTGCCCGAATTGAACAGCACCGCGCCGTTGTCATTCACATCCAGCTGGCCCGGATTATTGATCGTCGTCGTCGCGTCCAGCTTCACAGTGAACGCCTGCATCAGCTGCGGCGCGCCACCCGGCGTAATCTTCGTAATCCCCGATCCATTGATGAACCACACATCCCCGTTCGGAGCCTTGCGCATGTTGTAAGTGGTCCCATGCGACCCCCCAAACCACATCGTGTTCCCGAACAGCCGCTCACCCAAACCCAGCGTCGTCTCCCAGTCCCCGTTCAAAAAACGCGAAATACTGCCCGAATTACCGCCCGCCTGGGTATGTGGCGGACCCACCCGCGCCCCGCCAATCAGCGTGAACAGGTTCACCGGCAGTTCCACATTCACCGGGTCCCCCTCCTGAAACAGCAGTCTCGGAGTCTCATCCATCCGCACCACCATCAGCGCTATCCGGTCACCGCGCACCATCAGCGTGACAGCGCCGGCGGCATCAATGGTTCCGCTCTCCACTTCCTGCACAGTCTGGCCCAGCAGCTTCGCGCTGAACAACTGCACCGCAACTGCCGTCGCAGCGCCATTCTTCCAAAGGTAAACCCCGTTGCCCGCACTGCCAAACGGATTCGCATACAGCAACGCACCCTGGGCCGTATTCCGCCACAAAATGCCCGTCTGCGAATTCAGCCGCAGCGTCGTCATCTTTCCATCCGGCGCGAATGAAAGGTACCACTGCGTGTTGTCTTCCAGCACCACGCCAACCATCGCCGTGCCATCTTCGTCGAACCACGTAGCAGGCTCGTTCGTCCGTCCACCCAGGAATGATCGTATCTTCGACGCACCCACCGCATCGCCCACTCCAATCAACTTCGTGCGACCCGAAAAATCATGCTTGAAGAAGATTCGCGTAGCCCCGCTCGTCACCGAATAAAATGCCGTACCATCCCCTGCGATCCCGAAATCACCATCCAAACCAAACGCCGCCGTAATACCCGGAATCGTGTCCTTCGTGCTGATCAGCATTTCATCCACGCCGCCAATCCCGCGAAACAATCCCGTATAGCCAGTGTTCTCATTCGGAAACCGGAAATTCGCCCGCACCGCTTTCCAGCCCGTCGAAACCATCGAATTGCGATTGATAAACAGCCCCGAAACCGCCTCGGTCCCACCCAGCGGCACGTTGCTGTTCAGGAACGGATCCAGTCTGTCGCGAGTCCCCAGATTCAACTCCGTCCCATTAATATTGGTGTCTTCGTAAGACAGAATCTGCCCGTCACGCGTAATCGAATGCGAACGGAATTCGAGCGACGTCGAAGACCTGCCAAAATGCGGCACGCCACCCGCCGCCACCACCTTGAACGCCCCGTTATTCCAGTTCACCAGGCCATTTGCCAGGCCACTCAGCGAAGCATTGAAATACAACTGCCCATCATCCGTGCTCCAGATCATCGACTGCTTCGCCCGCAGCGTCCAGTTGCTCCGCGTCTGTCCCAGCGTCGAATAAATCCTGTGCACATCGTAAGTCTTCGGCACCAACGCTGAAACCGACGAATACGTCGCCCACCGCTGCTGCAGCCCGGGGAATGACTCGTTATAGAAATACGTGGCCCAGACCCAAATGCCGCCCTCGCCCGTCGCCGTCAGCGTGCCCGTCGAATCAATGCGCCCCAGCGAAGTTCCGCCCTGCCGCAGATTCGTCAGCGACCAGCTCCAGTTCACATTCGGAATCACATTCCCGTCCGCGTCATACGCGTATGCCGTGAACTTCGTCTTCGATCCCACTTCCACAGACGTCACACCAGGCACCACTTCCACCTTCGAAGGAATGCACTGAAACGCCGCCTCACCCGACGCGTTGCCGGAGCGCACCGTCACCCGCACTGTCGCCAGACCCTTCGCAGTCACCAGGCCCGTACCCGAAATTGTCGCCGCCGATTGATTCACTGACCACGTCACTGCGGCCCCCGGAATCGCCACCCCATTCACATCGCGCACCACGGCTTTAATCTGCAGCGTCCGCCCCACTAACACCTGGCTCTGGTCTGCATAAATCTCAATAAAATTAGCCGTCTGCGCCTGCGCACTGACGCACAGGAAGGCCAGCACCGGCAGCCCGAATCTCATCCGAAAACCTCGTCCACCGCAGTGAACGGAACGCTGCCTGGATTGACGTAATTGAAGCGCCGCCCGGAAGGCGTATCGTCGATTCCCTTCGTCCAGTCAATCCCCATCGCCGAATAAATCGTCGCCGCCACGTCGTCCGGATAAATCGACCGGTTCCCCTTCCAGCCCGCATCCACCGGCTCACTGCCCGTGGCCGAAGTAGCGCCAATCGCCCTGCCGCCCTTCACGCCGCCGCCCAGCATCGCCACGCTCATCGACGTGCGGTAGTGGTCGCGTCCGCCGCGTGAATTCAACACCCCCGGCGTGCGCCCAAACTCGCCCATCATCACAATCAGCGTGGAGTCGAAATCGCCCGAAGCTTTCAGATCCTGCACCAGCGCGCCCACGGCCCGGTCCAGATCGTTCGCCAGCGTATAAATATTGCTGCTCACGCCGCGATTCAGCATGTCCGTGTGCATATCCCAGCCACCCTGCGTCACGCTGATAAAGCCCACGCCCATCTTATTCTGGATCGCATTCCGCGCCACAATCAGCGGCCTGCCGATGCCGGTCGCGCCGTACCTTCCTTCATCGTCCGTGCTGAACTTAAAGACCGTGTCCACCGCCGGGTTGTACATCATCGATTTCGCGCGCTGATAGTAGCCCGCATACCCCGCCACATCCTGGTTCGGCGGCGCTTCCCGCAGCGTGGCATCCAGATCCCGCAACAGCGCAAACCGGTCTTCAAACCGCTGCTGGCTGGCGGCCCCGAAATAGTTGTGAGTCAGCGTGCTCAGCCCCGTCCGCGTTGCCGGCGGCATCATCGGCATATACGGACCACCTAGAAACGTCGACCCCTGCAGATTCTGATTAAACGACAGAAACGGCGGCAACAGCCCCGTCACCCCCTTCTCATACCCAACCACCGCGCCGATATGTGGAATCTCCGCCGCCAGCGCCGGGTTCTGCGAATGCGCCGTTTGTATGTAGAACTGGGCCCGCTCATGCGCCGCTTCCCAGCTCGCGCACGAGCGCAGCAACAGTAAATCGCCTGCAATTGCCGTCAGTTTCGGAAAGTACGTCTGTGACAGCAGCAACCCGGAAAACTGATTCAGCTTCACATCCGGAGGATTCCACGGGCCATCCTTCGGGTCCCACGTATCCAGGTGACTGTTGCCACCGTTCAAATTAATAAAAATCGTCGTCTTTGCCGTATTGCGCAGTTTTCCGGGCAGCAGGGACGTAATTTCAGCGTCCGCATGCGGAGCCAGCAGCGTCGCCCCCGCCGCGCCAAACAGAAAATGCCGCCGCGTCATGCCATGTCCGGAACAGTTGGGTCGGGTGATTTTCATGTCTGTTCCTTAGAGATTGAACGCAAAATCAAGCTTGTTCAGCAGCGCCCACTGCAGGTCGCTCAACCACTGGTAACGTGGTCCGTTTCGCCGCCCCATCACGATATTCAGTTCCGCGTCAGTCGGGTACCGCGACAGCGTCGCAAGGAACATCCGCCCGATCGCATCCAGGTCCATCGGGTACGTCGCATCAATCTCATGCACCCGGTTGGTGATCCCCACATTCGAGTTCGAAAGCCCCAACGAACGATACACATTATTCGAATCGTTCATCATGTACAGCAGCCCCAGTATGGTTGGCTGCGATGCCCGGTCAATGGTCCACCAGTTGCCGCGCCCAAACTGCGCCAGGAAATCCGTCACCCGTGAATCGCTGAAAGGCTCCGTCGTGTCAGGCAATTGATTCGCATACCAGACCGTCTGCGCGCCGCTCACCAGCGCCATCGGCTGCTCCGTATGCGTCGCCGTAATGATGGAATCGTACATCTGCTCCGCCGAAAGCCGCCGCGCCTGATACCGCGCGAAATATCGTACATAAGCCGGCCGCCATTGCCCCTCATACCGGCTCGAAAGCTGATACGTTTCGCTGTTCACCATCTGCCGGATCAGCGGCTTTAAATGATACCCGCTCTGGATGAAATAATCGGTCAGCGCTTCCAGCAGTTCCGGATTCGAATTCTGCATCGGCCAGTCGCCGCCCGGCGGATTATTCGGGTCCACCCGCGCCATATCCCACCCGTCCGGCGGATCCACAATGCCGTAACCAAACAGGTAGCTCCAGATGTAATTCACGGTCGCCCGCGCGAACTGCCGGTCCACCGTCATCATCCAGGCCATATTTGTGCGCCACCGGCCATCCACCGGTTCCTGCCCGGAATGGAACATCACAGGCGTCACCACCGCATCCACCCGAGCCGGCCGACACCCCGGATTCGATGGCGAAACCGATCCTGAATACGTCCCGTACGTCCGGTCCACCACCACCACACGAGGCCGGAATCCAATCGGGTCGTCGCTCAGTCTCACAAACTGCGTGCGCGAAAGAAACGCCGACATCTTCCACAAATCCGCCCGCTTCTTACGGCTTAGATATAAATTAATCTTCTCCAGATGCGCCCGCCCGTCATGGCAGGAAACGCACTCGGTCTTATAGCCCAGAAACCCCGTCGTGATCTTCTCTGTAATGTCGTCCCAGGAATCCTGTATCGGCCCGTTCAGGTCCATCCAGCGCGCGAAAAACTGCGTCCCCGGCGTGTTGTCCACCTCACCCGCAGCCGTCAGCAGGTCCCGCACAAACTCGTTGTAAGGGCGGTCCTGTTCAAACAACTGCCGGACGAACTTATAGAATGTATCCCGCGCCGGTGTGGAAATGTTGTCGTGCGACCGCGTTACCTTAAACCGGTTCGTCAGGAAGGTGGAAAGCTGGTCGGCATAAGCCGGAGAAGCCAGCAACTCCTCCACCAACTGAGCACGTTTTGCCGGATTCGAATCGTTCAGAAAGGAAGCGGCTTTGTCAGGGGAGGGAATCCGACCGGATAAATCCAGGCTCAGCCGCCGCAGGAATTCCGCGTCCGAACTCTGCGGAGCAGCCTGCACATTGTCCGCCGCCATCTTGCTGTAAATGGCCTGGTCGATGAAATTAGCAGACTTCGCCAGCACCGTGTTATGCGGAGTAAACGGGCCATGAAACCCGCGCGCGCCGCGCGAGTAGGCGGCGAAATCCCGATCCAGCTGCAGGCTGGTTTCCAGTTCCGTGCGGGCCGCCGAAGGGTATGCCGGACACTGATTGTCCGTAATGTCGTTCACCGCGCCGGGGTTCTGCGCAAGCAGAGTAGCGGCGGTCAAAACCACGGTTACAGCGTGACGTAGTAAGGCCATGTCGGGATTAAATTAGTATATCGAAAAACCCCGGTTCAGTGCCGAGGAGGTCTTCGGACAAGACCGGGAAGCCCGCCAGTCTAGTCACCAGTACCTCTTAATTTTGCGGCTGGCATGGAGTCCAGGAAAATGCGGCATGCGGCCTCTTCGGGCATGCCCGTCGTCGTGCCTTCAATTGCGGACTACGCCGACCTCAGGGGAGCGGCGCCGGCTTCGCGCCGGTCATCTTAAAACGGACCCTTTGTGAGACACCCGGCAGACGCTGAATTTTGGAAAGTTATGAAATCACCTATTGCGCTCCGCGTGACTACAGCAGCAAATGTGATCCTGCGGGTAAAGTCGGAAATGCCGCAGGAACGCCTGGCATCCACGACTGAACTTGCTCGGCTGCCGTTTAGAGGCCTCCGTCTTTCACAGAGGCCTCTTTTTCCTTGCCTGACAATTTCCTTCGGCGTTCCGTGCCGCATGAGAAATATGACGGGGGCTTAACTAAAGAAAATGTCCACTTCTGCATAACTGCCAGGTTCCGCTGCGTTCACTGCCGCTATGATCGTCTCAAAGTACAGTCTTACGCGCGCCCATTTCGTGGTGCCGGTCAAAACGACTATGGCGATTTTTCGGTTTTTCAAGGTTTTGTTGGTACTGAATACGCCGATCGGTAGTCAGCAGAAGCTCGACCGCGTTTTCCTCGGCGGTTCTCAGCAATTCACCGTTCTTAAGTGTGTCCCAACCCTTTTCAAAAGCCGTGACGACTGTATGTCCTGACAACACTCTGACAAGCCCTCGTGGCGTTCCATGGTCTAAAAGGACGAGCATCAGGCAGGGACATATTCCTGCACCGGGGCTGACTTCCGCAGGCTTTCCGCTACGAAGTAAAGCACCGATGTGATCTGCTCCCGCGTCACGTCGAACTGTTCCATCACTTCCCCGACAGTCAAATCTTCAAGATTTTCAATAACCGTCACCACGGGCAGCCGGGTATCTTTAAAGACCCACGCGCCGCTAACCTTGCCTGGGATGCTTTCTACTGCGGGACATTGTGACCAATCGAGGCTTGCCATGCGCTGCGCTCCTTTCTTCAGGATACGTGGTTACGCTGCGGGCCGGGGCTCGGGTGCCGCAAGCAGGCGGCCCTGAATTGGTGCTGCACCTGTCCTTCCAATATCCGTAGTGTTCCGTGGCATCGGCAAGTTCTGGCTTGATGATGAAATGCAGGTCGATAAACTGTCGTAGTTCGAACCGCCCCCGGAGTATCCGGGCTGTCTATTCTATTGAATGCGCGGAAAATTACATGATGGAAGTGCCGCACGCATTCGATGCAATTTTGTTTGTGGATACCACTAATGCCGCTCTCTACGGCCCCGTGTTCGCGTCAAACGTCACCTGATGCCGCCACGCAAACATCCCCTTCAGTTTCCACCGTACAAACGGCAGCACCAGCCGCCCCAGCACCCCAAATGGCAACTCATATTCCACATGGTCAATCAGAATACAGGCGTCCGGTCCATCCGGCAGCACCGTGTGCGTGTGCTCCCACAAATGAAACGGCCCCTGCTTCTGCACATCCGTGAACTGTCGCCCGGGCAAATAGTTCTGGTGTTCCGCCACCCAGTGCATGCAAAACGGCCCATACCCCAAAGCCAGCACCACCTGCGCGCCATCCTTCACCCCGCCGGTCTGCCGAACCACCCGCACCGGATCCCGCGGAGGTATCAGGCTCCGCAGCGCATCCGCGCTCTCATGCCACGCAAAGACCTTCCGGGCCGGCGCAGGGATGCGGGTTCGCTTTTCAAACACTTCCGACACGGTCTTATGATGTCGCTCCCCGCCCGCACGGCGCGGATTATTCGGCTGCTACCCTTTGAACAGTGATCAGGCTCACCCTACTGGCCCTCCTGCCTGTCGCCCTGCTGCCTTTGAACCTGCACGCCCACGGCTCCGGCCCCGATTTCGGCTATTCCGGCGTTCCCGGCGAAGCCTCCTGCACCTCCTGTCATGGCTCCGGAACAGGCACAGGCAGCGTTGCCGTCACTTTTCCGAATGGGATGTCATACTTGCCCGGCGTCACCCAGCGCCTCACCGTCACCGTAACTGACACCGCCCAGCGTCGCTGGGGCTTTCAACTCACCGCTCGCCCCGCCACCAGCCCCACCACCCCCGGAGGCACTTTCACTCCCGGTGAAGACGGCTTTACCCAACTCACCTGCACCTCTCCCAGCTACCTCTTCGGAGCCTTCGCCACCCGCTGCACAGGCACCGGAGCCACTCAATACCCCCTCCAATACATCGAACAAACCGACGCCGGTTCCCGCGCCGGCCAGCCCGGCCCCACCCGGTTCACCTTCGACTGGACGCCGCCCGCCAACGCCTCCGGCAGCCTCGTCATCTATGTCGCCGCCAACGCCGCCAACAACAACGGGGCGTCCTCCGGAGATCACATCTACACCCGCGAATACACCCTCCCGCCCCCTGGTCTGCCAGCCATCAGCGCGAACGGTGTGGTCAACGCCGCAAGCCTTCAAAACACCATCACCGCCGGAAGCTGGGTCGCCATTCAGGGTACAAACCTCTCCGCCACCACCCGCCTCTGGGCCGCCTCTGACTTCATCGGTGGAATTAATGGCGCCCTTCCCATTCAACTGGACGGCGTTAAAGT
>JBBQDH010000227.1:0-9727 GCA_038319515.1 Bryobacterales bacterium
CGGCAATCGACTTCAGATCCAGAATATCGATTAAACTGTCCATGCGTTTTTCGAGCTCCGCGGCAGGTACGCCCTGCAGTTCGCCGAAGTAGCGAATGTGCTCGCGGGAGGTGAGGCGGGGGTAGAGTCCGGATTGATCGGAAAGCACGCCCAGATGTCGCTGAGCTGCGATGGGATCGGCCAGTACGTCGCAGCCATCAATACTGATGCTGCCGCTGTCCGGTTTCATCAGTCCGTAGACCATGCGGAGGGAAGTGGTCTTACCGGCGCCGTTGGGGCCAAGGAGGCCGGTGACCACGCCATCCGGAGCAATGAAAGACACACCGTCAACTGCCAGATGGGTGCCAAAAGATTTTTTCAGATTCTCGGCGCGAATCATTTTTTCACTCCTGAGTCAGCGACTGGTTTCAGTCCGGCCATGGGGTCGGGACCTGCGGGCCCGAGGAAGAACGGCGGTCGTTTGATTTTCTGCGTGCAGGAAGCGTCGAGCTTCGAAGCACTGCCGTCATTGAGGAACTGCACCATCAGCTTCATGACGCAACCGCTGGACCACGCGCCGTGTCCGGTGGCGGGAACGATGATGTGCTTCGAGTTCTTCCATTGCGAATGGACCTGCTCGCCCCATTGCGGCGGGGTGACGGGATCGAGTTCACCAGAGAGAATGAGCGCAGGCAGATCAGACGGAGCGTTTTCGTAGAACGACGGGTCCATCTTTTCCTGTGGCCAGAAGGCGCAGGGCCTGGTGCGGAGTTGCGCCATCTCCGCTGTGAGGAATGTGCCCGCGGATTCACGCTCAATGGAACCCGGTTCAATGCGCGGATTGTCTTCGCTGCAGACAACCGAAAAATGCATCCCCTGGGACATATTGGAAGAAGCCGAATCAGCGGCGCTGCCGAGCGCCATGAAGCCCGTGAAATTGCCCTTTTCCGCCTGCTCGATCAACAGCGGAAGCAGCGCGGCGGTGCCGGGTGAGTAGAGGGAAGAGAACAGAATCCCGCCCACCATCAGGCGTTTCACATCCATGTCTTTTTCGAGGCCCGTGCGCGGATGAATGTAGCGCACGTGTTGCGGATGGGCACCCAGACGGTCGAGCAGTGTGGTCAGTCGCGTCTTGAGATTCGGGAAGCGCTTGTTGCAGCCGGCATCCTGTTCGCAATCGCGAAACAGAAGATCGAGAGCACGTTGACCGTCGCGCGCCATGTAGAGGGGCAGGCGCATATCAGTGGGGGCAACGCTGTCTAAGATGACAGCGCGGGTGTTGGCTGTGTGACGGCGCGCATAAACGAGTGCGGCGCGGGTGCCGTACGAAGCGCCGTAAAGATTAATTTTGCCGTAGCCCAGGAATTTGCGCACGTCATCCAGATCGTCCATGGCGACCGGCGTGGTGTATTTCGAAAGGTCCGCTTTCTTCTTCAATTCATCCACGCAGGACTGCATGCGGCGCGTTAGCTTCAAGCCGTCGTCAGCATCCTCCTCATCCTCATCCTTCTTATCGGGCTTGCATTCGAGGGGGTTGGATTTGCCGGTGCCGCGCTGATCGACAAGCACGATGTCGCGGTCTGTCTCCAACTGCCGCCAGGGCTCCTGTAAATCACGCGCCAGTTCAGCTGCGCCCTGCCCCGGTCCGCCTGCCAGGAAGAAGACAGGATCCGGCGCGGCATTCTGCTTGAGCGCAGGCAGCAGCACGATGCGCAAGGGAATCTTGCGGCCCGTCTTTGCCACACGGTCTTCGAAGACTTCGTAGGTTCCACAGTAGGCATCACCAAGACCATCGGCAGCCTTGCAGGGCTTCAGGTGATCCAGCGATGAGACCTGCCGCAGACCTGAGCAGGAAGTGAGCAAGAACAGGGACGCAAGTGTTACTCCGGTGAGTTTCATCATGTCGGGGGACTATTCGTTCCAGATGTATTTACGAAACCATTCCAGGTTATGTTCCATCACAGCACGCTGCTGTTTCGGCTTGTCGATGGCGTGGCCGAAGCCTTTGTAAACCATCATTTTCACAGGTACGTTGCGATCTTCCAGGCCCTGGCGAAGTTCGTAGCCATTGGGAATCGGGACACGTTTATCCAGTTCGCCGTGCTGAATCAGGGTGGGTGTTTTCGCGTTGTTAATGGTGCTGATGGGCGACGTTTTTTTGTAGATTTCCGGGTCTTCCCACGGGGTTGCCTTGAGGTACTGGCGGGTGAAAGGCGTGATGTCCGTGTTCACGTAATAAGTGGCCCAGTCGGAGATTCCGGCACCTACTGAGATGGCCTTGAAGCGGTCTGTATTGGTGGTAAGGAAGGCCGAGATGTAGCCACCCTGGCTCCAGCCCATGCAGCCCAGACGGTTGGGATCGACAAAGCCTTTCGCGATGAGGGCATCCACGCCGGACATGACATCCCAGGCATCGCCGACACCCAGATTTCGCACGTTGAGCGAGCGCATTTTCTCACCATATCCGGCGGAACCGCGGTAGTTCGGGCGTAATATCAGCGCACCTTTCGCGACGAAGATTTCACTTGGGTAGGTGCGGTCGGGTCGCGAGACAGGCTGATCGACGCCGGTGGGGCCGCCGTGAATGATGACGAGCAGAGGATACTTCTTCGCGGGGTCGAAATCGGCGGGCTTCATCAGAATGCCTTCGATGGTGGCACCGTCCTGCGATTTCCAGGAGACTACTTCGCGGGTGGCAAGGGTGATGCCGTGCGTCTGTTCGCCGAGTGTGGTCAGGGCGGCGGGCGCGAAGGTTTCAGTAGCCGATGAGAACACTTCGGGGAGCGTGCCTTTCGGTGCCCGTATGAAGGCCACCGAAGCGCCATTGGGGGTCAGGGAGAAGCCGGTGGCGGCCAGCCCATCGGCGGCGCCCAGGCGCGCGACTTCGCCCGAGGATGTTTCCACCCGATAGAGATAGGAAGCAGTCTTCTCTCGCGCTTCTATGAACAGGCCGCGCTCGGTCCACGCAAGCAGTTGCGGGTCTTCATCCAGTGTGGCGGTCACCACGCGGGGCGCGCCTCCTGCGGCCGGAACGATGGCGATGCGCGAGTTCATGAACATGTAGAATGCCGCGCCGTTGGCGGTCTCGAAAGCGATCTGGCGGCCATCGGGCGACCACACCGGATTACGATGCGGGCCTTTGGTCTTCAGCAAGCGGCTGGCGGCGCGCGTGGAGATATCAGCAACGAAGAGATCCGCTGTGCCGGATGAGCCGGGGCCGGGGTCCGCGGCGGCTGAGAAAGCGATCTTGCGGCTATCGGGTGACCAGGCAAACGTGGTGACGGAGAAGTCCTGCCCGGTGGTGAGTTGAGTGGCCTTGCCATCGAGCGGCAGAAGCCACAGGTGGTTCATCTTCGGCTGCGCTTTGACCTCTTCGAAATCACCGTACTTCTCGCGGCGGGCCTTCTCTTCTTTGGTTTCGGCGTCGGAGGCAGTGTAGGCCATGGTCTTGCCGTCGGGCGACCAGCGGAGGGCAACGACCGCCGTTTCACTCTTCGAGAGCTGCCGGGATTCCCCACCCCCGGGCGCGATGAGATAGATCTGTTTTTTGCCCTCGCGATCCGACAGAAATGCCAGTTGCGAACCATCGGGGGACCAGCGCGCACTGGTGCTGGATTTCTTCCCTGAAGTGAGCTGTAGCGGGTGATGCGGTGTGGCGACGGAGGCAAGCCAGATCTCGGTTTCGAACGCGTTCTCTTCCCAGTTGGTTTTCGAAAGCTCATAGGCGACCCACCTGCCGTCCGGCGAAATCTGCGGATTGGCGGGCGTGCGCATTTCGAGGCTCTGGTCGATAGTGGGCGCGGCGGCGTGGAGCGCCGGAGCCTGAAGCAGAGCGAGGAGACAGATAGCGAGAAGAGATAGAAGACGCCGCATAGTTTGTGCCTTTGAGAATCAGTCGATGCGAATGGGCTGAGTTATATTCTGCCCTGGAAAGCTGCGTTCCAGCAAGCCAGCCACCTGCGCGGCGGTGCCCGCATCAATATTGCCACCAGGGTGACGGACCCGACCGTTGGTTAGCAGCCCGCGCAGACGCAGGATTTCCTTGCGCACGGCAAGGCCGGGTTGTTGCTCGAAAACCATCAGCGGGAGATAACGCTGATAGATGGCGTATGCGGCATCGAAATCGCCGGACTTCGCCCGCTGGGTGATGGCGAGAAGGACCTCCGGGAAAGCGAAGCCCGTGTTGAAGCCGTTGGAGCCGCGTTCAAGGTCGAAGAAGCCATAGAGACCGCCGAGACCGGTGAGGATCGGAATGTCGCGAATTGCTTCGAGGCCCTTGCGCAGGGCAGCGATTTTTGAAGGGCTCGGGACGGCTTCGGCTTTAATACAGGCGATGGCCGGAATTTCTTTGGCAATGCGCAGAATCAGGGGGACGGACATGAAGACTTCGGTGGAGGCCGGGTGATCCTGCAGGACGATGGGCAGGCTGGTCTTTTCCGCGAGGCAACGGTAGTAAGTGAAGGCGACTTCGTCATTGGGCGCGGGCTGTTTGGAGGGCGCGATCATGACGGCGGCAGCGCCCAGGCTGGCCGCTTCCTGCGCGAGGGCAATGGTGGCTGCGGTGCCGGTGTGGCTGCAGCCGACGATGACCGGAAGTGTTCCGGCAGCCTTCACGGCGGTGATGATGAGGGCGGAGCGTTCGGAGTCAGTGAGGCGGTTCGATTCACCGAGCACTCCGAGGAGCGTGACGGCGTTGACGCCCATCCGCGAGAAGAATTCGATGATGCGGGTGAGTGAAGCGTGGTCGGGCGATTCGTCTTCGTGAAAAGGGGTGGCGAGGATCGGGATCACGCCTTCGAGGCGCGGCGGGGTTGTGGAAGACATGTCAAAGATCATTATCGAATGCGGCCTGTGCCCTGCGGTCTCGCCCGAAGCAACCATGCCCGCAGTACTTTGAAAGGAGGAGCCTGAACTACGGCAGCATGTTTGGACTGGTCATAATGCCCCGCAGTAGGGAGTGTGCCCGGCAAATTTCGGTCGTGCTTAGTTCGTGGCCAGAAGCATTCTCTTTGACCAAAGCACGCCTGCGTTCCGGACGCTGACCCGGGCAAGAACCCGGCAGGGGTTGCGCCGGGGCGTCTCAGCGGCGCAAAAAGGGGCGCGGGGCGGGCGGCTATCGCGAACAAAGGGGTTGCTACGCGTTGGTCAAACACCTATATGCCCTTCCCGCTGTCGGCTCCAGGCTGATTCGGAATAAAAATACGCTGTCCATATCGTGGGCCCACCTGAGAGGCTTGCAGTTTGGCCACCCCGACCACCATGGAGCGGTTCATTGAATCTTAGCCAGCTTTTCCGCCCCTAATTTCGGGCTGCCAGCCAGGCCATTAAATTCCGGATCTGCTCCTGCACGCGCTCCCGATCCGGCGCCCCGGGCCACAATTCCAGATAGCGGTTAAACGCCGCCATTGACTCCGCCATGCGCTCCTGCTGCAGCAGCACCACGCCGCGCTGCTTATGCTCTTCCGGACTGGTCGGATTCGCGGCAATCAGCAGGTCGATCACACGCTCCGCCTTCACCGGTTCGCGCCGCGAGAAATAGACGTTGCGCAGATTATTGACCATCCGCATCAGGATGGTACGGAGGTCCACCGGATCCAGCATCCCCGGCTCCAGGGTAGCCACCTGCGCCAGTTCGCAACAGCCCGCGATGTCGATCAGCGCTCCGCCATGAAACGGGTCGATATATGTGGAGTAATCGCCATCGTCGTAATGCACGATGAAATGACCCGGGAGCGCTACGCCTGCCATGGGCTTGGCCAAACGCCGGGAAATCTCCAGATAAATCACGGAAAGGGTGATGGGCACGCCGAGCTTTGTTTCCAGCACGCGGTTCAGCATGCTGTTTTCTGAGTTGTAGTAGTCGGCGTTGTTGCCTTCCAGACCGAGTTCGCCGAACAGGTACCGGTTGGCGGTTTCGATAAAACCACGACCGTCGGAAAGGTCCGCGGCGCGGTCGGCTATGGCAAAAGCGTGCCGGTCCAGTTCGCGAACATAGTGGCCGATATCGAGGTCCGGATATTCGATACGGGCCAATTCCAGAGCAGCGCGGTCGAGTTCGATGTCGGACGGACGCCGGGCCAAAAGATCGAGAAGAGCCTGGGATTCCGCCGGATGCACTCGACCGTCAGAATAGCATTCGGGCACTAAACTATAGGCATGAGTCTGAACGGCAAACGTATCGCAATCCTGGTGGACCAGATGTACCAGGAGATGGAAGTCTGGTATCCGCTGTATCGGCTGCGCGAGGCGGGCGCGGAAATCGTCACCGTGGGCGCAATTGCGGGCGAAACCTACAAGAGCAAGCTCGGCTATCCGTGCAGGGCCGACATCTCTTATGACGTGGCGCGCCCCGAAGATTTTGACGGCGTTGTGGCACCAGGGGGCTTCGCGCCGGACTTCATTCGCCGGCATCCGCTGGCGATTGATTTCGTTCGGCAACTGGGTGCGCAGGGCAAGCTGGTGGCGGCGATTTGCCACGGGCCGTGGGTGCTCTGCTCGGCGGGCGTGCTGAAGGGCAAACGCGCCACTTCGTTCTTTGCGATCAAGGACGATGTGGTGAATGCCGGTGCGATTTGGGAGGACTCTGAAGTGGTGACGGACGGGAACATTGTCACGTCACGGAAGCCGGATGATCTGCCGGCGTTTTGCCTCGCCTGTATTGAAGTTGTCGCCAAGGGCTGAAAAGCGCCTACAGGGGGCGGCGGGCGATGGCGATGATGGAGGTCGGCGGCCACGGCAAATGGCTGTCGATCCTGCGCCAGAGCCAGACGAACCTGTTGAAGATCTTCATGGTGGAAGGGGAAAGCGTCTTCGCTTTGAGGACTTTCCCGGTGAAGATCCAGCCAGGCCGGGAGACGCGATTGAATTCCAGCATGCGTTCGAACTCGTACCCGGCGCTTTCGAGCAGGGCTTGCAGGCCTGGCTGCGTGTAGCGGCGGAAATGGCCGATGGCGGCATCAATGCTGCCGTAGACGGCGGGGTCGTTGGGAACCAGAAGGATCAGGCGCCCGCCGGGTTCAAGGATGGTGCGGATACGTTCGAGAGTGCCTTTGTCGTCCTCGATATGCTCCAGAACGTTTAGACAGACGACCGTGTCGAGTTGGTCGTGGAACTGTACGAAGTCGGCGGGGTTGGTGGCGTCGAGCGGGTGAACCTGGAGACGTGGGCGGTGGCGGAACGCGGCGCGGAGTTGCTCCAGGTGCTCATGTTCGAGGTCGGTGGCGAGGTAGAGCTTACGCCCGCGGCACAGTTGGCGCGTCATATTGCCGGAGCCCGCGCCGATCTCAAGGACGCGCTCTCCGGCGTAGGGCGCGATGGTATCGGCCATCCAGCGGTTGAATTTCGGTGCTTCCGAGAGTGCGTCGAGGGCAGCGAAGCCAGCGTCCGTATGGATCTTGCTGGTGAAACTGGCCTTGAAGATCACCCAGAGGGCTTCGAAAGCGTCCTTCAGGCCGATTTTCTTGCCTTCCTCATAAGTGCGACCGTTGTAGCTGATGGGGGTTTCGAAAATGCGGGCGTTGCGGCGGGCGAATTTGATGGTGAGTTCGGGCTCGATGCCGAAGCGGTCGTTTTGAATGGGGATGGACTTTGCCAGAGAGGTGCGGAAGGCCTTGTAGCAGGTTTCCATGTCGGTGAGGTTGAGGTCGGCCGCGATGTTGCAGAGGGTGGTGAGCAGGTGGTTGGCGAGGGAATGCCAGTAGTAAAGGACGCGGCGCTCACCGGCGACGAGGAAGCGGGAACCGTAGACGACATCGGCGCGGCCGTCGAGCAGGGGGCCGAGCATGCGGGGGTATTCAGCGGGGTCGTACTCGAGGTCAGCGTCCTGAATGATACTGAATTCGCCGGTGGCGGCGGCGATGGCGGTGCGAATGGCGGCGCCTTTGCCGCTGTTTTTGGTGTGGTGGATCAGGCGAATGTTGAGATTTGGACGAGACGCTATGAAGTCTTCGACCACTTCTACCGATCCATCATCAGAACAGTCGTTGACGACTACGATTTCACGGTTGAGGCCTTCAGGCAGAGGGGCAGCGGCGACGCGTGAAAGCAGTTCACCGACAAACTCTTCCTCGTTGAAGAGGGGGATCAGGATTGAAAGGGTGGCTGGGTGCATTCCGCTCTGTTATTGTAACTGCCGATGGAATACTACCTCCTGTTTGCGGTGGAGGTATTGTGGTTTGCCGGGACTGCGAATTAATATTAGCTACAGATACAGGAGCGCGGAAAACAAATGAAGAGAGTTTTTGGGCTGATTTTGGTGCTGACGTTCATGGTTTGGTCGAATAGTGCCTTTGGCGCATCGATAGACAAATCGGGAGGGAAAGAAGCGTTGGTGGTGGAAGACGAGCCGAAGCTCGTCCTGCCCGGGAGCCCTGTTCAGTTCTATTCGTTTGGTGAAACGCCGATTTACTTTGGGCCGCAGACAGAATTCGATGATTCGGCGCTGAAAGCGGGAGGCTTCTTCGTAACGGGAAATACGTTCTTCAACTTCACGGGAGATCCGCAGTTGGCGGTGTTCAGACTGAGTTCGCCGTCCATGGGCGTGAGCACAAAAATCATTTCGGCACCGGTAGCGGCAGTCCCGGAACCGGGTACGAGCGGCTTGCTCGGTGCGGCTCTTACGATGATGCTTGGCGTCGGATTTTACAGGTCGGGCGCGCTGAGGGGCGAGCTGAGGGCGTTGTAAAGCCCGATAAACTGATTGACGCTCAGTTGTTCGGCGCGCTGGCTCATTTCCGGGCGGGTGTCGAGCAGTTCCCGCGAATATGCGGGCGAAAGATTGTTACGTAACATCTTTCTTTTCTGGCGGAAACAGGCGGAAACGAACTTCAGGAAACCGTTCACGTCGAGGCCGGCAGGCGGCGCGAACGGGGTGAGCCGGATGACAGCGGAATCCACGCGGGGCGGCGGATGAAAAGCCCCTGGCGGGACGTTGAACAGAAACTCGGCTTTGGCCAGAAGCTGGCATTCCACACTCAGATAGCCATATTCCCGATGGTTGGGAGTCGCGGTAATCCGCTCGGCGACTTCCTTCTGGATCAGAAACACGCCGGCGGTCAATCGACCGGGATCCCTCACATATTTGGAAATGATGGCGGTGGAGATGTAGTAAGGCAGGTTCCCGACCAGTACACCTTCCCCAAATGGCAGAAACGGCACGCCTAAGGCATTGCGCTCCATGATTTCGAGGCGGGGTTCGCCTTCCCAGCGGTCGCGCAGATGTTGTGCGAGCAGCGGGTCGAGTTCAATGGCGACGACTCGTTCAAAGTTCGTCAGCAAATGCTGAGTGAGTGCGCCCTTGCCGGGGCCGATTTCGACTGCAAGTGTTGCTTTGCCTGCCACGGGGGATGCCACGGCGGCTGCGACGGGGGATGTCGCGGGGGACGCCACGGCGGCTGCGACGATACGCTGGAGTGCCTTGCCGCTGGCGAGGAAGTGTTGACCGAGCTTTTGACGGGACAGAGTACTTCCAGCTTAGCGCCCCTGGCTAATACCTGGCTAACCGTTCGCGAAACCCTGGTTAACCCTTGACGCTGACGGAATCGATGTAGAACAGTTGTTTGCTGTCAACGGGGCGACCGAGACGCATGGCAGGCGTGAAAGTGCTGAACAGAACCAGGTTGCCAATCTCCTGCAACTGAGCGCCAGACGGGTGTGGGGTGAACGGCAAGGTGTAATCGGTCACCTGTCCGGTGGAGTCAATGCTGAGTTCCACGAGAACCGCCTGCCCGCCTACGGAGAAGGGCGAAAC
>JBBQDH010000228.1:0-9652 GCA_038319515.1 Bryobacterales bacterium
ATACCTTCTAATCGAGGCGTGCAGCACAAACCTGTAGAGTTTTTTTCTGAATTTTCAGGTTTGCGCGGCCCGCATCAACTCTGCCGCGTTCCGAACCGCTTCCGGCGTCAGTGTTTGCCCGCTCAGCATCCGTCCGATTTCTTCCGTGCTGCCTATAGCATCCAGTTGCTCTATCTCCGCCACCGTGCGCCCGTTGCGCTCCAGCTTGCCCACCCGGTAATGGAAATCGGCGAAGCACGCGATCTGCGCCAGATGCGTCACGCAAAGCACCTGATTTTCCGCCGCCAGCTTCTTGAGCCGCCGCGCGACGCCCTCCGCTGCCCGCCCGCCGATTCCCGTATCAATCTCGTCGAATACCAGCGTGCGCTGCACCCCTGCCGTCGCCGTCCGCGACCCCACCAGGCAGGTCTTCAGCGCCAGCGCGATCCGCGACAACTCGCCGCCGGACGCGATCTTCTCCATTGCCTTTGGATCTTCACCCGCATTCGGTGACACCAGAAAGTGCACCCTGTCCGCACCTGTTTCCGACCATGCCGCCTCCGCTACTTCAATCCGAAACACGGTCCGTTCCATCGCGAGCGGCTTCAGTTCCTGCTCCACACGATGGGCCAGATCCGCCGCCGCCGCCTTGCGCCGCGCCGTAAGTTCGCCCGCCGCCTTCCGATACTCAGCTTCCAGCGCGACCTGCTCTCGTTTCAGATCCTCCAGGCGCTCTCCGGCCGTCTCCACTTCGTCGATCTTTCGCGAAACATCGCCCAGGAAGGCCAGAATCTCCTGCACCGACTCGCCGTACTTGCGCTTCAGCTTGTCAATGGCGGCCAGGCGATTCTCAATGTCCTCCAGCCGGTCCGGGTTTGCCTCCACCTTGCCAAGGTAGTCCCGCAGCGAGTAGGAAACCTCCTGGATTGCCAGCAGTGCGGGTTCCAGCGCCAGGCGAACCGGGACTATTGAGTCATCAATCCGCGCCAGTTCATCCAGCTTTTTGGCCACCGAACGCGTCACAGACCACGCCGAGGTTTCTGCTTCGTAGAGCGCTTCGTACGCCGCTCCGGCAGTTTCCAGCAGTCGGCCTGCGTTCTGCTGCACGCGGCGCTCAGCAGTCAGTTCTGCATCTTCCGCCGGAAGCAACTCCGCACCTTCAATTTCACGCCGCTGAAACTGCCACAAATCCAGCAGGCGCAGCTTTTCCTGGTCCGCGCCTTCCAGTTCCGCAATCGCATCCGCCGCCCGTTTCCATGACACGAAGACTTCCCGAAGCTTCAGACGCTGCTCGCGGGTTTCCGCAAAACTGTCCAGCATGGAAAGCTGCGAGGTGGGGTCAAACAGCAACTGCTGGTCGTGCTGCCCGTGAATGTCCCCCAGATGGGGGGCCAGATCTTTGAGCAGCGCCACCGTGGCGGGGCGGCTGTTCACATAAACCCGGCTCTTGCCGTTGGAAAGGATCTCGCGTTCCAGCAGCAACTCGCCCTGCTCGGCCTCGAATCCCGCCTGCGCCAGAACTTTGGCCGCACGCTCCGGCGCGTCAAAGACACCGGAAACCCGGGCACGGTCCTGCCCGGAGCGAATCATGTCCGCCGACGCCCGGCCGCCCAGCAGCAGCCCCAGCGCATCGACAACGATCGACTTACCGCTTCCCGTTTCGCCGGTCAGCAGGTTTAAACCCTTGTGGAACTGCACACGCAGTCGATCCACAACCGCATAGTTCTCAACAACAAGGTCGTGAAGCACTCGTTCCGATTATAGAGGCGAAGGCGGCGCGCCGGTTTTCTACACGAAAGTGCGTCGCTATTTTCGGGGAAATGGTTGTTCGCCCGCCGGATCCGTTGCGTCGGTGCTTTCACCGCCCCTTTCTCCATCACCAATTCGAAGATCACGTCGGAGAATTCGGGGATCCGGAACTGATGGCCTTTCACGGCCACCAGCGACCTGTCTCGGACCTGAGAGCGCGAGCCACGCCGCACGTTGCGCGATCAGGGTGACCTGATTATTCAGCTGGTCGTTATAAAAACGCATCTCCGGCAGGGATTCGCGCACCGGTTTGTCCCCGGTTCGCTTGCCCTCATCCGCCGGCATGCCCGCGTCCACTGCCGTGAACCGCAGCTTCTTTTTGTAATCGCGGTAGCCTTTCGCGAAGACGAGTTTGTCGCCTGAGACGACGCCGATCCCAAGGTCGGGGGCGTTCCAGTCTTTCAGAACTTTTGCCATGAACGCTTCGAAGCCTTTGAGCTTTTTGGCCACGTCGATTTCCTGGGCGAAGGCGCACGAGGCGAAGACTACGAGTAGCAATAGTTTTTCATGGTGGTTCCCGAGGTTGTTTCGGAAGCGTAGCACCGAAATCCGCTTGCCCTTTAATGCTCTGCATTATAAAGTACTTTGTATATGACGAACCGTATTCTGGCAATTGCCGCCATTCTGGGCTGTACGTCCATCGCCTGGCTCATTCTGGGTGGCACGATTGTCAGCCGAACAAAAGCCTCCGGTGCCAGGTTAAGCTCCGGCGTTGTTTCTACCTGGGGAGCCCCACAGGAGCAGCGCCCGCCTGTGGCCCGAGAGAAGTCCGGTTCCGTTCTACCCGCTGAAAGCAGTCGCGTGAATGTGGCCTTGAACCTTGAGTACCGTCAAAAGGGATTGCTCTGGTACAGCACGTACGTGGTCGATTTCGCGGGCAGTTATCAGTTCCACAACAAGGCCGCTGAGGCACAGCCAATCACCTGGACTCTGCCCTTTCCCGCCGGTCAGGCAATCTACGACGTGGTCAGGATGGAGGTGAACGGGCAGCCGCTGCCGTTCGTTTCAGGCAACCAGGGCACTACCGCCACTTCCATGGTGGAGCCGGGCGAGGTGGTCACGCTGCTCTGCGCTTACCGTTCGCATGGCCTCGATTCCTGGCGCTACCGGTTTGGCGAGGGCGTTACCCAGGCGCGGAATTTTCTGCTCACCGTGAATACCAACTTTGCCGCTGTTGACTTTCCGGTGGACACGCTTTCGCCCACCTCGAAACGGCAGACGAAATCCGGCTGGGCGCTGACCTGGCACTATGAAAACCTAATTGCGGGCTATCAGATCGGTGTGGCGATGCCGGAGAAATTACAGCCAGGTCCGCTGGCCGGGAACATCAGCTTCTTCGCGCCGGTATCGCTGCTGATGTTCTTTTTCCTGATGTTCATCATCACGACGATCCGCGATATCCAGCTGCATCCAATGAACTATTTCTTCTTGGCGGCGGCCTTCTTTTCTTTCCACCTGCTGTTCGCGTATCTGGTGGATCACATTTCGATCCATCTGGCCTTTGTAATTTGTTCTGCCGTCTCGATTTCGCTGGTGGTCAGTTACCTTCGCCTGGTGACGGGACTTCGGTTCGCGTTGGCAGAGGCGGCCACCGCACAATTCGTCTACCTTGTGCTGTTTTCTTATGCCTTCTTTCTTAAGGGATTTGCCGGCCTTGCGGGGACGATCGGCTGCATCGTGACACTCTTTTTAGTCATGCAACTGACGGGACGCATCAACTGGAGCGAGAAATTTGCGGCTTAGTCCGGTTCCGCGGACGTGTGGTCGGAACCCTGCATCGCAAGGTGGTCGTCGAAGCGGTCCTGCATGCTGAGAAGGGAGTCATTCTTCGAACGAATCTCGATACAGACCGGAGGGCACTGGTGAAGACCGGGTAGATGGAATGGTCGCGCGAGATGACGCCGACGTCTGGGAACCTAATAACGGGTTACGGAAACGGCAGAATGCGGGACTGCCATTCACGCCGAATCCGTTCTTGTGGTGTACGCTGCGGGTGGGCGTGAATCAGACCCTTCAACCTCGTCGGTGACAGCACCAATTCGCTGCATGTCGGCGCATTGGTGCTCGGTGTCGGAGTCGCCCGGCTCAGCAGCGTCGTCGCCGCAGGGGCGAATCTCTGCTTGCGATCCCACGAACATCCCAAACGCATCCCCGGCGGGTGCGAACTACACCCTGAACGGCAGTCGGCCGCGCCGTTCCGGACAGGAACACTTAAGACGCAAAGGAAACCTCAAACCACTATTCCTGTCTCCTATTCGAGTTCCGTGAATAGTTCGCCCGGCGAGATGCGGATCTGTGACCCTGCAACGCTCGGAGTCCGCTCCTCAGGTTCGCGGAGAGTGCCAGTGGAGCAGACCCATGCCTGTCCGGCAACAGGATCCAGGATTCAGATGTTTGGCACGCCGAGCGCGACATAGTCATCAATCCGGTCCTGCATGTTCCGCATCGTGTCGTCTTTCGAAAGGATTTCGACGCAGATCAGCGGCGATTTGGTAAACACCGGTTCTCCCGGTTGGTTTCGGGATATGACGCAAACATTGGCAATTCGGAATCTGCCCTCAGAAACTCTGATTTGCTGTTCCGGCAGCACCCGGATCTGCTATTCGCCATCAACCTGTCAGCGCGGCTTTACTCGTCCGGAATCAGCCTGATCATACTCAGGTTCACGGTCAGATCCCGCGCATCCCCCGGCGCGCGCCACACCGGCGATACCTCAATATCCACCCGGTATTCCGCTCCATCCGGCAAGCTGCCTTCCACAATGAAGAGCCCGGGGCGATCCAGCGTCCACTCGCCCACCTTGTTCCCGTTCGCCGACACCGCAATCTTCATTCCGTTGCTGTGCGTCATCGCATGCTCCGGGGCATGCCCGCGAATGCGAATCTTCGCCCCGCCCGGCGTCACCTTCTTCAGAAGCGCTGAAGCGTGCGCCCCAATCCATCGAAACTTATTTCCGTAAACACCCTCAAGCCCGTACCAGCCGTCCCCCAGCTTCACGGTGTGCTCCGGCAAAGAAAAATCAATGATGTCTTCCCGATCCCCCGGGTACAATTCGCTCCGCTCCGCCGAGGGAAGCAGGTTGTAGACGCCTCCCTGGTTCGGCGCCGCATATGTACACCGCGCGCAGCGCAGGTCTTCCGTCACGGCACCGCGCAAAAGATCCCCATGGCAGTCCGGGCACCTTAAATAGGACTCAAACTGATCGATGGACGGGAACTCCGCAGGGGCCTGGCCCTCTTTCCGGCAAAACGCCGACAGCGTTCCGCCCAGCCAGCGCGCGCCCGTCCATTGGGATCGCTCCGGATCAGAAAACACCGCCGCCTGCTTCACAATCCGCTCGCCCCACCCGCGTTCCGGCACGAACATCTCCAGTTCCCGCGCCACGAAATATTTGCGGATCAGTTGGTCCCAGTCGTCCAGATACATCCGGTGATTCTGCCGGATCCCGAAACTCTCTTCCTGATGCGCGCCGATCACGTCCTGCACCAGGTAACCCAGCAAACCCCAGTCATGCAGCCTGCGCTCCCAGGGCTTCATCGTTTCGTAGTAAGGGCAGCGGTAAAGACGCAGGCTCAGCGACCGCCGCAGCGGCTCTTCGGAAAAATAGAAAACGCCGCCCGGCGCCAGCACGCGCTTCACTTCCCGGAACACCTGCTCGATATCCAGGAACTGGCTCAGCATCTGAAACGCCAGCACCATCCGCAGCGAGCCGTCTTTAAAGGGCAGGTTCACCGCGTCGCCGGCCACCCGAACCGGCGCGCGCGGCATGCCCCACGCTTCCTGCAAAGTAGGCCCAAAGCGAAGTGAATCGGCCGAGATGTCCAGCGCAAACCCATCTGCGCCAAACTCATTCGCCATCATGTAGCTGGAATGGCCAATGTTTGACCCGATTTCGAGGAACGGCGTCCGCTCTCCCACAAACTCCAAATGCCGCCGCAGAATGCTGCCGCGCCGCCCGTTCTCCTCAGCGTAAACCCGCAAAGCCCGCTCGGGTTCACCGAATGACGCAAAATTGTGGAACTCAACCTGGGCGCGTTTGACGGAAAATGCCTGTGCGGGATTCGGGGCCTGTTCGGGATTCACGGAATGCACAGTGTAACAGTTACCGCCAGGCCCGCTCCACGCGTCGCAATGCCGCCAGCGCTTCGTCAATGTGCCGCGTTGGCGCTGTCTGCGATGAGAATTCGTGAATCAGCACGCCGTCGCGGTCGATCACAAAAGTCGCGCGGCCCGGAATGATCCCCAGCGTGCTCTTCACCCCGTAAAGCTTCCGCACCTTGCTGCCACTGTCGCTCAGCAGTATAAAGGGCAGCCGATACTTCTCCGCAAACCGCGCGTGCGACTCTTCCGAATCCGAACTGATGCCGATCAGCTTTGCTCCCAGCGCTTCAAACTCCGGTCGCGCATCCCGAAACCCGCATGCTTCCTTCGTGCATCCGGACGTGTCGTCCTTCGGATAGAAAAAAATCACCACCGGGTGATGTCCGCGGAACTGGCTCAGCCGTACTTTCGTGAAGTCCTGACTCATCAGTTCAAAGTCGGGTGCCGGTTTTCCTGCCTCAGGTTTGCTCATGGGATGAAGGGTGTTCCGTAATACCCGGAATACCTGAATTGATTCTCCACCAGCAGGTCCTGATTCAGATACTGACGATGCAGCACGCTTTCCGGGGCCAGCCCGTAAGGGGTCGGTCGATAATCGATCTCAGCTTCGTTCCGCAGGATGTACTTTGGCGTCAGCACTTCCTCGGCAGAAAGCGTGACCCGTCGCGGCAGCAGATCGCTTTCCCGCAGCCAGATTTCGCCCTCAAACGGATGCCGCGTCTCAGACCGCTCACGGAACTCAGTCAGCGCGCCGGTGCCGGAATTCTGGTGATATCGCAGCACCAGAACCGCTTCCGCATCCGCAAAACGCCGGCCAACGGATTTGAAGGTGTACTCCTTCTGATGACCCTCGGTGAAAAGCAGCAGTAGTGGGCCGAAATCGACCGCCGCGCCCTGCAGTTGACCCCGCTCCAGGTTCTCCAGCAGACTCTTTTTCGTTTCATCATCCGCCGAAACCGCACCGAGTGTAAGCGTACGGCGGGGAGCAGCGATATCCATCGCGCGCTGTCCGTCCAGGGTCAGGATATTGCGGATTTCATGCAGTGCCTGGTTCTCTCCCGTGGGTCCAAAGCTGTATTCAGAGACCACTTCGTGTGTCTCAAACGTTTCCGGTATCGTGAAAACGGCGTTTTTGATTTCCCTGTTCCGCCCCTGCTTCAGAATCGCCATGTCGCCCCGCCGCCCTTTCTGGGAAAGTGTTTCGCGAGCAGTCAGTTGGGGGAATGAGCGCGAAAATGTTGCTGCCGACCGAGCCAGCGCTTCCAGCATCCCCACTGTGTCAGGCTGTTGGCCCAGCAGCCGAGTGGTCAGGAGAAACGCGACACTGGCACGAATTCGCACTCGCACAAGTTTAACGAAACATTCTCACCAGTTACATGCCCCTGGGAAAGCGATGTGCTGGATTAACCGTCAATCGAAAGGTAAAAGCTCCATTCCGCTCTCCCCCAAGTTGCTCTTGCCGAACTCGGTTCTGGCCGGCAGGATTACCGGCGAGTAGGTCCGTACTTCGCAGGAGTTCGCTTTATCGCTCGTTGCATGTCAGTGCCGCTGGCCTCATTCGCGCCGGATCTTCCTCTGCCGTTGGAATCCCCGGGTGAACCCGGTAAGGGGGCGAACTTCGGAAGCGTCACGACCAGCAAGGTCGGAGGTCCGAAGGGCGCGCAGGCACGGGTACAGCTTGACGTTCTTATCTCGAATCCCGGCGGTTCCCTCCAACACATCCTATTTCTCGCCGAAGCTATACCGCCAGCCACCATGCAGAGCTCAATCAGCTTCGCGAATGGGAACCAAATTCCTGCGCCGCTTGCCTCCACACGGAGTCAGTCTGAGTGTCGGTGCGGTGGCGAGAACGGCAGGGAGCGGGACTGCGGACACTTTCACCTTCACGGCCTCCAGGAACGGATCGGCCCGGACATCAACGTGCAACTTTTTGATCGCCAATCCGGAAAACAGCATCGCCGCAGGTGACCATTGTCCATGTCCTTTAACCAGACCCCGGGTGCCAACAGTCGTTGCGGAATTCGGCGTGATGTTGCCCTGCCAAGAGCAACCCAATCACATTTTCGGAGTAGAACCGGTCGATGTGCGTGAGCTCTTAGAGAGCCCGGATCCACCTTTTACTGCAGCCCGCGATCCCGGCCCGCGCTTCAATTCGTGTTTTGCTCACTCGGACTTCTCGTGATTAACCCATCCTGCTCGCCCACCATAACCTGCCTGACCTCTGTAACCGGCGTTCATGTGCGTTCGTACAAGCAGCTTCACGTATCGCGCAATCAATCGCAGCATCGCCCATAACGAACGCCACCTTGAACCATGCAACCCGGCTCCGCCGTCACCGCACCGCCGCACGCGGGATGACCGGGCGGGCAGGGTGGCTCGTTTGGGAAGTAAAGACTGTGTTTATCAGTTCAACACCGATTCCACGCCGTTTAGTGTGTCAAATCAACACCCTCCGCGGACCGCGTCCGTCACGATTTAACCCGAACTTTCCCGGAAAACTGGTTCCAAAACGGACAGTCGAACCCACGTGGCCTCTATTTCGCCGGGAGAAGAAAAGCAATTCCCCGCTCAACCACTTCAGGCAGAACATTCAGCAGCTCATGGTCGGAATCCAACTCAACCAACTCCGCAGTCGGGTGCCTCTCCACAAACGCCCTCGATAATTCACAAGGCACGGTCACGTCGTGAACACCATGAAGGATGAGAGCGGGCTGCCCAAAGTCAGGGCTGAGCGGGTGTCTGAGCGCGTCCTCAAAAAGCCCGAAATGCACACGCCGATCACACCTGTCGCCGTAATGGTAAACATCCAGCCAACCCGTCTCCCGCCACAGCCGAAGCTTCTCGTGCCCGGTCAGCAACTCCCACCGCGAAGCAAACGAAAACGCCGGCGCCAGCAGGACCAGTCTCGTGATCTCAGGGTGTCCCGCGGCGTACAGGGCCGCAATATACCCCCCCATCGACGAACCGACAAGGCAGGCAGCCTCCCCATGCAGGGTTCTCTCAACCACTGTAAGTTGACCGGAAATCGTCAGATGCCCGAAGTCACCCTCAGCGAGGTCAGGGATCTCAAGCTCCAGCCCGTGCCACGCCAACGCCCGCCGAAAACTTTGTGCTTTGCGGGACATCGGGCCCGACGCAAATCCGTGCAGATAGAGATGTCGCATACTGGTCTGTCACCATCACACCAAAAAAATTAAGAAAATCACATGACGAAATGGTTGCGGAGGCCCCGAATGGATGCTATTCTGCAGAAGTACCCGAGAGCAAGCGAGCCGCCGGAAACAAGGCCTCAACATCGCTGCTGTAAAAAAGCGGTTGCGAAGAGCGGTTTCGATGTGGTAACTTCAATTTGGGTAGTACCGAAGGATGTGAGAAGCTTTCACACCCGAAGACCTAGTTCCTTAAGGTAGGTAAAAACTGTAGAGTAGCATCACGCTATTCGACATGGCCTTCTTGGTGGTTCTTTCAACCAAAAGCAGTAAAGTGATTTAATTAAGGGATGTAAGAGTTCCTTGCGCCGTATTCATACGGGCGACCGGCAGACGGGTTTAGGCCTGAAAGTTGGTGTTGAGTCAACAAGTTTCGAGGCCTGCCATTGTCATTTACGCCTGCAAGGGGGTGGATGGAGGATGGTAAAGATCTTTGACAATCTGATTGGATGCACTAATAACTTCGTCAGAACATTGAGTTCAACCGGGGCGACAATCATCTCACATTATAAAAATGAGAGTTTGATCCCGGCTCAGAATCAACGCTGGCGGCG
>JBBQDH010000229.1:0-9643 GCA_038319515.1 Bryobacterales bacterium
AGGACCTTGACGACGAACTGCAGTCAAATATTGAGATGAAGGACCCGACCAGCCCCGGTTATTTCCGAACGGTCGGTATTCCATTGCTGGCGGGGCGCGATTTCGCGTTCACGGATCAGCCCAATACGCCGCCGGTGGTGATTGTGAGTCAGTCGTTCGCGGCGAAGTACCGGCCCGGCCAAAAAGCGGTGGGGCGGCAGATTCAACTGCCTGCGGGGAAGAACGTGGTGGTGGCGGCGACGGTGGTGGGGATGGTGGGCGACGCGATGCAGAACGCGCTGGATGACACGGATCTGGCGGAGTTTTATGGTCCGTACGCGCAGGATCCTTCCATTTTCGCCACGCTGACAGTGCTGGCCAAGGGCGATGCAGGGGCCATGACGCGCAGCGTTCAGCGCGCTATCTGGTCAGTGGACAAGGACCAGCCGATGTGGAAGATCCGGACGCTTCAGTCGCTGGTGGACCGCTCGTTCACCAACCGGCGCTATATGGCGTGGGTAACGGGGTGTATTTCGCTGCTGGCGCTTGGTCTGGCGGCGGTGGGGCTTTCGGGATTGCCGGGATACATCGTGACGCAGCGCACCGCCGAGTTTGGCGTGCGCCTGGCTTTGGGGGCCGCGCCAAGAAACATTCTGGGGCTGGTGTTCCGGCAAGGTCTGAAGCTGACCGTTGCGGGGCTGGCGGTCGGCATCGTAGCGTCGCTCTTGCTGACGCCGCTGATCAGGGCGCAGATTTACCAGGTGAGCACCACGGATATTTCGGTTTACGCAGGACTTTCGCTGCTGATGCTTGCGGTGGCCGGCGTGGCTTTATGGCTGCCGGCGCGCAGGGCGATGCTGGTGGATCCGGTAACTGCTATTCGCAACGAGTGACGGGCGGGCGAGCCGCGCTTAGCCGAAGGGATGTTCGAGGGACGGGCTGGGGTCTGTCAGGAGCTCGGCGCCGTTGGGGGTTACGTGGAGGTCGTCTTCGAGACGGACGCCGAACTCGCCTTTGATGTAGATGCCGGGTTCGTCGCTGAAGACCATGCCGGCTTTGAGGACGGGGTTCGGGGGCCAGCCGTACATGTCGTTTTTGACGAGGTAACTCCACTCGTGCATTTCCATGCCGAGGCCGTGGCCGACGCGATGGGTGAAGTATTTGAAGCCGGGGCCGTAGCCACCATCGATCACTACTTTGCGGGCGGCGGCATCAACAGCCTCATTGGGGACGCCGGGTTTGGCTGCTTCCAGCGCTGCTTTCTGGGCGCGTTTTACGACGTCGAAAACCTGGCGCATTTTGTCAGTGGGCTTGCCGAGGACGAAGGTTCGGGTGATATCGGAGGTGTAGCCTTCGACGCGGCAGCCATCGTCGAGCATGAGGATTGTGCCTTCGCGGATGGTTTGGGGGGTGCGGGAGCCGTGGGGGGAGGCGGTGAATTCGCCGATGTTCAGGCTGGCGTTGCCGACGAAGCCGACGCGGGCGTAGGCGGCCTGGACGAGGGCGCTGACATCGCGCTGAGTCATGCCCTCTGCAAGCGATTTGTAAACGGCTTCGTAGACGCGGATGGTGGCCTGACCGGCGAGGCGGAGGCACTCGACCTCATGCGCATCCTTGATCATGCGGCAGCCGGCGGTGATGGGAGTGGCGCTGACGATCTGGAAGGATGGCGCGCCTGCTTTGGCGATGCCATCGCCGAAGACGAATTTGACGGTCTCTTCGATGCCGATTTTGCCGGAGATGATGTTGCGGTCCTTGAGAGTCCTGATCAGGAGCTGGTAGGGATTTTCGTCTTCCTGCCAGGTGCGGATGGAGGCTTCTTTTTCGACGGGCGTTCCGGCGATAATTTCGCGGGCACGGTCTTCTTCGAAGGCCGGGACGACGAGGAAGGGGTTGGATTTAGCGGGGATGACGAGGGCCCACAGGCGTTCGCCGCCACCGAGCTGGAGGCTGGTGAAGTAGTCGGGCGAGGCTCCGCCGGTGAGGACAATGGCGTCGATTTTCCCGGCGGCCATGAGGGCGCGGGCGCGTTCGATGCGGGCTTCGCGTTCGGCATTGGTGATGGGGCGGGCCTGGCCTGCCATGGACTGGAGCGCTGCGATGGCTGGGGGTAGCGGGCCGCGACCGCCTCCCTGTTGGGCACTGGCGAAAACGGGCAGGGTGGCGGCGGCTCCTGACGTAAATAAAAATGAGCGTCTTGACAGCATTTTGGCTCCCGGGAAAGCGATTTCGATACGCAGCGCGGCGGCGTGCTTTTTGTGTCGTCGGGGACACGAAGGCCGGGAGACAGCACCGCAGGTAAAGTTTATTGTATCCGGGTTCCTCAGTTGGGTGCGGCTGTGACGCGCCAGATGGTGTTGCCGACGTCGTCGGCCACGAGGAGTGCGCCTTTCCTGTCGACGGCGACCCCCACGGGACGTCCCATGGCATTGCCATTTTCCTGGACGAAACCGGTTAAGACGTCGACGGGAGGTCCGGAGGGACGGCCGTTTGTGAAGGGAATAAAGATTACTTTATAACCGCTGCGGGGCTTGCGGTTCCATGAACCGTGCTGACCGACGAACATGCCATGGCTGAACTGCGGGGGCAGGGTGGTTCCCTGGGATGACGCCAGTCCCAGAGAGGCGGTGTGCGCTCCCAGCGCGTAGTCCGGCACGACTGCGGAGGCAATGAGGTCGGGGCGCGGGGGCTTCGCACGGGGATCGGGATGGGAACCGTAGTAGCTAAATGGCCAGCCGTAGAAGGCGCCCTTTTTCACCGAGGTCATGTAGTCAGGAACCAGATCGTTACCGAGTTCGTCGCGCTCGTTTACCGCGGCCCAGAGCGCTCCGCTGTCAGGCTCAAACGCCATTCCCACGGGATTTCGCAGGCCCGAGGCGTACACATAATGTTCGCGGGTTGCGGGATTGATAGCCCAAATGGCGGCACGGCCCTCTTCGACCGCGAGACCGTTTTCCGCAGCGTTACTGTTGGAGCCTATGGCGGCATAGAGGGTCAGACCGTCCGGGCTGGCGACGAGATTCTTTGTCCAGTGATGGTTCAGCGGTCCGGCAGGTAAATCGACAATGCGGGTGGACTGTGCAGTAATTTGTGTCTGGCCCTCCATATAGGGGAAGCTCACAACGGCGTCTGTGTTCGCGACGTAAAGGGTCTGGCCGACGAGGACCATTCCGAAGGGAGAATTCAGGTTTGAGAGGAAGACGGAGCGGGTTTCGGCAATGCCGTCACCGTCCGCATCACGCAGAAGAGTGATTCGATTGGCGCTTGGCACGGCGCCCCCGGCCTTTTTCTGATAGTGGGAGAAGAACCAGCCTTTGATCCCTTTGGAATTGTCGGGGCGCGGCGGGGCGTTGGTTTCAGCCACCAGCACATCGCCGTTGGGAAGGACATAAAGCCAGCGGGGATGATCGAGGCCGGTGGCAAGAGGTGCTACGGTTGTTCCCGGCGCGGGGATGGGGTGTGCGCCCGACTCCCATGCTTTGGCATTCACTACATTGACAGTAGGAATCAGCGAATGCGTGATTGGCGGAAGCCCGGGATGGGCTCCAAATCCGGCTGAGATGGGAAGCCTGGAACCGGCGCCGCATCCCAACGTGATGAGAGGGATGGCACAGGACAAAAGACGTAAGCTGAGCTGATACATTTCGTAATTTCTCCTTGCGTTGCTGAATATGCCCGCCGCAGTGTGGTCTGGCGGAAACGGAAACCGGAGGGAGTGGCGGGGCTTATTTCGCGGCCCACGCGCGGCACTCAGGTGGTTACAGGCAGGCGGGAAGGGGCGGTCGCCCGCTCCTGACAAGGGTCAATTTTAACGGGCTCGCTTGTCTGCTTTTTCGACTTTTCTGCCACGCCTGCGACATCGCCTGTCGTTTTCTTCACTTTGTGCTTTAACCTGCTCATGATTTGCTCCCTGGGTGTGGAATAAAACTCACGCGTTGCGGCGGTGGTGGAGCCGGCCGAAAGAAAACAGCGCTCTGCATCTTGTTCCTGCACGTCAATCGCCAGAGCGCGTTTGGAACGAGGAGACGCGGCGTTCTGTTTGGGGAGTTCGCCGAGAGCGAGCCGGCTTTCGCCGGGGAGCGGGATGTTAGTTGGTGGATACGCTCAGCTTTCGGACACGACAGTTGAAGAGCCGTTGCGAAACCATGTTGACAACAGGGCCGTAGGTTCAGCGGCCAGGGGGCACGGAGAGGATTTAACCGGATTGTCGCGGACGAAGCCCGCGAGGGTCATCCGGAACTTGAGTGCCAACTCCACTGCCAGGCTGAAAGATGCACCGACGGCCGAGACTGGACTGGAGAAGTTGGTCCGGAACGAAGGCTGCCAGCGGTCTGTTTGACCGCAACAGGCCGCCTGAAAGACGGCCTGTTGCGGGCCCCGTCTACTGTATTGGAATCATGATCGCTGTGGTCGATTTCTGCCCCGCGGCGGTAACGCTGAGGGGGTATTCGCCGGTGGTCAGAGTGGAGATCCGGAAGAAGCTGATGGATTCAGACCCGGGAAACCAGCGGTATCAGGATCTGGTGGCGACGGCCTATACGCTGCTGGCGGAGAACATGGCGCGGGGAGGGGATCGCGAGGCGGTGGATCTGGCGAAGAACGGGTTGGAGTTTACAGAGGGTGTGAACCGGACCAATCCGTCTCTGCACACGCAGGCTCAGGTTGCCGAGAGCCTGGGGGCACTGGGCGATGCCTGCGAGGCGGTGAAGCCGAAGCAGTGCGATGCGCAGCAGTACTGGCAGCGGGCGAAGGTTTTGTATGTGCTGATGCGAAGCCAGGGGTCGCTGAATATCGATCAGGCGCAGCAGATAGCGGCGCTGGAGGATAAGCTTGCGGGGAGAGCGGTGGCCGCTGCGTCGGGGCCGGGTCCCGGACTATCCGGGAGCGCTGGTAGCCGGGGCAGATAAAAACGGTGGGGATATTAGGTCCCACAAGAGGTAAGTCGGCGGCAAGACCGCCGACTATGCCGCGGCTTTGCCTACCGCTGCGATTGCCAGGAGGAGGCTGTTGGTAAAGTCGCCCTCACGAAACCCTGCCGAGAGTTGGTCCGAGATCTGCTGCCAAAACTGCTGGCCAACTTTGGCATGGATGCCGCTGCCACCGAGAACGACAAAAGTGCGGCGGGCGGGAACGACAAAGAAGAGGACGGCATTGCCGTCGGTGGCGATGTTCGATTGCATGCGCAGGAATGCTTTTTCGGCGGCTTTTCGAACGTCACCCCAAAAGACCGGTGAGATGGAGACGCGGATCTCGCCGGAAATCCGCTGTTCTGCCTGGCGGATTTCTGCCTTGAGGCGTTCTCTGTCAAGAGAGCGGAGAAGTTTAGCCTTTGTCATCACCATGATCCGCTCGCTCCTCCGCCTCCGGACCGACCCCCGCCCCCCCCGAATCCGCTGCCACCAAAACCGCCACCATTGCCCCGTCCGTTGCCACCGGACAGGATGCTGCCGAGCAGGAAAAACGCGAGGCTGGGATGTGTGATCAACAGGATCAGCAACATGACCCCGGCTATGCCGTAGAAGATCCACTGAAAAAGACTGACTGGCCTGGAGGGCTCGGTCCTCTGTGTGGTTAACGGCGCGGCAGCTTTACCGCCGATGATTGCGGTGAGTGCGTCAATGCCGGCCGTTACGGCATCATCCGGATGACCATCCCGGATTTTGGGAACCATTACTTCATTAATGATGCGGGAAGCAGTGACATCTGGCACAGTGCCTTCGAGCCCATAGCCAACCTCAATTCGCAACTTGCGGTCGCGGGACATGATGAAGAGAACCAGACCGTCATCCAGACCTTTGCGTCCCACCTTCCAGTTCGCGAACGAACGCACCGCCCAGTCTTCAATGGGCGCATCACCGGTGGTGGGGGCGATGTAGACCAGGATCTGGTGCCCGGTGGATTGCTCCCAGGCGGCGAGCCGGGCATCAAGGGAACGTACCGTTTCCGGTGACAGGAAGCCTGCGGTGTCTGTGACCCACCGGGAAGGAGGCGGGGGGATGGGCGTTTCCGCGCCCTGCAGGACGGCGTTTGAGCAGCCGAGTCCCCCGACCAGTGCGGCAAGGAGCGTCAGGAAGCGCAGTCGCAAGGTTAGAATTTCACCTCGGGAGCCTTCTCCGTGCCGGGCTGAGCCTGAAAGTAGGGCTTGACCGCGAAGGTGTTGCCGAAGAACCCGGCGATCAGCACGGTGGGAAATGTTTGTCGCTTCGTGTTGAAACTCTGCGCGGCGTCGTTGAAGCGCTGACGCTCCACGGTGATACGGTTTTCGGTGCCTTCGAGCTGGGCCTGGAGATCGCGGAAATTGGCGGTGGCTTTGAGGTCAGGGTAATTTTCCGTGACGACGAGTAGCCGGGAGATCGCTGAAGACAGCCCGTCCTCGGCCTGTTGATAGCGCTTGAACGCTGCGGGATCGCTGGCGGCTCCGGCACTTGCGGGAGCCTCCTGGCCGACTCTGGCGCGCGCCTGGGTAACGGCAATCATGGTGCCCTGTTCGAAGTTCGCGGCGCCTTTGACTGTAGCGACCAGGTTCGGGATAAGGTCGGCTCGTCGTTGATAGGCGTTTTGGACCTGGGCCCACTGGGACTGGGTGGCCTGATCGAGCTGGACAAGGGAGTTGTAAGTTCCGCTGATGGAAACTCCGATGATGATTGCGACGAGAACCAGTCCGCCGATGATGCCAAAGATCGCCTTATTTGCCATTCCACTCCATTCGCCCGGCAGATTGCCTGGAAGGTCGGTAGAGCACCTGGGGGGCCGTTGGTGGAGTGGAGGATCAGCTGAGTTCTCGCCAGGGTCGAAAGCCCGGAATGGCTGGCGACAATATGGCCAGCGCCACGGTAGCACCCGACGGCGTTCAAGTGGTGTGGATATTTCGGAACAAGCCCTTACCGCATGGCGGGCGCTGTGTAGACGGCCTTGCCGCCCACGATGGTCAGGAGGGGCTCGATCAAGCGGATCTCTTCCACCGGGCACATCAGGAAGTCGCGGTCGATGACGACCAGGTCGGCGAGCTTACCGGTTTCGAGCGAGCCCTTGGAGGTTTCGCTGAACTCCTGCCACGCGGCCCACATGGTGTGCATTTTGAGGGCTTCCTGCCGGGTGATGGCTTCCTCCGGGTAGAGGGTGACGCCCTCGGTTGTGCGGCGGGTGATGGCCATCCACATGTTGAGGAAGGGATTGAAGGGGTTCACGGCGAGGTTCTTATCGTGGCCCATCATGTGATCGCTGCCGCCGGCGACGTTGATGCCGTTATCGATGAAGGTGCGCAGGGGGAAGAAGTAGCGCATGTTGGCAGTTCCGAAGACGCGGCTGAGAGCAGGGCCGTCGAGGTGGAGCCAGGCGGCCTGCGCGTCGACCGTGACACCCAGCGCCTTCATCTTGAGAATGGTTTCGAGACTCATGTAACTGCCATGCATGACGTGGGAGCGGGAGGGCGCGATAGGTTTTTCGGCGTTGAGTTTTTCGAAAGTGGCCACCAGGGTATCGATGGCTGCCCCGCCCTGCACATGAGCGGTCAACTGCCAGCCTTTGTCCCGTGCGGCGCGGAAAATCTGCAGCAGTTTATCGGGCGGGACGAAAAGCATGCCGCGGGCGTCGGGATCGGTTTGACCGTAGAGCTGTCTGCCGAACGGGCCATACGGAACGCGCTGGTAGGCGGTACCCACGCTCTGGCCGCCATCGAGAGTGACTTTGAAGCTGCCCATTTTGAGGCGGTCATCGCCCTGATTCGTCGTGAGCGGCGTCGAGTTGATTTCGCGGATGATTTCGGCGACCGGACGATTGGAATTGACACGCCACGTGAGGACGACGCGGACGGGCAGGCGGTCCTGCGCCTTGAGGCGTTCGAAGAACGGGACGTCAGGCGGTTCAATGGCGCGGTCGGCCACTGAGGTGAGTCCGGCGGCGGCGTAGAGGCCGAGGAGCTTTTCGACTGCGGCGGCCTTTTCTTCATCCTGGCCCTGATCGGGCGAGGGAACACCTTTGAGAAGCTGTGCGGCATTGCGGAGGATGCCGTTGGGCTCACCATCAGCGCCCTTGACGACCTGGCCCGCGGGCGGGTCCGGGGTGTCACGGGTAATGCCGCTGAGTTTAAGCGCCAGAGAGTTGGCGGACCAGACATAGCTGCCATCGAAGGCCACGGGGTGGACTTTGGTGACATCGAGATCTGCCTTTGTGGGCATGCGCATTTCTTTCAAGCGCGGGGGGAGGGTGCGGGGGATGACGATCCACGCGCCCTCCGGAGTAGTTTTTGCCCTGGCCCGAATGTAGTCCTGAATGGTGCGGATGCTGTCGAAGACGGGTAGTTTGACGCGGGCCTCGCTCAGCGCGGAGCTGATGATGTGAACGTGCGAATCGATGAGGCCGGGCAGGACTGTTTTGCCCTGGAGGTCGATCAGGCGGGTGGCCGGCCCCTGCTCACGAAGGACCTCGGCATTGGAGCCGATGGCCGTGATGCGGCCTGACTTGATGGCGATGGCTTGCTGGAGGGAGAAGGCTTTGTCGACAGTGACGATTTTGCCGTGGTGGAGGATGAGATCGGCCTCCGCGGCCGCGAGGACAGAAGTGGTGGCGATACAGAGAAGCAAGAGATGTTGTTTCATCAGTCTGTTGCTCCGCCGGACTGAGTGGAGTGGATCACTCCTGCCTCCACCGATAACCCGTACGCTTCGCCGCCGGTGCCGGTCGAGGACTTCACATCGAAACGACCGCCCTGTTTCACGCTGTATACAGAGATATGGCGGAGCGTGAGCGGGGTGCCGGGCCGGCAAATTTCCGGGCGGCCCGACACGCGCGGAAAGTACGCGGGGCCTTCGCCCGCAATGGAGGCGACGCCGGTGGGTTCGAGTAATACGGCAGTCCGCTCATCAATGGCGATGGCGCGAGCTTCAATGGGTTTTTGATCTGTAAGGTTGCGTGCGAGGAAGACGAGGAGGCGCCCCATTCTGTCGCGTCGCACAAAGCGGGAGTCGGTAATGACGTTATTGAGTAACGGGATATGGAGAAAATCGGTTCCGATGGTGACGTGCTCATCGTAAGGATTGGCGAGCGCCTGCGGGGAGTTGACAGTGTCCTTTCCCGCAGTGAAAGAGTATTGCCCCGGCACGGCGAGACCGGCGCTGGTGCCGCCTGTGGGGCCTCCACGGTCAATCAGGCTCTGCATGGCGGCGCGCAGGGGCGAGGGGCGTCGGATGTGCACGTAGTTCCACTCGTCACCACCGGCAATGAAGAGGGCTTCGGCGTTGCTAATCTTCCCGATTACGGTCGGATCGTGGGCGGCTTCGGGGGTCTTGATGACCAGAGACTCGACGGAATCTGCTCCGGAGGCGCGCAGCACGACGACGTCGCCACCTGCCGCTTTCTTCACGAACCACTCAAAGGCGGCATCGACATCTTTGCCGCCACCCACAAGCGCGAAGCCCGCAGAGGGTTTGGATTTTGCGTCAGCGGGATTGCCGGTCAGGAAAGACTGGTGGGTTGGCGCGCGGCTTTGTGAGAAGGCTAGTGAAGCGAGGAGAAATGAGGTCAGGCGGACGCGCATGGGGGGATTGTACCGTGGCGATTATGCGCAAGGGCTAACACTCGCATGGCTTCGGGGAAATCAGCAGTGTGGTTCCTGCCAGGGGGTTACGCCACCAGAATTTCCAGCCCCGTCGGCGACGTTCCACAT
>JBBQDH010000230.1:0-9624 GCA_038319515.1 Bryobacterales bacterium
CGGCGCTCCGCCGCCTCCACCGTGTTCATCATCAGCATGGCAATCGTCAGAGGGCCCACGCCGCCCGGTACCGGCGTGTAAGCCGACGACAGCCGCGCCATGTCGCCGGGATGCACGTCGCCCACCAGCAGGCTGCCGCGCTTATCAAACGTGGCCAATCGCTCTGCGTCGAAAATCCGCTCGGCTTCCGCGCGCACTGTCACCTGATTCATGCCCACATCCACCACCACCGCGCCTTGCTTAATGTAATCGGCCGTGATCATCGCGGCGCGCCCGATTGCGGCCACCAGGATGTCCGCGTTGCGGCAAACCGCAGGCAGGTCAGCAGTTCGGGAATGGCAGATGGTTACCGTCGCGTTTTCCGCCAGCAGCAGCAGCGCCATCGGCTTGCCCACAATCGTGCTGCGGCCCACCACCACCGCGTTCCTGCCTGCCATCGGAATCTGGTACCGTTGCAGGATTTGAATCACGCCGGCGGGCGTGCAGGGTCGCAGTCCCGGGCGTCCCGTGGCCAGCAATCCCATGTTGAACGGATGGAATCCGTCTACGTCCTTATCCGGAGCAACCGCCAGCAAAATCGCCTGCTCATCGATGTGCGGCGGCAGCGGCAACTGCACCAGAATTCCGTCGATCTCCGGTCTGTGATTCAACACACGAATCAACTGCAGCAGCTGTTCTGTCGATATCGACGCATCCGGACTGATGCTCTCGCTGTAGATACCGAGCTCTGCCGCCGTCTTGGTCTTCGCCCGAACATAAACATGTGATGCCGGATTGTTCCCCACCAGCACCACCGCCAGCCCCGGCGGCCGACCCGTCTGTTCAAACACCCGGTCTACCCGCGGACGGCATTCCGCCTTGATCTGGTCGCGCGTCTGATTGCCGTCGAGGATTTGTGCCACCAATCCAATTTAGCGAACCGCTGCACGCGGGTGTATACGGTGGAAAAACTCTGCGGGCGGGGCAGTGAGCAGTTAGCCCGGCATGATGAACGCGCCGGGTGTCCGTTCATCCAGTGTCGCCGGCACGGAATCGTTGTCCAGTTCGAGTTCCGCTAAATGTCCGTCGGTGGTTTGCTGGAGACTTCGTCCGGTAAGAGAAGCATTCGCGCCTGAGCGCCGGTCAATCCGTACTGCGGCGCCTGTCACAGCACCCGGACAAACCCGGGTTCAGTGATCGGGCAAGTGAGAAATGCGTAGCTGCCGCGAGCCGCCACAATTGCTACCCACGAAGCAACGCGCGCAGGAAACCTGTGTTCAGGAAACCCCGGCCCGTGAGTGGAGGGGCGCAAGCACGATATGCATTCCTTTGCATGCTCGTGAGAAGTGCACGGTCGGGGAACCGTCTCAACCAGGAAGCCTTTGCGCAACCCGAACTGTCGTCAGCACCCGCAAATATCGATCAAAGAAATCCACCGCCTGGTCGAACGAACTTACTTTAATCCGTTCATCTTTGCCATGGGAGCGGTCGTCATTCCTCTCCACTGCAATCTCCCCAACGCCAAAGCTCGGCATCCCTGCGGCCAGCGTGTATTTGCTGTCAGAAGCACCTGTAGACATGTTCAACACCAGCCCCGCGCCAGGCCAGATGGTGTCGGCAACGCGCTCCAGCGCTTTCACCACTTCAGGCATCGGTGCAGCGGGCGGCAACCCGGCTTGATCCGGTGCTGTTTCCAGTGCTTTGCCGGTGCTGCTTTCGATGTACCGCACCACCACCTTTGCGTCCGCCAGTTTTGCAATCAACTGCCCGCGCACTTCCTCCGGTGAATGCCCCGGCAGGATCCGGCAGTTCACCACCGCCTGCGCCGTCTGTGGCAGCGCATTGTTCGCATGCCCCGCTGTCAGGCGCGTGGCCACGCAGGTGGTTCGCAACAAGGCATTGAATCGCGGGTCTGTCGAGAGGCGCGCAACAGCTGTCGCAATCGGCGGAAGTTGCAGAATCCTTTTGATATCCGCCGCGTTCTTCGGCGTCTCATGCGACGCCAGCTTCCCGAAGTACGCCCGTGTCACGGGGTTGAGTTCGAACGGAAACGGTGCGTGCGAAAGACGCGCCAGGGCCTCCGACAGACGATAAATCGCGTTCTCCGCCGGTGGCCGCGAACTGTGACCGCCGGGGTTCGTCACCGTGAGCTGGAAATCAGCATAGAGCTTCTCCGCCGCACCCACGCCAATCTCAATCGCCCGACCGTTCTCCGTCGTCACGCCGCCCGCATCGCCGTTCAGCACAAACTCCGCGTCCAGCAACTGCCTGTGATTCTTCAGCAGCCAGTTCACCCCGTTCGCAGGGCCGCTCTCTTCATCCGATGTCAGCGCCAGAATCAGATCCCGCGAAGGCACATAGCCTTCCTGCCTGAACCGCAGCAGCGCGGCAATCATCACCGCGTCATAGTCCTTCACATCCTGCGTGCCGCGCCCGTAGAAGTAGCCGTCCTTCTCCACGAACTCAAACGGATTCGTCGTCCAGTCTTCGCGCCGCGCTTCCACCACATCCAGATGGCCCAGCAGCAGAATCGGCTTGAGCTTACCGCCTGGAGCCCCATGCAACCGCACCACCAGATTTCCCTTGCGCGGAAAGCCCTCCGGAACCAGCACCTTCACATCTTCACGGGCGAACCCCGCAGTCAGGAATCGCTTCTCCATCGCCTTCGCTGCAGCCGTGTTGTCACCCACCGAATCCGTCGTGTTGATCTCAATCAGCTCTTTGAAAATCTCGTGGGCCAACTGCCCTGAGACCGGCGACACAATCAGCAACACAGCACCCAACAGGCGTTTCACCGGCATGTGGCCGATTTTCGCACGCTAATATAAGTCACATGACAGCCCGCCTTCTCGCCCTCCTCCTTCTCGCCGCCCTGCCTGGCATCCCCAAAGACAAAAAGAAGGAGGAAAGCAAACCGGCACAGGCCGTTGTACTCGATCACGCCGAGTACCTCTGCAAGAACTGTTTCCTCGGCAACAGCGATTATTACTTCTGCTTCGACGTCAACAGTAAGATCATGATCGGCCACGAAAAGATCCGCGTGCAGACCCGCCGCGTGCTGCCGGATAATCTGCTCGGCGAGCGCGGCAAGACCGTGCCGATTCGCTACGACGACGAATACATCTGGATCACCGGACCCAACGGCAAAGACCAGCGCCTCACTCAGGACTACACAAAGAAACTCTTCACGTTCAACGACGCCTGTCAGAAAGCGGCCAAATAAAACATGAAGTCGCTTCTGCTTTTTCTCACTGCGCCGCTTACCCTCTTCGCGGCGGCTCCCTTCAACGTAGTCGAAGCAGGCATACCCGAGATCCGCGCAGCTCTCGAACAAAAGCGCCTCACCTCCCGCGAACTGGTCACGCTCTACCTGGCCCGCATCGGCATGTATGAGGACAAACTCCACTGCATCATCACCGTCAATCCCAATGCGCTGAAAGAAGCCGACGAGCGTGACCGCGAACGCGCCCAGGGCCGTATTCGCGGCCCCCTGCACGGCATCCCCGTCGCGCTCAAAGACAATATCCTGACGCACGATATCGTCACCACCGGCGGCGCCCTTGCCTTCGAAGGCTACCTGCCCCCGTATGACGCGACGCTGGTGAAAAACCTCCGCGACGCCGGGGCCATCATCATTGCCAAAACGGGCCTCTCCGAACTTGCCAACTGGGTCGCCGGCGCGCCCACTCCCATGCCCGCCAACTACAACGCTGTGCGCGGCTTCGGCTACAACCCTTACGACCCCCGTCGCGACCCGCGCGAAGGTTCCAACGACGGTCGTCCCGTCCTCACCACCGGTGGTTCCAGTTCCGGCGTCGGCACCGCCGCCAGCTTCTGGCTGGGTAACGTCGGCAGCGAAACCTCCGGCTCCATTCTCAGTCCTTCGAATCAGAACATGCTGGCTGCCATCAAGCCAACAGTGGGCCGCATCAGCCGCTATGGCGTGATTCCCATCACCGCCGATCAGGACACCGCAGGCCCCATGGCGCGCACCGTTACCGATGCAGCCATTATGTTCGGCGCGCTCGAAAGCGCAACGCCTGATCCAAACGATGCAGCCACCAAACTGTGCACCCCGGCCCCCGGTCGCGACTACACGAAATTTCTCAAAGCCGACGGCCTCAAAGGTGCCCGCATCGGCATCCCCCGCGCGTTTTTCTACGAACGGTCCAAAATCCCGCAGCGCACCGGAGCCCCCGAACCGGGCGCCGGCCGCGGCGGTAATGGCGACCCGCTCACTCCCGAACAGGCCCGCGCCATGACCGAAGCAATCGACATCCTGAAACAGCAGGGAGCCGTCATCGTTGACCCCGTGGACATCCCCAGCATCTCCACTCAGGATCCCGATAAGAATTTCGCCCTCTGGAACCAGTGCTCCGGCCTCAACAGCGTAAAGGGTCGCGACGCCAATTGCTCCGCCGTTCTCAAGTACGGCATGAAGCGCGATTTCAACGCTTTCCTCGCCACCCTCGGCCCCACCGCCCCCGTGAAGACACTCACCGAACTGCGCGAATGGAACATCACCCACATCACTGCGGGAGCCATTCGCTACGGCCAGTCCCAACTCGATATTTCCGATGAAATGGATCTCCAGGCTGACCGCGCCCGCTACGAGGCCGACCGCGCGAAAGATATTGAACTGGCAGGCACGAACGGCATCGACGCGGCCATGAAAACGAATAAACTCGACGCCCTTCTGTTCCCCGGTCCCAACGGCGCGGGCATCGCGGCCAAGCCCGGCTACCCGACTGTAATCGTTCCCTTCGCGATGGTCCCCAATACGGCCAATCCCCCGTTCCCGGCAGGCTTCGAACCGAAGCCTGCGCCATTCGGAGTCAGCTTCACCGGCATGAGTTGTAGTGAGCCGAAACTGCTGGAACTCGGATACGCCTTCGAGCAGGCCACAAAGCGCCGCGTTCCGCCACTGGCAACCCCATAGTCAACTCTATCCATCGTGCACGTCCGCGCGGTCAGATCTCATCGCAACAGCTTCAAACGCGCAAACGGGGCCAGGAAATCCCGGCCCCGCTCTCCGCAATCTGCCCTGCGATCCTTCCCGCTAGAACGTCGCCCGCAGCGTCATCTGAATCACCCGCGGACCCCCGTAAATCTGGTTCGACGTCGCACTCAGCTGCCCAAAAGACCCACTATTCAGCGTCCGGTTGCCGGACGTCAACGCAAAGTTCGTATGGTTCAGAATGTTGAAGAAATCCGCCCGATATTCCAGCGAAATCCGCTCTTTAATCACCGGGAACTTCTTGGTCACACTCGAATCCACATTCACAATCCCAGGTCCCTGGTAGGCATTCCGCCCCGAAGTCCCGGTCCGCCCCGCCGGCGCACAACCAGCATTCGAACGCTGGTTTGAAGCCGCGCTGTATCCCGGGCAAATCTGATTATTCGCCTTGCCGAAATAAGCCGGATCGAGGAAGTTATCCGGGTTACTGCGATTCAGCACCAGCGGACCCGAACCAATCACGTCCGGCCGGTCGTTCAGCTGGTTGTAGCCACTGAAATCCACCGTCGTACTCGCATAAACCGTGAACGGCAGACCTGCGCTCAGGTTCGTCAGATTCGACACCGACCATCCGCCCAAAACCTGATTCACGATGCCCGGCGCCTTGCTCAGGAAGCGCTGCCCCCTGCCAAACGGCAGGTTGTAAACAAACGTGTTCACGAACCGGTGCCGCTGGTCGTTCGCGCTGTTGCCCCTGTCCAGATCGAGCCGCGTCTTCGTATTCGGCGTACCAACATCGTACGTCGAACCGAAGAACGCCGAACTGTTATCCAGGCCATGGCTCCACGTGTAAGAGTTATCCATTGTCAGAGTGCGCGTGCGTGTCCGAACCGTGGTCACAAGGCCATGATAATCAGAGGTCCCGGTAAACTTCGCCAGCGAAATACTGCCGAACTGCGGGAATGGATAGATCTGCGAATTCGGCGCCGTTGCGCCCCGGAAACCCGAATCGGCAATCCGCACCGTCGGCTCGTTGCCGTCTACATAGATACCCAGTTTCCGTCCGCTGGTGCCGATGTAGCTCACGTCGATTGACGTATTTTTCGTCAGTTCCCGCTGCAGACCGAAGTTCCAGTTGTACGCGTAGGAAGAAGGGGCGTTATTGTCCAGCGCATTGAAGCTGATCAGACCAACCGCCGGCGCACCCGGGCTCTGCGTCGTGCGTGCCACCAGCGGAATGTTCTGGTCAAACGCCAGGCTCCACGGGTACGCCGCCGCCTGCGTCACACCCACGCGCTGCGTAGTGGTCAGCGTGAACGGTGCGTTCAGTGCCTGGTTCACAGGAATGTTGTTATAGATATCGTCGAAGCTCAAACGGAAGCCGCCGCGGATCACGGTCTTACCATCCGCAAACAGCGCGTTGCTGAACCGCGGGGTCCAGGCGAAACCCGCCACCGGCGCGAAGTTGCCCTTCGGCGCGGTCGTGCCCGCAGCCGCCAGTTTCACCGGCGACTTGCTAAATACAAACGCATCCCGCCCGCGCTTCAGCGGGTCAATCGTCAGCAGCGTGTCGGTCCCGTCCAGCACAACCCCCACACCTTCCACGAAGTTCGAACCCCGCAGCGACTTTTCGGTCGACGCCGACGGCCGCTCATATCGAAGCCCGAAGTTCAGCGTCAGGTTCGTCTTTGCCTTCACATCGTCCTGAATGTAAAACGCATGCGGGTAACGATACCAGTAGGCCTTCGTATCACCCGTGCGGATCGACGATGCAAGCAGCAGACTCCTGCCGCCGCAGGCTGCGCAGGTACCGAGGAAGCTCGCCAGATCGTTAAATGTTGCCGCACCCCGGATGTTGCTGTTGAGGAATCGCGCCGTCTCTTCCTTCCGTCCGGCATAACCGAACTTCAGCGTGTGCTTCGACCATCCAAACGGTGCCACGTTCGTGTGGTTCAGAAACAGTTCGTATGTGTTTGTAATGCGTCCCTGCGGCAGGTTTGTCGCCGAACCCAGCGTCTGGTAACCCGTGATGGCGACATTCGGTATGCCGCTGTCGGCGATGCTCTTCGAACCATCCACAATGCCCGGCACTCCCGGCAAAATCGTCTGCGCATTGAAGCCCCGGTCCTGCACCCGGAAATCCGTCTTATTCCGGCTGAATCCCAGCCGAATATCCGAAATGGCCGTTGGCGACCACGTGTGGACATCGGAAATGGAAAGGTTCTGAATCCCAGGCGAATTCGTGTTCCCGCCCGTCGTCGGCAGTGTGCCCGCTGCCACCACCGCGCCGCCATACCAGATGTACCGGCCAAACATCTGGTCCTTCCTGCTCAGAGCATGGTCGATGCGAATCAGGTGCGTATTGTCGTCCGTGGAACTGCTGGCATTGCCCACCCAGTTCACCGAGCCCGCTTTCGCCGCTGTATCTGTAGGCGTCGGGAAGTAGCCCAGCAGGTTCTTCGCAAGCGGGTCCAGCACCGAAGCGCGATCCGCGAGCGTCGGCACAATTGCCGTCGCCGTCTGCGGATTCTTCAGTTTCAGCGCTTCCCAGCTATAAAAAAAGAAAGTCTTGTTTCTGATGATTGGGCCACCCGCCGTCAGGCCGTACTGGTTGCGCCGCAGGATCGGCTTCACACCATTCAGCTTGTTCGTGTAGAAATCTTTCGCATTCAAAACGTCATTGCGCACAAACCAGAAGGCGGACCCGTGAAAGTCGTTCTTGCCGCTCTTCGTAATCACGTTCACCTGCGCACCAGACGACCGGCCGTACTCCGCCGACCACGCCGACGTCTGCACGCTGAACTCCTCCACCGCGTCCGCGATCCGCAGACTGGTCGTCGGTCCGTTCACCTGCGGGTCCACCGCATTCACTCCATCAATCGTCCAGTTGGTCGACTGTGCCCGCGAACCCGCGGCCGCGAATCCGCCCGCCTGCGTGCCTGCCGCTGACAGCGTTACTCCAGGCGTCAGCAGAGCGATATTCGCGAAGTTGCGGTTCAGAATCGGCAGATTCGCAAGCTGTTTCGGGTCGAATGTAGTGCCGGTCGAAATCTTTTCTGTCTCAATCAGCGGAGCGGTCGTCGTGACTTCAATGGTTTCCGTCACGGAACCGACTTCCAGCCGTACATCCAGACTGGCAATCTGATCCACCAGCAGCGCGAAACCCTTGATTTCCGCCTTGCGGAAGCCTGTAGCTTCCACTGAAAGGTTGTATTTTCCAGGAGCCACCTGCAAAAACTGATAGAAACCGTTGCCGTCTGATTTGGCTCGCTGCTCCGTGCCCGTATCGACACTGACAAGCGTCATGCCCGCATTGGCGACATTGCCGCCGGATTGATCTGTGATAAAGCCCTTGACCGATGCGCCAGGCGCGGCGGGGAGGTCGGAAACGGTGAGAAAAGCAGCAAGAAGCAGCGCGAGAGTCGTCTTCATATTTTGATAGCCCTGGCAGGAGATGCTGGAAGGCGACAGGGCCCCCTCAAGAACCGACATGGAACCCTGTTTGAATTAAGATTAACATCGGAAACCATTACGCATTGATATTTCACCCAGCGGATTCAAACTTTTGCCCCCGGGGAAATTCAAATTCCGCTTGCCGCCCGTGACGTCCTGCTAACCCTCTACTCTTCCCCGCTCCATGCAGTCGCCAGTGACGCGGTCCGCCTCCACAAACACGGTCGTGCTCTGGCGGCCAGGATTTTCCGACAGCTACCTCGCCTTGCACAATACCTGAACAGCCCACCACCGCACCCGAAAAATCTCACCAAAAACTGTGAGCTGTTTTTCATCCATTTGCGCAGGTCCGTTACAGGATCCGCCTTAACCACGCCGATCTCGCCCAGGCCCAACTCCTCGCCGCCGCCCGAGGCCTTCCCTGCCAGACCTACATCAAAATGCTCCTCCACGACGCGATCTGCCGCGAAGGCACCTCCGCCGAAGACGATTTGCGCCTCTCCCGCGCCATCGAAAACAACAGACAGTAACACCACGTGAAGAGTGCCGATCTTATCCCCGAGATGTAGTCAGATCACCAACACCGGTGGTCAGCATGCCGCCATGACCCAGGCAGGAGTCTTCCGGCGTAACCCCGAAAACTTCGCCCTGCTCTCCTTCTATGAGCAGCGACTTTCCTCCAAACCGAACGCAAAGCCGCCGTCGAAGCAGGCATCGAAGAAGCTCGTCTCCTCGCCGAAAGCGCTGAATCCAATGGCGAAACCTGCCACCCCGCCCCGGACTTCGAATCCCGCATTGGCTTCGGATTTTCACTCCCCGAATTCACCCGCCAACTCGACCTCAAACGCCGTCTTCTCAAGGCCCGCGCCTCCCAATAATGTCAACCTTCGATAACGCACGCCGGTTATCTAATGCGATCTGGCCCCCGCGCAGCTTTCCCGAAACAATAGAGACGGGAGAAATCCGCCATGGGAATCCAATTCTCTGCCCTCGTCTGGTCGCTCGCAGGCGCCCTCGCCCTGTGCCTTTTCGTCATCGTCCGCCTGGCCCTCGCCTACGCAGACAACCTGAAATTCCAGCAGCAACACGACCCCCTCACTGACCTCCCCAACCGCCTCGGCCTTGAAGCCGCGCTCGCCAAATTCCTCACAAAAGATGACAAACCCGTTGCCGTCCTCTTCCTCGGCCTCGACGAATTCCGCCAGATCAACGACCTTTACGGCCACCGCGTCGGC
>JBBQDH010000231.1:0-9593 GCA_038319515.1 Bryobacterales bacterium
CCGTGGTATGGGTCACGAGCCAACGGGTTTATGTGGGCAATAGCCTGCTGTGAAGCTGGACGGTAACGCCTTCCACAGGGAAGCCCGGATTTGGAGCGGTAGGCGCCAATCTGGCGGGGACAGTGTGGTGGCCGTTCCAGATCGGGCATCGTGATTCGGTGGCCCCGGCGCAGATCAGCAGCAATATTTCGCGCAGCGTGTATTCGACCTCACTTTCGTTTAAATGGCAGCCGGTGACGGACGACACGAACGGGACTGGTGTATTTCGATATGAAGTTTACCGGAATGCTTCCCTGCTTGGCTATACGGACTCCGGCACTACGGTTTTCACCGACAAAACGGCAGTGCCCGGGACGGCTTACACCTACAGCTTCGATGCGGTGGACTGGCACGGGAATGCGAGCACGCTGACGACAATCTCACTAACTTCACCGCCGAATACGGCAGTAGACCCGCGACACCAGGGGGTAAGCGGGACGGGCGCGTATTGGGGTGGTGGCGGTGAGCAGATTGACATGCAGAGCGGGAACCTGAATTTCAGCGTGCCGCTGGTGACGGCGCAGGGGCGGACGGGCTGGAAGGTGCCGGTGGGGTTGAGCTATAACTCGCAGAACTGGCGGCAGGAGGGTTCGGCGACGTGGCGGTTGGGGGGCGATACGGGGTTTGGGTTTGGGTGGCGGATGGCGATCGGGTCGGTGACACCGTATTACGCGAACTGGGCGGCGGGGGTGGACCATTACAGGTTCACGAACGGCAGCGGAGCGGAATACCGGCTGGACCAGAACAGCGGTGGCGTTTGGTCTTCGTTGCAGGGACTTTACGTTTGGTTCGATGCGAATACGAATATTCTGTATTTCAAGGACGGGACGTTTTGGGTGATGGGCGCGTTATCGGGCGGGCTGGAGGATGATGCGGGGACTTTGTATCCGACGGTAATTGAGGATGTGAGCCGGAACCAGGTGATGGTGCGGTATGCGAGCGCGGTGGGGCTACCCGCGACCAATGCTTACCTGAATACCTGTTCACGGATCCAGGCGATTGAAGACGCGCGGGCTCCGGGTGGCGCGGGGAGTGCGACCTATACGATGACGTACAGCGGGTACCCGTTGCCGCACCTGACGGGGGTTTCGAATACCATCAGCAGCGGAGAGACAGCCACCGTATCGAATACGACGGGCGCGATGAACCCGCCGTTTGGTACGGATGCCGATTATACGGGGCTCACCACTTCGCGCCTGACTTCCATTTATACGCCAGCGGGCTGGTACCAGTTCGCCTATGATACGGCGGGGGCTTCGGAGCTGACGCGGGTGACGTTCCCGACGGGTGGGCAATTGAAGTGGGATTACCAGAATTTTCAATATGCGGGGTCGCGGACGTTGCGGGAGGTTTCGGCGCGGTATGTGGCGGCGAATCCTGCGAGTCTATCGACGCTTTGGACGTATTCGGTTACGCATCCGGATGCTTCGAATGCGGTGGCGCTGCACACGGCGGGGTCAGTGACGGGAGCTACTCCGCTGGATGGCGTGAGTGCGCCCGGAGTGAAGACGTGGAGCTTTCTGCCTGCGGGCACAACGCCTGCCTGGAAGATTGGATTGATCTCCGATTTCACGCAGAAGGCTTATGCGAACAGCAGCACCGCGCTGGCTCATGATGTGTATAGCTGGGCTGCTGCGACTTCGAATGGGAACCCCTACATTGCGGCGAAGACCAGCATTGTGGATGAAGGAACGGCGAATCAGCTGAGCCTGTATTCCACGCAGGTGGCGGATGCAAACGGGAATGTTACGCAGGCGGTGACTTATCCGTTCAACAACACGAGCACGCCGCTGCGGACTTACAACAGTGTTTATCTGGGGACCAGTGCCTACACGTTGAAGTACATTCTGAACCGGGTGCTGAGCGTGACGATGACGACGGGTGGAACGACGAAAACGCTGGTGCAGAACTACTACGATGGCCGGGTGACGAGTGGGCAGCCTGCTTATCCGGGCGGGACGGTTTGCTCGGCGCGGGACGGGAGTGGGTGGCAACTGGTGCCGACCGGGCCAAACGGGGTGGGGCCGGAAGCGCAGTTCGACGTGAACCCGGGGTGTGGTGGAACTATTGCGCGCTGGTAAGCGCTTTGGCGAATCCGGCGACATCGAATTGCATGACTTAGTACGATTTCGGCGGCATGGCGTCGACAACCGGATCGGACGGGAGCACGTCTTCGGTGAGTGCGGATGCGGCGACGAATTATGCGGCTCCGCAGACGATTTCGAGCCAGACCTGACAGCGAGACGGGGTCCTGTACTTCCTGGCTGGGCGTAACGTCGGCGCCACGCGGCTTCCCGAGAAAACTACCCCAAACCGTTTCCACACCTCGGGCTCCACCTGCGTCATAAACTAGCAGAGGGTATTCCTATGTTTCCTGATCGTAAGCGCCGCCGTCTTGCAGGCTTCTCCCTGATTGAGTTGCTGATCGTGATCGCGATCATCCTGATCATTCTCGCCGTCGCGCTGCCCAAGCTGACCAAAGCGCGCACCTATGCGCAGGAAATGGCGGCCGTGAAGGCCATTACGACGATCCACACAGCGGAAACCCAGTACTATTCACAGTTCGGTGCCTACGCGACTTCCCTCACCCAGCTTGGACCGCCCACCAGCGGCGCGGCCGGCCCCAACGGCGCGGAGCTGATTGACCGCGACCTCGCCACGGGCGAAAAGGGCGGCTTCAAATTCGCCCTGCAGCCCACCCAGACCGGCTACGCGCTGGCTGCTACGCCCGGACAGTTCGGGACTTCCGGCACGCACACCTATTTTTCCGACCAGAGCATGTCGATCCACGTACACAGCGGCCAGGAGCCTGCGACGGTCACCGATCCACTGATGGGCGAGACCCAGCAAACGCAAACTCAACCACAAGATAAGAAATAATATGACCCCGCGCCCCCGCAACATGGAGCAACTGGTCCGCTGCCTCGAACGGCAGTTCGGGCCGGTGACCCTGTTCGCGGATGAGGGCTTTACGAAGCTGAAGGTGTCCGGGGTAGTCGTGACGTTCCTAGACGCCGAGAAACTCTGCCTGGGCGAAATCTCGCTGGAGAGCCTGTCGCTGGAGAAATTGAAGAAGTGACGTTCACCCGAAGGGTTTGTGAACCTGGCGACCCAGGGGCTGGCGCGGGCGCATTCAAGCCCGCTTGTTGCCTTCGCCGCTGCGCCGGACATGACCATCACGGTCACCGCGCTCTAATACTGGCTGGTGGTTGCGACCAGGCCTGCGACCGAAAGCCAGGAAAGCTTTTCTCGCGGACCTGATTGCCTCCCCAACCGCAGCGCGGGCGCTTTCGGCGGAACTCTCCGTCCTCTATTACGCATTCGCCTGGCGGGCCAAACCGGACGTCCCCGCTGGCTCCCACGCTGCACCGCAAGAGGGGATTCAACGGCCTCGTCCTGTTTGTCGGTCTCGCTTCACTGCTGGAAGTTGTCCCGGTCCATCTGGTCGCAAGACACTGGAGCCATAAGGCGGCCTGGATCCTGACCGGACTACGTGCGGTTCGGTTTGCTGTTCTCTATCCGCATTCCTTTCGAAGAAATTCTGCAGCTGAGGTACGGACCAACTCCCGCAGCTACTCCGGTTCCCCGCAACAGTGCTCCTGGAGTTTTTCTGGAATTTCGCCGTCCGCTGACCGCTGAAAAGATGTTGGGCTTCACAAAGCAGTTGACGGCGATCGCGCTCAGTACGGATAATCCGGAAGACTTTGAGGCAGCCCTACTCCGCGCCGTACCGGATATCAATCACCTGCCGTGAGAGCCACATCGGCACGTCAATTGTGAAGGTCGCCCCGGTGCCCGCCACAGCCTCTTTGACCATGGCTGCAAACTCTTCCGGCGTGAAGGCCCGGCGAACCGATTGTTTGCCGTCCGCCGCCGCCACTTTCCCAATCAGCGGCGTGAGGAAAATGCTGAAAAGCGTCAGCGGCAAGGGGTGCCGGATCAGATCGAGAATCACGAAGCGTTTACACGACCGGCCTACATTCCGGATCAACGCAATATTTTGCTCCGGCGTGAGGTGATGGGCCAGCAACAGGGAAATCGCCACATCGGCCTTCGGCAAGAGCTCGGAGGTGGCATCGGCCGCAATGATCGACACCCCGGCGGCATCGCCGGGCTTCAGATCGACCCCGATGACCTCAACACCCATGCGCCGCCGCAGGTACTTCAGCAGATCCCCGCCGCCGCAACCGATATCGAGCACACTGCGAACCGGAAAGCGACTATGCCGCAGAAAACGCTCAATAGTGGGGAAACTACCGAGCAACCCGTGAATGCGGGCCAAATCGCGATGGACTTTTTCGAGGCTCGGGCCGGTGAAGGTTTCCGAATCCATCAACTCGGGTTCCAGTGATCGGATCAATCTGTCAATTGTCGCGCACTACTGGCCACGCGTGAGCCCCAGGGCGCGAATTCGTTTGTGCAGGTTGGTCCGCTCCATGCCGAGAGCCCTCGCCGCGCTCGATACATTCCAGCCGGATTCCTCCAGCGCCCGCAGCACATGGTCGCGTTCTGCGGACTCCCGCGCTTCCTGCACGCTCGACCGCGCGCCGGTCTCCCGCTGCAGCTTCAGTTCCAGCGGAATGGCTGAGGAATTCAGAACATCGCCGTGCGAAAGTATCGCCATCCGTTCCACCACATTGCGCAGTTCGCGGGCGTTGCCTGGCCAGGAATATTCTTCGAATGCCACCCAGACCTCCGCGTCGAAACTCTTTTTCCGGAACCCATTGCGCACGCAGAAGTCGTCGAGAAAGTAATTCGCCATGGGCGCGACGTCCTGGGGGCGTTCGCGAAGAGCCGGTACCCGAATCGGCACCACGCTGACGCGGTAAAAGAGGTCTTCACGGAACTTGCCCTGCGCCACCATGGCATTCAGATCGCGATTCGTCGCCGCAATCACCCGCACCCCGACGCGGATGGTCTGTTCCCCGCCCACACGGTGGAACTCGCCCTCCTGCAGAACGCGCAGCAATTTGGCCTGGGAATTTGCATGCAGGTCACCAATTTCATCCAGGAACAACGTGCCGCGATCGGCCAGTTCGAACTTGCCCCGGCGCAGCGCGGTCGCGCCGGTGAACGAGCCTTTCTCATGCCCAAACAGCTCGCTCTCGATCAACTCACCCGGAATGGCCGCACAATTGACCTTCACGAACGGCCCCTGCGCGAACGGGCTGGCCCCGTGGATATGCGCGGCCAGCAGTTCCTTGCCGGTACCGGATTCCCCGATGAGCAAGACACGGGCATCTGACCGCGCCGCCATGCTGGCCTGCTCCACCGCCCGCTCAAACGCCGGGCTCGCTCCGATCATCTTCGTGCCTGGCCCCACGGCGTCGCGCAGGCGCTTGTTCTCCTGCTTCAGCTTCCCCTGTTCCAGCGCATTCTTCACCGCCACCATCACGCGGTCGCGACCCAGCGGCTTTTCCAGAAAATCGAAGGCCCCGGCGCGGGTGGCTTCCACGGCATCAGAGATGGTGGCGTGGCCGGAAATCATGATGACGGGCGCAGTAATCTCAGCCGCCTGCAATTCCCGCAACAGATCGATGCCGTTGGCGTCAGGCAGACGAACATCGAGCAGGAACAGGTCCATGCGGGCCTTTTCCGGCATGGCGCGCATTTCGGCACCGGAACGCACGGCGTTCACCTGGTAGCCCTCGCGCTCCAGAATCATGCGCAGCGACCGCCCGATATTCTCTTCGTCGTCGACCACCAGAATTCGTCGTGAGATCATTTCGTCCCTGTCGGCAGCAATACGCGGAAACCGGCCCCGCCCAGTTCGCCCGCAATCAGGAGGATGTCGCCGCCGGATAGCAGCGCGCTTTTGCGGGCGATGGAAAGGCCCAAACCCATGCCGCGTTTCTTAAAAGAGATGGTCGGCTGGAACAGCGATTTGCGCGCCATCTCGCTCAGGCCGGGCCCGGAATCGTGCACTTCGATGGCAATGCGGTCGTCAAAGGGCGCCACTCTTGTCAGGATCTGCCCTCCTTCGCCGGCGGCTTCCGCCGCATTCTCCAACAGGTTCACCAGAATGCCCTTCACCAGATCCTGATCGGCCAGCGCGTTGAGGGTCTGCCCTGCCCCCTCCACCTGGTAGCGAACTTCCGGGTGCGCCGTCCGCAGAAAGGCGATCCGCTCTTCCACAAGCGCCTGCACGTCCAGAATTTCCGGGCAAACCGGAGGCTCGGAGGAAAATTCAGAAAACGCACGAATGCGCCGTTCCAGTGACTCAATTTCGTCGACCACGATCTCCGCCGCCTGTCCCAGAAATGCCTTGCGGCCTTCAGGATTTGGCTCGTCTTTGATTGAAATGTCGGCCCTGGCAACCATTTCTTCCACCGTGAGACGGATCGGCGTGAGAGAGTTTTTCACTTCGTGCGCCATTTTCCGCGCCAGCACCTGCCAGCTGGCCAGTTGGGTGAGATAGACGAGGCGGTCGCGATTCTGTTCCAGCTCCGCCGCCGTGCGGTTGAAGGCATCCGTGGCCAGACCAATCTCGTCCGAACGATCATTCAAGACGCGGATTTTAAAGTTGCCACCCGCCAGACCTTTCAACGCTTCTGTCAGATTGACGATGGGTCGGCTGAACCGCGTGGCCACGAACCAAACCAGGCCGAGCGCCACCATCCAGATGAGTGTGGCGACAATGCCCCACGCGATAAAGAAGCCCCGGCGGAAATCCCAGGCTGCGGTCTCACGGGCTTTACTGATTTCATCGGACAAATCCTGCAGCGGGACCGCCAGCGCGCGTTCCCAGACATAGACACCGCTGGAAGTTTTCAGCATGTACTGCAAACGCGCGCCATGCCGGCCCACCCGCGCGAACCGGTCGGCCTCCCCACTGCTGCGGAAGTCTTCCAGTTCCGGCGCAAGCGGGGTTTCGTCGTGCCGAACCGGGGCTGCGCGACCAGCCAGAGCATCGGCCCGCAGTTGTTCGCAGGCCTGACGGTAGTATTCGCGACCGGTGATTTCGAGGGAGCGGGAAAGACTGGAAATCTGGTCAACCGGACGCAGCCGCAGGCTTTGATCCAGAAGTACGCTGGTGAGCCAGAGCGTGGCGCCCAGCGGCAGCAGAGTGGCGACCACGAACACCAGCGCCAGGCGGGTCCGCAGGCTCACCCGTATCTCGCTTTCTTCAGTTCGGCAAGGGTGAACGGGCCGGCGTTCAGGAGCCAGCGCTGCTGGTTGCCCTTCGCCGGACGGCTAAAGGTTTGGATCAGGCGGGTGATGTTGATGCCCGGTTCGCCCACGATTCCGGTCTGATCCTGCGGATCTTCGGCCCGCAGGTCGAGTTGAACGTAGAACTGACGGTCGCCGACGGCAGGGGGTTCCACCGCCAGATTGTCGAGGCACCAGGTCTCAGCAGCTTTGGCCGAAAGGTGGGAGATGGAACGGCGCATTCCAGGCTTTTCGTCAAACCGCGTGACGGAAAAATGCTCATCCCAGATGTCGTAACTCAGGGCGAACCGGGCAATGGACCAGGCATCGGGACTGACGGAATTCAGACTGGTGCTGATAGTCAACTGTCCCACGAATGCAATGGAAACACCCTGCCTGAGGCGTTCGAGAGCGTTGCCGCTTAGAAAACTGAGGCCCGGCGCGGCAATGTGCAGGAGGTTGGAATCGAGATGCACCAGGAGTCGCGGGCCTGCGGTGACCGCCCAGGCGCAGCCCCGCGCCCCGGCTGCCAGCGCCGCAAACATGGCTCGTCTGGTGATCCGGTTACTCAATAGTTCATGCCTGCCATAAATACGGGAGTGACACGTCCTTCGACGACCGGGAAAGCCATGGTGAGAACGAAATTTCCCTGACGATATCCGACGCCGACCGAATGCCTGACGCCACCGGTGGTGCTTAAAGGCGCTTTGCCGTGGCGCCAAAGGGCCCCGGTATCATAGAAAATCTCCGCCGTCCCCTCACCAATTTGGTAGCCGTAGCTCAGGGAATTGTGAATCACGCGATTTCCGCCCAGCGGATTGATCAGGTTGCGGTCCCAACCGCGCAAAGTGGAACTGGTGCCCAAAACGAAATTTTCAAACATGGGAGCGCTGCCGCTCACCGCGCCTGCCAGAAATTCATCGGTGGCGATCTGCCGCCCGGATTTCAGTTCGTACCGCACGGAAACGGCGTGCCGTGCGTATTGAAAATCCGAACCCAATCCGTGCATCCCGAGCCGAATGTTGTACTTGCCGTCAATTCTCTGGTTGATCAGCCCTTCCAGAGTGCGCCCATAACGCACCTCCCCGGTGGCCGCATTCGCGCTCCGCAACCCGAGAGCCGGCGTTTCCGATTCCATTTGTTCAAAACTCATACCGGTCGAAATGCTGAAATTTTTGACGGGCGCAAACGTCAGTTCGGGTGCAACATTTCGGCGGCTGCGGTATAAATCGAGGTCTGAATTCGGGGTATCCCGGACGGCGCGACGTGTGGAATCGGACCACTGCTCGTGAAAATCTTCAAAGTTGAGCGCGAAACGAAGTTTGTCGGTAAAGACTTTGGCGGTTTGGTAGCGTGCGGCGATGCCGGTAAAACGTTCGCTCAGGTCATCGCCATTGCTCACTGCACCCAGAGTGAAGGTATTTTGACCGACGCGGGTACTGGCATCCAATTCACCGGTCCAGCCCTGTTTCGAATGATAAAGAAACTTGGGGACTGACACATCAAAGGAGATATCGCGCTTCACGACTTCGAAATTGACGCGGATCTGATCCGGCTGGCTTCCCCGGGAAAGGTGTTCGCTAACGGAACGAAGGTGGAGTTCTTTACGAAGGGCAGAAGAAAGATCTCCAATGGTGGCCATATCGCAACGAGCGCCAACCATGCCGAGAAGACGGCTCCGGAGGGTAACGGGCAGTTTGGCGCGGTCCACCGGAACGCCGCCAACTGCAACACTTTCAATGGTGTAGCGCTGGTTGACATTAGTTTCGGCAGCCTCCCGAACGAAGGTCTGCCCGGCGGAGAGATGTTCCGGGACTCCTGAGGCCAGAAGCAAAACCAGGCACACGGAAGCGGAAAGGAATCTTGCGGCGAACATAGCACAAATTGTTGCACGCCGTATTCCCATAGGTAAACGGTTGAAAATAAAAAGAAATAATGCCCTCACCTGTGGTGTGCCGCTCACAGGTGTGCCGCCTGACAAAATTCCGGGAGTGTTTCCCGCTTCCTGCTAAAGTACTTTGGCCAGCTCGGCCGCGAAAGCACTCTTGGGTTCTTGATCGCGCTTCTTACCACCGCGACGATCGGGACGATTGCGTTGTTCCGGCCTTGCCCCCGCACCAGCAGGCGCGCCTGCAGTTGGACTCGGTGCACCGCTTCGGGGAACCACGGCACCCTTAGTGGGTTGCGCGGGGTTCGCCCGAAGGACCTTGTCCTCCAATGGCGCGCGGTCGAAACGGCGAATAATCGCCTGCATTTCGTCCGCAGTGGGAGCTTCTACGAACGCGAAGCCTTTCGACTCCTGCGTTTCGTGGTTCCGGATGACCTTAACAGAATCCGCGACGAGGTCTTCAGCAGCGAGCCATTGTTTAATGTCGTCAGCCGCGACCCATGTGGGCAAATTGCCC
>JBBQDH010000232.1:0-9548 GCA_038319515.1 Bryobacterales bacterium
TCGCAGTGGCAAATTCACTGAAGCTGATGGACTATGATTTCCATCTCAGCTTCGGCGTGGGTGGTCATAGCCCGATGCAGGGCAGTTCGGAGTTGCCGGAGTCAATGGCCTGGCTGTGGCGCGGGTATGATCCGGCTAAGACTCAGGATGTCTATGCCCCCGATACGCGTGAAAAAGCCCTCCCTGTGTTCCGGGTTCACATTTTCAATCGTGAGTGACAGGCACAGTTCCCTGCCTGCCTTCATAAGCCGCTAGAATTAATGACAGAGAGAATCGTTTCCCCCATGCAGATCCGTTTCGTAAGTCTCGCGGCGCTTGCCTGCCTGTGGCAAACTGGCGCTGTGTCCGCGCCACTCCCTGTGCAGCAAATCTTCACCAATAACTGCGCGGAGTGTCATTCCGAAAAACTTCGCACCAGTGGATTTTCGGTAGCCTCGCTCGAGTCCGTGATCGAGGGCGGCAAGAAGCATGGGCGCGCGGTAGTCGCGGGCCATCCGGAGAGCAGTCCGCTTATGAAGTTCCTCAAAGGCGAATTGTCTCCCCGCATGCCGATGGGTCGTCAACTAGGCGCGGCGGAAGTTGCGCAGGTAGAGGACTGGATCCGCCGGTTGCCGCCTTCTAAACTGACGCCGGCCGCGGGGGCGTGGCGCTGGCCGTACGAAAAGCCAGTGAAGAAAGACCCGCCCGCCGTTAGCGAAAGCGCCTGGGTAAAGAACCCCGTCGACAATTTTATTCTCGCCAAACTCGATGTTGCCGGGCTGAAGCCTGCGCCGCCGGCTGAGCGCCGAACGCTTGCCCGCCGGGTGTATCTGGATCTGCTGGGCGTTCCTCCGTCGCCCGACGAGATGAACGCGTGGCTGGCGGATGACTCCTCCGGCGCCTACGAAAAGCTGGTGGACAGGCTGTTGGCCGACTCCCGTTACGGCGAGCGCTGGGGCCGCCACTGGCTTGATCTCGCCCGCTATGGCGAGACCAGCGGACTCGAAGGCGACGGCGCGATCGGGAACGTGTGGCGCTATCGCGACTGGGTGATCGACGCGTTCAATTCCAATATGTCTTATGACCGATTCGTCACTCTGCAACTGGCGGGCGGCGACGAGCACAGCAAGACGCGAAACAACTATAAGCCGGATCAGCAGGGTCTCATTCCCACGGCGTTTTTACGCGTGGCCCCGTGGGACCGGTCGAACCTGGTCGCGGCGGACGTTCGGCAAAACTATCTCAGCGAGGTCACGACTGCCACCGGCTCCATCTTCCTTGGCCTGACCGTTGGCTGCGCCCGCTGTCACGACCACAAATACGATCCTATTCCGCAGAAAGATTTCTACCGCCTGGAGGCGTTCTTCCAGTCGACCGAGGCATCCCACGCCGTCCCGGTACCTTTTAAAGATAAGGAACTGGCTGCGGAATCCGCAGTGAGACTGAAGGAATACCAGGAAAAGCTGAAGAGTGGTCCGGAAAAGCAAGAGCTGGAGGCTTTTGAAGCGCAGCTGCTGCAGAAACTTCGCGATGGGCGGGCAGCGCGCGCCAAAGGTCAGCCGATTGCCAAAGCCGATCTGCGCCTGGAGTTCAAGCTTCCAAAGCAGCGTGTTTTCTCAAACGCCGAACAGGCCCGGCACACTGATCTGCTGGAAGACGCCACGCGCACCGGTGATACCGCGGAGGAGAAAACTATCGAGGCCTTTGAAGCGCCTCTGCTCGAACGCCTGCAGGCCGCATACGCGAAGGGCGAGATTGACCCCGCAGGGCGCTTTCAGGCACTGATGCCGGAAGATGTACGGGCCGAGGCGACCGCGAAGTACAGCGGAAAATCCTACTTCACGAAAGAAGAAAAAGCGCGTTTTGCAGAACTGTCCGCGAAGCTGGATCTCTACCGCGCCCGCATTGAGCGCTGGAACACCAATGTGACCTGCGTGCAGCCCGTGGCAGGGCCGCCGATGGGGCCGGACATAGCGCCAGTCCGCATACTGACGCGAGGCGATTACCGGCAACCGGGGGAGGTGGTGGAACCCGGCTTCCCTGGTGCCATTGCGGGCAGCAGCAAGCCCGCCGTGATTGAGACGGACCGCTACCTGCAGTTCCCTACGAGGGGCTGGCGCATGACTCTGGCAAAGTGGATCGCATCACCCGATAATCCGCTCACCGCGCGCGTCTTCGTGAACCGCATGTGGCAGCATCATTTCGGCCAGGGTATTGTCCGCACCCCCAGTGACTTCGGGGTGAACGGCGAACGGCCTACGCATCCCGAACTGCTCGATTATCTGGCTGTGCGGTTCATGGAAAGCGGCTGGGACATCAAGGCGATGCACAGGCTGATGCTGCTTTCCAATACCTACCGCCAGGCGTCGGAAAACCCCGCCTTCGCAAAGAACGAAAAGGATCCGGACAACCACCTCGTCTGGCGCTTCAACCGCATCAGGCTGGAAGCCGAGGCGATTCGCGATTCCATTCTGGTCACCAGCGGGCGTCTGAATCCGAAGCGTGGCGGGCCCGGCGTTTTCCCCCTGCTGCCTGCTGATCTGGCGGACTTCGCGCGTTACGGCAGAACGGGCGGACTGATGTGGGAGCCCAACGAAACTGAAGATGACGCGCGACGGCGTTCGGTCTATATTTTCCAGCGCCGGTCACTGCCCCTTCCCATGATGTCGTCCTTCGACGCCATTCCGTTCAGCGAATCCTGTGATCGCCGCAACGTAACCACCACGCCTCTGCAGGCACTGTCCATGATGAACGGTGATCTGACCAATGAGGAGTCGGGGTATCTGGCGAAGCGTGTGGTTCGGGAAGCCGGTGCGGACCGCGCGGCGCAGGTCCGGCGCCTGTATGAGATTGTTCTGAACCGGCCCCCCGGAGGGACCGAACTCCAGGAGTTTCTCACCTTCCAGGGCTCACTCGACGGCCTCTGCCGTGTGCTGTTAAATTCCAACGAATTCGTTTACGTGGATTGATGCTATGACAAGGCGAGACTTACTGTTCCATTCGTATCTGGGCCTTGGCGGCCTCGCGCTGGCGGACCTTCTGGCTGCGGAAAGCTCCGTTCCGGTGAATCCCATGGACCCGCGGCCCCAGCACCATCCCGCGAAAGCGAAGAGCTGCATCTTCCTGTTCATGGAAGGCGGTGTCAGCCAGATGGACACCTATGAGTACAAGCCGGCGCTGCAGAAATACGCGGGGCAGCAGATGCCCAAAGCTGAGCGGACCACGGGCGAACTGGCGACGTTTTCGGCCGCGCCGAACCGCGTCATCCCGTCCTATTGGGAGTTTAGTCAGCATGGGCAATCGGGGCGCTGGATGTCGAGCCTGTTGCCGAATATCGCCACGCACGCGGACGATCTGGCTTTCATCCATGGGCTGAAGGTGGACAACAATAATCACGGGCCCGCCGTTTATCACACGCTGACCGGCAATATCATTCCGGGGGGCGCTTCGGTTGGCGCATGGCTCACTTATGGACTGGGCAGTGCGAACAAGGATCTGCCTGGATTCATCGTGATGGGCGACCGTCGCGGAGCGACTATCGGCGGTGCGGGCGTCTGGGGCTCCGGTTACCTGCCTGCTGCTTATCAGGGCACGTTGTTCCGCAATGGTTCGGCGCCCATTGTAGACCTGGGTCGCCGCGCGGATGTGAGCGCGGCAAAACAGCGCGCTGAACTCGATTTGCTGAACCTGGTGAACCGGCAGCACGCGGCTGAACGTTCCAACACAGGCGAACTGGAGGCACGTATCGCGTCGTATGAGCTGGCGTTCCGGATGCAGACGCAAGCCCCGGAGCTGGTAGATCTGACGAAGGAAACCGAGGCGACGCGTAAGCTCTACGGACTGGATGACGAGGTGACCGAACCCTTTGGCAAGCAATGCCTGCTGGCCCGCCGCTCGGTGGAACGCGGGGTGCGCGTGATTAAGCTCTTGCACGGCTCCGGCGGCGACCGGTGGGACGACCATGGTGCCATTCAGGACCGGCTGCCGGTGCACTGCCGGGAGATCGATAAGCCCATCGCCGGACTGCTGGCGGATCTGAAATCGCGCGGGTTGCTCGATTCCACGCTGGTGGTCTGGGTGTCCGAAATGGGGCGTACCCCGTTCGACAATAATCTGACGACCGACAAGCCTGGCCGCGACCACAATCAGTACGGCTTAGTCTCCTGGATGGCTGGAGGGGGCGTGAAGGCCGGGTCAACATTCGGCGAAACCGACGATTTTTCTGTGCGCGCGGCCAACGAGGAAATCCCGCTGCGGGACTTTCACGCCACGCTGCTGTGGCTGATGGGTCTGGACCAGAGCCGGCTCACTTATCTCCATGCGGGAAGGTATAAGAAGCTGACAGATATCGGCGGGCGCGTCATTCAGGAAATTATCGGCTAACGCACTCTCACCGAATGCAGGCCTTGTCGTTGATGAGGTTTGCGATACCGATAACGCCGATCAGCAATATCGGTCTGTCGCGCGCCCGAAGGCATTGGCTGTGGCGTTCGCGTTGGTCCGATCACACGCAAACCGTCACCCTCGAAAACCATCCGGTCGATATTCATGATACGCACTTGCGACCCCCTGGCCGGATCCGCATGGGAATGATACACAATGAACATCTCCTTCCCGTCCGGCGAGTGGGTAATTGAATTATGGCCGGGCGACGATACGCCAATATCGAGAGAGCTCGCCAGTATCGGATTTGACGGATTCCTGATCCAGGGTCCGAGCGGCTTATCTGCAATCTTCACGTCGATTCCATACCCGGGAAGGCTGGTGTTATTCGCCGAGTAAGTCATCAGATGCTTCCGGTTATACCGAATGACCGTCGGTCCTTCGTTGCAGCGATTCGTCGCCCAGTTGATCCGTTCCCAGGGCTGATCTGCTTTGGGCGGTTTGACCGGTTCGCCGACCGGTTTCGAGAGGTCACGAGTCAGCTGGACACCATATACCGCGACGTACGAATAAGCTGCTCCCGGCATACCGTTGCGGCTGAAATACAGATAGGGTGTCCCGTCGTTATCCTCCAGGATGTCCGCATTGATGACCGAATAGCCGGGGTCGAACCAGGGTGCAAACAGGTCTTTGTATGGACCCTCGGCCGGTCGCTCACCGCACCCTGCCGCTGTAAGTCAAATAGAACTTGCCGTGATAGAACCTCACTTCCGGTGCCCAATACGGCGGGTCAGACCAGGAGTTCGCGTCCCTGCCCCAGGCATACCCGCCTTCGGTCCAATGGACCAATGTCCCTGGACGTCGAGTAGTGAAAGCCATCCGGCGCGTTGGTTCCGAAGAGATAGCAGGTCCCTTCATGTTGCAGCACGAAAGGATCGCCGATCACGATCGGCTTGTCTCCGACCGGATTGGAACAGGTAACCGTGCCCGGTGCGCAAAGCGCCCAGTGGATGGCTAATCGGCGCGTCGCAGTATGCCACCCAATCCGCCGCCTCCGCGGGCGATCCGCTCATCACGTTGACGCAAAGGAGAGGCTCGGAGTTCACCCTGCGGCAAAGCCCGACAAACCCGGCTGTTCCCGCGTCGTTGTACTCGAGCCCATCCCAAGGGATAGCCGCGCGCGGAACACGCTCGTCGATGGGTCCAATCCCCTCCCGCCAATGGTGCTGAGACGCAAAACAGACGCCGGGAAAGCGGATAATCCCCGGTTTGACCCGTGGAACGCCTCCACGACGTCGGCTCGCCAGCCGCCCTTGTTGTCCGCGGGCATCAGGGAGAACGCATCGCAGGAAAGCTCCGTCCCGGCGGAAATCCGCACAGCGAACACCGCACGGCCTGTAAAATCGGGGCACGTCAGATCCACTGTGTAGCTGCTCCAGTCCTTGTTACGTCGATGTCGTGCGTGGCAATCGTCTTCGCCAGGTTTCGCCTTCGTAAAATCCTATCAAGGTAGTAGAGGGTTTCTCGTTGTACTTACCCGGTTCTCCAGTTCGGAAATAGCGGAGAAGCGATATATTGCAGTAGCCGATGTACGTGGAGACGTGATCAGAAATCGTGAATTCCACCACGGGCTGCCAGGAATCAGAATCGCAGTGTGGCCCCGATTTGCAGGGTCCGAGCCGACTTCGAGCTGTTGATCTGTCCAAACGCCGCGTTGCCGAAAGCGGCGTTGGGCAGACTCAAATTCGTGTGATTCAGACTATTGAATCCCTCGCCGCGGAGCTGCAGTTTGATGCCTTCCCGGATCGTGAAGTTCCGCATCAGCGATAAATCGACGTTGATCAGCCCCGGGCCTCGCATATTGTCCCGGCCTCCGTTGCCGAAAGTGTAAATGGCAGGCTGCCCGAATGCCGTCGTGTCGAACCAGCGCCGCACGGTACGCTGATCGGCCGGAAGCACGGGGTCGTGGAGGACATCGGCCCGTTGGTTCCCCGCCGAGAATGTATTGGTGTTGTTGGTGTTGGTGGTAACCGTAAAAGCCGGTCCGCTTTGAGCCACAATCACGGCACCGATCGTCCAGCCGCCAATTACGCGTCCCAACCTACCGTTCGACAACAATCGCTTGCCCGGGCCGAGCGGCAAGTCATACACGGACCCGAACGTCAAACGGTGTCGGATGTCATTGGCCGAAGGTCCCCAATCCGCGCGCCGGTTGTATTGGTTCGAGTAAGCGCCCCCGTCCGCACCGAGAACGGCGCCGCCCTCGAAGGAATTATCGAGAAACGTGGAACGCGTGTAACTCGTGTTGATGTTCAGCCCGCCCGTGAATCGTTTCGAGAGCCGCACGAATCCCCCGACATACCGCGAATCTCCCACTGTCGGGCTCAGGATCTGCACGTCCGTGAATTGCGGGTAAGGCCGATAGGCCTGCGTGGAGTGCCCGGGGCCGAGCACATTTGGCGCAATCTGGTTCACGCTCAGCGTCGAGTTGGGCAGCTTGTGCCCGATATTGGAAAGCGCGGTCACTTCAACAATGGTCGAACCCGAGACCTGGTACTGCACGCTCAGGTTCGATTGTTGTGAGTAGCCGGTCCTGCGGTTCGGATCAAAGAAAGTTACCGGTGTAGTGGTCGTCCTGGCCGGAGCCACCGCACCGAAGCTGTCGTTCAGCGCAGGCGAAGTCAGGTTTCCGGGTACGCCGTCTTTCAGATAGAACGGAGCGGTGATCCCGTTGTCCGGCGTGGTGGTGTTGATGTTGGTGCCGAAGCCAAGGCTGGCAGATGCCGGTTGCCCCGTATCGAACGGGTGGGAAAAAGCAATGCCATAACCTCCTCTCACGACGATCTTCTCCGTGAAATGTGGTCGCCATGCAAAGCCAACTCGTGGACCAAAATTGTTCGAGTCGAAATCCCACGGTGTATTCCGGAAGCCGTTCAGCCCGAGGAATTTCACCACGCCGGGAACTCCCGCAACCGGATTGATCTGCGCCGGGTCAAAGCTGTTCATCCGGTTGTTGGCGTCCACCATGGGCGTGTCGCCTTCCCAGCGTAGACCGAGGTTCAGTGTCAGGTAACGCGAGACGGTAACGTCGTCCTGAAAAAACGCGCCGTAATACCAGCTGTGGCGGTCCGACACCGCCGTTTGAGACCTCGCGAATGTAGTCGGGAAGCCCACCAGCAGTGTTGCCAAACCGCTGCCCGTCGCCGCCGACCCGGGCTGGCCAGTCGGTTGCGTAGTAAAGGTAAACGCGCCCGAAGCTGTCGATAAATTCGTTTCGTAGTTCGAAGACTTGCGCGCTTCCGCCCCCACCTTGATGGAGTGCTTGCCGATGATCTTCGAAAGGTTGTCCACGAACTGCAGACTTCGGATCGGGTACTGCCGGCGCTCCTGCGCATTGCTGCCCAGATTGCTGAAGCCCGCAGGAAGAAACTGGGGAAACGCGTTGTCTGAAACGCCGGTAAGGCCAAGGGCGGTAACCGCCTTTGACCCAACGCCATTGGTGAATGTATGCGCGATGCGGTCCCCGTAATTGAATCGGATGTCATTCACCGTCGTCGCGCTGAAGATGTGAATCTCGTTGACGAACAGGTATTGTTGGTGCGCAAGGTTGTAAGCCGTCGGGTCGGCGGCGTCTCCCTGTGGATAGACCCCCACGACGTTCTGGTTATCCGCATTGTAGAGATAGCGTCCCGTCAGCCGGTCCTTCTCCCGGAAGACATGATCCACCTTCGCCAGATAGTGGGTGCTCTTCGTCCATGTAGTCGAGTTGGCCCGGAAATTATTGTTGCCCGTGATACTGTCCGGCGGTCGGTTCGGAAGGGGATAATACCCAAGCACTTTCAGGCTGACCGGATCGATTTGGCTTGCCGGGATCACGTTGCCTGCAAACGCCGTTCGTCTCGTTACCCCACTCACGGTTTGCGTCGTCGATGGGTCATAAATCGGGATCACCGCACCCGCCGCCGTCAACGTTTGCGAAAAGTCCCCGTTGCGCTGCAGTAACGTCGGCACCGTCAGGGTAGTCGTACTGCCGATGCCCAGTTGACGGCCTTCATAACCAAAGAAGAAGAACGTTTTGTTCCGGCGGACGGGGCCGCCAAGAGTCGCTCCATAGATGTTATAGCGAAGTTTGGGAATCGTCTTCGACCCATTAAGAATGGGTGCGAAATAGCCGGGCGCGTTGAACGCGTTATTGCGCAGAAACTCATACGCGCTGCCGTGGAAAGTGTTCGTTCCGGACTTCGTGGTCTCAATGATCACCCCGCCGTTGGCAGCTCCATACTCAGCCGAATAGTTGTTCGAGAGCACCTTCACTTCCTGAATCGTCTCGGTCGGCGGGTCTACATCCATCTGACCCACGCCCAGCCGCATGTTTTGCGCGGAACCGCCGTCAATCCAGAGCATCTGACTCTGCGTTCGGCCTCCCGCCAGGCTGAAGTTTGGCTTCGAGCCGCTGTCGTAATTCACAAACACCGCACCCGCCGTCAGACTGATCAGGTTCATCGTGCGGCGATCGCCAAGCGGCAGGTCCGCCACCTGTTGCGGTTCAAATGTCTGCGCAATCGACGAAGTCCTGTCATCGAGTGTCGCGGCCGACGCCACGACCGTCATCGTTTCACTTGTCGAACCGACCGTCATTACGATGTTCAGCCCACGTTCCTCCGCCGTATCAAGATTCACTCCCGTTTCCTTGTATCTCTCAAAACCGTGGTGCTCGAAGGTTACCGAATAGACGCCGGTCAGCAGGTTCGGAATCTGGTAGTTCCCGCTGCTGTTCGTCGTGGCCGACACCGAAACACCCGTCGAATCATTGATCGCGAGTATCTTCACTTCCACCAGCGCCGCTCCGGTGCTGTCCGTGACAACGCCTCCAATCGATTGCGTCTGCGCGGAAAGGGAAATGGCCGCGACGCTGCAGAGCAGCCCGATTCTGAGAACAAACTTCATGGTTTACCTTTCCTGCGCTGCTTACTTCCGCGTTCCGTTGAATTTCAACCACTCGGACCAGGAATGCGGCTTCGGCCCCATGTACTCGATCGTGTCAAAGAAATCAGCGTGCCCGAGCATTCGCGGGTCGCCCTCCCCTCGCAACAGTTCTTCCATCTTTTCCCGCAATTTGCGCTTGGTTTCCGCATACTTCGGGTCTGTCGCCAGATTCTCGATGTTCGCCGGATCTTTCTTCACCA
>JBBQDH010000233.1:0-9534 GCA_038319515.1 Bryobacterales bacterium
TGGGCATCGACGGGTCAAGCATTCGCGGCTGGGCGGAGATCAACGAGAGCGACATGCTGCTGATCCCGGACCCCACCACGGCTTTCATGGATCCGTTCATGGAGACCCCCACGCTCGTGATGATCGGCGACGTCCGCGATCCTCTCACGCGCCAGAACTATGAACGCGACCCGCGCTGGATTGCCCGCAAGGCCGAGTTGTATTTGCAAAACACCGGTGTCGGCGATACGGCGTTCATCGGGGCAGAAGCCGAGTTCTTTATCTTTGACAACATCCGTTTTGACCAGAATGCCCACTCTGGTTTCTATTTTATTGATGCCGAGGAAGGCCGCTGGAATTCCGGTCGCGAGAAGGACAATCTCGGATATCGCCCCCGCTATAAGGAGGGTTACTTCCCGGTTCCGCCGACCGATCACTACCAGGATCTCCGTTCTGAGATGGTGAATGTGATGGAGCGTTGCGGTCTGGTGATCGAATGCCACCATCATGAGGTGGCCACAGCCGGGCAGTGCGAGATTGACCAGCGCTTCAATACGCTGGTGAAGTCGGCGGACAACATGATGACGTACAAGTACGTTGTCCGGAACGTGGCAAATCAGTATGGCAAGACGGTGACGTTCATGCCGAAACCCATCTTTGGCGATAACGGCAGCGGGATGCATGTGCACCAGTCCATCTGGCGAGATGGCAAGCCGCTGTTTGCGGGCGACGGTTACGCCGGGCTCAGCACCATGGCGCTGCACTACATTGGCGGGCTTCTGAAGCATGCACGCGCTCTTTCCGCGATCATTGCGCCCACCACCAACAGCTATAAGCGTCTGGTGCCCGGTTACGAAGCACCGGTGAACCTGGCGTACTCTCGCCGCAACCGGTCCGCTGCCTGCCGCATTCCGATGTACTCGGCCAATCCGAAAGCCAAGCGCGTGGAGTTCCGTCCACCAGATCCGTCAGCGAATCCGTATCTGGCCTTTGCCGCCATGCTGATGGCCGGTCTCGATGGCGTACTCAACAAAATCGAGCCCGGTGAACCGCTCGACAAGGACATCTACGATCTTTCGCCGGAGGAAATGAAATCGGTGCCCTCCATGCCGGCGTCTCTTGACGAGGCGTTGGTGTGCCTCGAAGAGGATCACCAGTTCCTGCTGAAGGGCGATGTTTTCACCGAAGAACTGATCGAAACCTTTATCGATTACAAGCGAAAGAACGAAGCCGAGGCCATTCGTCTGCGTCCGCATCCCTACGAATTTTCTCTCTACTACGATATTTAGTTCGCGTCCGGAAGGGGGCCAGAATGGGGAAAGTCTGGCCCTCTATGCGTTCGATTCAAAAAATCTATTTCCGTACCTTCTTCACACAACCGTAAACTGGAATTTCCAAACCCATCGACACCCAGTCAGTGTCAACTTCCAGTACGAAACTAAGGAGAAGAGTTATGCGAATACCCATCTGTATTCTTGCGCTTGTGGTGTCTTCATGGGCATCCACAGCCGCTGTGCCGGACACGCCGACGACTGGGGCGGAAACACCCGCGGTGGCCGCCGACGCCCCCGATCAGGCTCCCCAGGCTCCCGCCGCAGACCCTGCGAAGCCCGCTGATCCTCCTCCCCCTCCTGCAAAGTACGGTGGCTGGGTATTCAGCGTGCTGGCGGACGCCTACACCACGCACAACGGCAATAACCCCACGCAGAGCCTGAACGGCCTGCAGAATTTCAACCTCCATTCCGGCGCGCCGCGCTTCAGTCTGGGTAAATTCACGGTGGATAAATCGGACGGCGTCCTGGGTGTTCACGTCGATGTTGGCGTTGGCGAAACCATGCGCCTGATCCACGCGTTCGACCCGGCCGCGCAGGAAAACAAGGGTCTGAATTACTTCGAACAGATGTACGCGATCATCAAGCCGAAGAACTCGCACGGCACTGAAATCGATTTTGGGCAGTTCGTGACCTCGGCGGGCGCTGAAGTCATCGAAAGCAGTTCGAACTGGAACTATACGCGCTCATTGCTCTTCTCCCTGGCGATCCCCTACTACCACTTCGGCTTCAGGGTGACCAACCCCGTCACCAAGGAACTCACAGTTGGTTTTCAGGTTGTCAACGCCTGGAACACAGTGTGGGGCAATCACAACTTTTCGAATGTAGGCCTGACTGCGGCGTACACGAAATCCAAATACACCTGGAGTGGTAACTACTACGTCGGGAAGTCGGACGCCGGCCCGAACGTTGGCGTCCGGAACCTGCTGGACAGCACCATCCTGATCAATGCCACCAGCAAGCTCAGCATCTATGTAAACGGCGACTGGGGCCGCAACAATCGCTTCGGCAAGGGTTACGACCAGTGGTACGGTCTGGCGGGCGCGGCTCGCTACCAACTGACGAAGCTTTTCGCGGTGGCTGGCCGGACCGAATTTTTTAATGATGCGAACGGTTTCTCCACGGGCACGAAGCAGACTCTGAAGGAAGGCACCGTCACCGGGGAAGCGAAGATTACAGATCACCTGATTGGTCGTCTGGAATACCGGCACGATGCTTCGGACCGTCCATTCTTCGACCGCGGTAAGCTGTCGGCCTCCAGGGGCCAGAACACCCTGACGCTTGGTATCGTTCTGCTGGGCAGCTACAAATAAATCGGGCAGCAAGTCCGGGGCGATCACACTGAGTGGTCGCCCCTTTCTAATTTCGGGTAGCTTTTATTTCGACCAGCCAAACAGCCGCAGGGCATTCCTGCCGCGAATCTTCTGTTTGTCTTCTTCCTTCGCAAAATCGAACATCATTTCAAACAGTTCCACCTCTCTGCTGAACCCGTCTGCATCATGTCCGAAGTACCCCCAAAGCATGCGGTCCGGGCCAAACGCATCATAGGCGTGGCGGACCATCGGTTTCACATCGGCAAACGGGTATTTTTCTTTCGATGAGCTGCCAATGTTGGCGAACTTCATATACGCATGGGGCAGCTTCGCGAGCTTGATCACACTGGCCGCGTCTGCCGCTGTACCCTCTCCCATGCGCCCCATATGGTCGAGAATCAGGGGCATTTCAGGCGACTGTTCGGCCAGTTCCGCGATCTGCGGTGCGACCCAGGGCAGGAAATGCATCTGGATCGCAAGCCCAAGCTGTTGGCAGCGTTTCCACGTGGCTTTCATCGCCGGGGCTCTCATGTCACGATCTTTGATGGGCCCCACGCTCAGAGACGGGGTCCCGGCTTTGTGGGTCTCATGGATACGCAAGGCAACGATGCGTTTGGGGTTGTTACCGACCAGGGCGGCGATGTGGTCGGGTGTCTCCCGCGCGGTGGGGTCAAACAGGCAGGTTCCCTTGAAGAAGCCGGGCGAGGGTTCGTGGGCAAAGCAGTACTCCAGGTAACGGTAGTCGTCCTGATACGGCTCCGGATGCACGATCACTGCGTGGTCGATGCCTGCGGTCTTCGCGAACTGCACGTATTCCTCAAGCGGCAGGGGTTCAGGCTTATACGTGGCATTCTGCGAGAGCGGGAAGCGCGTCAGGTCACTCGCGAACAGGTGCACGTGGGTATCGACAATGGGGCCGGCCGGGCGGTTGGCGGCCTGCACAGGTGTCGCCGCGAGGGTGGCCATTCCCGCCAGGAATTCTCTGCGTTTCATGGCATCCATTGTGTCAGGAATCCCCGTGTCTCGCAGGCGGGAGCACCTGCACCACCATGGAAAGAATGAACCCGGCGGAAGCGTTCCCGCAACCTGAGGCGACCGCGGACGTTACCGGCCTGCCTGTCCGCACTCACACCGATCGTCCACCGCGAATTCCGTCGCGTGGCGGCTTCCTGCCTGCGATGTGAGCGCAGCGACCACACGCTGCAGCCTACGGCCTGATTCAACGAAGCCTGTCGCCGGCTGCTCCGCAGGAAGTGCCGGAATTTGAGAACCGGCCGCATTTGGCGAGCGCGAAGCCCGCATTATGGAAATGCGCCATTTCGACGGCCTGGACCGCGAAGAGATCGCCGAGGTTTTTTCGGTCTCAGGCCCTGGTCGGCCTCAGGCCAGTCGCCAGAACAGAGAAGTGAGCACGCTCGCTTCACGCCTGCGGGCGGTTCCTCCACTGCCCGCGGACTCCCAACCTAAAGTCAGATCTGCCCGGTAAAGGGATCTGCTCCAATTGTTCCGGTCAGGGAAGCCAGGTAATCCGGAGAGCTGATGTATTCCAGCCTGGTCCGCGCTGCATCGGTCCCGGTGGCGGCGACATGGCGAGTCCACAATGCAACGTCGCGTTGCTGTTTCACCCGCAATCGCTCCCGGTACCAGTCACTTTCGAGCAGTCTTTCCCGCGTGAATATTTCCCGGATTTCCGGATCTGTTACCGGCTTACCCTGATAGTGCCCGTGCGCCATGATGTGCAGTAACGCCTTCACAGGCGGGCAGGCGGCTTCCACGCTGCCGTCCTCGAAATAGTTCAGCGCCACGCCGCGCTGTGCTTCACAGATGGCCTCCACGCCTTCCACGAAAACTTCCATTCCCTGCAGTTCCGGGCGCAGGAGTTCTTCGGGGAAAACTGTGCCGGGCATTTCAAAGATCCGGCCCAGAAACCGATCGACAAACGTCGGGGTGATCCGGTAGCCCAGGCGACTGGCCAGAACTGTGCGGCCATCGTGTTCGAAATTCGACACCTTTTCCAGATAGCCCTTCTCGATCAGAAATGCGGGTTCCCGTTCGAAAACGCGCATCCGGCACCAGATCTCCGGCACCAGCATGCTGTTGTCGTGGTCGACGCGGTATTTCGGCCCCACATGGCCCGCAGCGGTGGTGAACCCGCCGTAACCGGTTACGATGGCCGAAACCATTGCATTGTTCACATCCACTACCGGCCACAGGGCATTGAACGGGCCCTTGGTGAGGGCGCCTTCGCTTCCAAATCCGGTCGTGGAAGGCGATTTTCCCGTCAGACTACAGATGAAGTCCATGAACAATTCAGGCAGTTCCTGGTAATGAATCGGGCTGTAGACTGCCAACGGGGGGACGCCGGCTTTGGGATCGGGCGGATTGTTGCGCCGACCGGCCAAAACCGCGTTGACCGGGAAGTGCGCACGCTGGTCTGATGGGATTTCCCGCGCCAGGCGTGTGCCGATCTCAGCCAGATAACCATCGCGGGGATTCGCGAGGTCCGGGCGCTTCTGTAGATAGCGGGGATTCTTCGAAGGCTTTCCGTCCACCAGGCGCGCGTGTGCCGAAGAAACGATGAATCCGGCAGGAAAATTTGATTCGGAAGACGGCGACTTGGCGAAGTCGGTCATCAGGCGCTTCATCGGGTCAGAATACTGATCGAACTCCACCACCTGGTCGATCAGCGCTTGTGCCTGAGTGACGTTCAGAGGCTCGAAGTTCGAAATGAAATTACCGGGCCCGGCCAGATCCGCCTCAGCGTCTTTGTCAAAACCGCGATGAACGGCGTCGTCAGGGCGCTGGAAGAGCAGGGCCTCACAGTTTGTCAGCAGCTTGACGCTCAGGTTCGGATAGTCCGGATCCAGGTTGTTCAGGCTGACGGCCGGCACTACGGCGGATGCGGTGATGTCGTCTTCCACCTGGACCTTGTCGGCGGCATTGAAATCCGGACGCAGTTTGTAAATCCGCCAGGAGCCATCGGGGTCATAACCCACCCGAAGGTAATTGCCCAGCAGCTTCTGGTTATCGAACTTGAGTTCATTCCCCAGGTAACCGTTAATGCGATCCACCGTGAAGTAGCGCTGCCAGTTGTCACCCCATTCGGGCCGGTAGTAGCGTTTTACCGTTACCAGCAGTTGCCGGATGGTGGGCGTGAGGCCCCGAATCCACGTATTGTGCTCGTCGGTAAAGGCCTTGGAAGGCGTGATGAGTTTGATGACGGAGCCGAGCGAGCGCTGCGGGCTTAGAATGGCTCGTTTGGCCCGTTCGCTTTCTGTCGGATTGCGGTAAATGCCGGTGAAATCCTTCTTCAGGATGTCCGCCACCTGCTCGATATCCCGGTGATAATCGCTGACGAAAATCGGCCCCCTCAGAACGATGCTCGAAAGGGACTTCGAGATTTCGGACTTTCCACCCCCTGAGACCGTGCACGGTTTGTGGCAAAGTACGCCGTCGGCGCGGGAAGCCACCAGCCGCCATGCGATTCCGCCGGTTTGCTTCTCCAGGCGGATTTTCGTGCCCCACGGCAGGACGTAGGTCTCCCCCGCCCGCAGCACCAGCGTATGGGTCCCGCCGTTATAAGGCCACCGAACGCAGCCTTCGCGAACCAGGAAGTCCGCGTTTTCCGGGACGTAGAAAATGTTCGGGTACGTGCGATCCACTGCGTAGCGTTCGGCCCTGAGTTCCACCCGGTCGCCGAGCAGGTTCATGGCTTCCTCGTACACCACCTTTTTCGTCAGGACCGTGCGTCCGGCATAGAACTCCTGACCCAGCACGTACGCCGGGAACGCGATTGCCCCGCCGGCGTGTTCTTCTTCGCAAACGCCAAACAGGTTAGCCGCGTAGCTGATCTGCGTCTTGATTTCCTTTTTGCAGTACCCGTAGTAGTTGTCGGCGATCACCGTGACGATCACACCCCGCATATCGCGACAGGTGATCTTGAACGCCTCTCCGTCGTTGTAGGCTTCTGAGGGGTCTGTCCAGCACATGCCGTCGCGGCGCTGTAGCGCGGTCGCGTCGTCAAAGTGCGGCAGGCCGAGATCTTTCTTCCTCAGGGCAACCAGGTGGGGTGCCAGTATCACGCAGCCGGTATGGCCGCTCCAGCATTCAATGTCCAGGGCGGAATCGTGTTCCGGCAGGAAGGGATCGCCGGCGTTGCCGAAGATGCCTTCGATGAAATCAAGATTACTCACCAGACTGGCGGGCACGAAGAAGCGAGTCTCCATGCGCTTCTCAGGTTCTGTTCCCGTTGCCGGGCAGATTACCGGACGGAGCAGCAGGGAGACGAAGAGTTCCACCTGATCCGGCTGGTTTGCGGTGAAAGGCAGCGCAAGCACTTCTTTTGACGCATTCATGGCGGCGGTGAGGAGAGCCGCGAAAGTCTGTTTTGGAACGGTGATCTTATCAGCCGGGACCGGTAATCCCCCTTCCACTACATGGAAGATGCCTTTAGTGGTCCTCCGGTCGCTCTTTGGGTTGTGGAGTACGCCCTGAGCCACCCGATACGACTTAAGGTAGGGCGACGAAAAGAAGTTCTCCCCGGCGGGAAGGGACATCACCCGGGCCATTCCGGGCCGATCCAGGACAAAAGTTGAGGAGGGCAGGCGTGGGGGCGTATTCTCCCCCAGGTACGAGTCCAGGTACGCCTGAATTCGGGAGTCCACCGGGCACAGCTTTCCTCCCAGCAACAGGTCTTTTTGGTGGTAGTTCCTGAGTAGCGGCCCGGTCAGTTCAAGAAATGCCGGTTCCACCGTTCTTGCGCTCGTCGGTTTCCCAAGAGCGGCCAGTTTTAAGTTGATATAGCGGCAAAGATCTCCGTCACTCTGGTGCAAGATCAAGTCTCCTGTGTGGAGCCTGAAGCGCCGGACGGAGTTTCAAAGTGTGCCGGGACGCGCCGGGAAACGGGCGCTGCAAGCTAACGTTTAGATTAACAGGCTGCCTGTTGCGTGGTGGTGAAAGCGCTACTGAAGAAAGCCCACGGGCTCCAGACAGAAGTGTGAATCCTGACGCTTTTCGATCAGTCCCGCTGTCTTTTCGATTGCCTCTTCGAGACCAAGGTTTCCACCGGGCACGCTGAGCAGCTCGCCCGAGAATTTGTCATACTCGACGATCTGAAACCGAAGGGTCATCGGGTCCAGAGCACCGGCAAAGAGCGCTTCGCTCCGAAGTGCTTCCATATTTGGCATTTGCATCCCCATGTTTTCCATACGTTGCATCACTCTCTTAGTGCGGCAGAGCCGGAGATAGTTTCGTAAATTTTAATCGCGAGTACTGATGGTCCCGATAGCTCCTGCTTATCGTGCCCTCTTCCGGCATATCCCGTTGCAGACCGGAGGCCCTGGCTGCGTGCCGACATCTCACAGCTGTATCCTGAGGGCGGAGGGACACGATGAAGTTTCTGCCTGACCATGACGATGTGGTTGCCATCCTACGCTCAACCGGTGCCCTGCGCAAGGGGCATTTCGAGTTTCCGAACGGTTCGCATTCCGATGAGTATCTCCAGGTACCACTGGCCATGCAGCACTATCAGCACGCCAAGGTCCTAACCGTGGGACTCAGCCGCCTGCTGCGCGCCAACAATGAAGTCCGCACGGCGATCAGGGAACTTTCCATCGTTTGCCCCGCTTCCGGCGGACTGCCCGTCGCCTATGGGATTTGTGAGGCGTTACAGGCGAAGAAGGCCTACTGGGCGGAACGCGAAGAGCCTGGAAAGCCCTACCGTTTCCGGCCTTTCATTCAGCCGCAACCGGGCGAACACATTGTTCTGGTGGACGATATCCTGCACTCTGGCCGTAACCTGGCCGATCTGAAAGCGACCCTGGAGAGTTTCGGCGCCGTCGTCGTCGGGCTGGCCGTGATTGTTCATCAGCCGACACCAAGAACGCATGATTTCGGGGACTTACCGCTCTACTACCTCGCCCGCCTGGAAGCCAGCTACTACTCCGATGCGGAAACCTGCGAAATGTGCAAATCGGCGCAGCCCCTGACAAAGGTGTGGGTCTAGCTGCAAAAGTTTGGTGACATCTTTAGTTAACATGCGGGTAATCAGTGGTTTAGGTAACGTGCCACCGCCTGCTGAAAGGTAGTGCATTCTGTTACATATGTGTTGCAGGTCGCAAGGTTAAGGTGGCTCCCGGTGGCTTTTCCACAGCTTTATAAACAGACGCAGTTGAAAAGTCCGCCGGTTCAGAAAGGAACGCCGGTCCCGAATCGGGGCGCTTCGTTATTGGAACGTACTAGAATCAGGTCGGATGCTTAAGATTTCCCTGATTGTTATTCTTGCCCTGACCGCAGTTGCTCAACAGCCGCCTGCCGTGGCTCTTCCTGTCGCTCAGCCCACCGCTCCGCCCACCGGTGAAAAACTGGCACCGTACTATCCAACGCCGGAGACGATTGTCGAGCGGATGCTGGAGTTCGGTCAGCTCAAGGCCGGGGAGAAGATGTTCGATCTGGGGAGTGGCGACGGTCGAATCGTCATCATGGCGGCTCAGAAGTACCACGCTGACGCGATCGGTGTCGAACTGGATGGCGACCTCTACATTTCCAGCGAAGCGAAAATCCGCAAGCTCGGCCTGCAGAAGTCAGCGCGGATCATTCATGGCGATATCCTGACCCAGAACTACGCGTCGGCTAATTTGATTACGGTTTACCTGCTGCCGGAATCAAATATCAAGGCCAGGCCACTGCTCGAAGCCCAGCTGAAGAAGGGAACCCGGGTGGTTGCCCACGATTTCGGAGTCGGCGGTTGGACCCCGGCTAAGACAATCACGATTCCCGACGACGGAGAAGGCCGAAGCCATACCCTGTTCCTGTACATCCGATAACCCATGCGAATCGGCATCACCTGCTACCCCACCTACGGAGGCAGCGGAATTGTTGCCACCGAACTCGGCCTTGAACTGGCGAACCGC
>JBBQDH010000234.1:0-9530 GCA_038319515.1 Bryobacterales bacterium
ATTCTGGTCGAAGACAACGGCCCGGGGCTGACGGCGGACGTGGCGGCTCATGCGTTCGATCCGTTTTATTGCGGGCGTTCCGCTGGTCGCGGTCGGGGACTGGGGTTGCCCTCCGCGTGGCAACTCGCACGGCAGAACGGCGGCGACGTGCGACACGAACTCACCCCCGACGGCCCGACCCGGTTCGTGCTTTCCGCACGCCGGGCAATCCCGCACGACATTCTTTCCTTCCGCTCCGCGTGATACTTCTCTTGCGTCCCCTTCGTTCGTTCACTACGTTCCAGTGAGTGCTAATTTTTCCGCTCCCTTCTTTGGAAGCCGTCATGTGGCTCAGGGGGTTCGCTGACTTCGCCCGCGGCGTCAACCGTCTGATTTTTCCGAATGCCTGCCTCGTCTGTGATGCCCCAGAAGGCGACCGGACGGACTTTCGGCATGGGCTGTGCAGTAATTGCTTCCGTTCGATCACGAACGATCCACACGGATCGTGTCCCCGGTGCGCCGCCACGGTTGGTCCGCACACTGATGTGACAGAAGGTTGCACGGTCTGCCGGGTAGCGGGCTTCGGATTCGTCGCCGCCGTACGGATGGGGCCACACGAAGGACGATTGCGGGACGCAATCCTTCGGATGAAGTTGTCGGCCGGGGAAGGGCTGGCGGAGCAGATGGGGAAGGTGTTCTGGGAAGTCGCTTGCTCACGGTTGAGCGCGCTGGATGTCGGGGTGGTGGTGCCGGTGCCGCTGCACTGGAGAAAGAAGTGGCAGCGCGGGTTCAATCAATCGGAGTTGCTGGCCGCAGCAGTTGCGAAGCGGCGCGGCGTTCCCCTGCTGAAAGCACTGCGGCGCAAGCGCCCCACGGCTGTGCAGGCGAGCCTTGCAATTGCGGGGCGGCGCAGGAACGTAGCGGGCGCTTTTGTGACGCTGCCGGACGCCGAACTGAAGGGCAAACGAATTCTTTTAATCGATGACGTGATGACGACCGGCGCGACCGCCGGTGCCTGTGCCGCGGCACTCAAGCGCGGAGGAGCAACGTCCGTGTCCTTACTGACACTGGCGAGAGTGGATCGACGAGGAGCCTGATGCAGCCTTACAGCAGACTACAGAAACCTGTGCTCGTATTGAATGCGAGCTACGAACCAATCAACATTTGTGCCGCACGACGGGCACTTGTGCTCGTCCTGAAAGGCATAGCGTCCGCCGAGGAAGTTTCGGTGAACTCGGTGCATTCGTCACGCAGGACGGTGAAGGTTCCGTCCGTTATCAGGTTGCTGGAATACCGCCGCATTCCGCATCAGACGCGGGCACTGTCGCGCAAGAATATCATGATGCGCGACCGGTACACGTGCCAGTACTGCATGAAGATTCTACCTGCCGGGGAACTGACCCTGGACCACGTGATTCCGCGCTCGCGGGCGGGCGAATCGGCATGGGAAAATCTGGTTGCCTGCTGCCATTACTGCAATAACAGGAAGGGCAGCCGCACGCCGGAGGAAGCCGGGATGCGACTGGCCCGTCAGCCGAAGCCGTTCAGCCTGCATACCAGCCGGCATTTGATGAGACTGCTGGGTAAGAGCGATGAGCAGTGGCGCAAGTATTTATTTTATTGAGCAGGTTTTTTCTCTATTGAGAAAGATTGACGCCTTCTAAGGCGCGGATTTTTCCTGGGCGGATTCAGGGCCTGTGGAAATTTGGGGATTGCGGCGATTGACGTCAGTTTAGTCAGGCCGGTGGCGAAGACCCCCGGCACCACGTTTGGGGCCTGCAGGCGGGGTGGGGAAGTTTCAGGGGAGCCGGGACATTGGGGTTAAGCGCTTTAGGTTGTGTGCGAAATATTTTCGTGATGGTTGGGATTGTGGCTTTGGCGGCGGGGGCTGAAACTGATGCTTTTGAGATGGCGGTCGTGCCGGTCTTGAAGGCCGGGTGTATTTCGTGCCATAACCGCGGGCTCTATTCGGGCGGGTTGAATCTGGAAGCGGAGTTTTCTCAGGCAAAATCACTGACGACGGAGCGGGAGGCGTGGGGGAGGATTCTGAAGCGGGTGAAGAACGGAACGATGCCACCAAGGCAGATGCCGAGACCGGCGGGGATGGACGGGATGGTTGCGTTTCTGGAGAAGACGGTAACTGAGTGATGCCTGCACGGACGCCACAGGAGATTCATGGTCTTTTCGAACGCGCATTTACCGGCAAGGAACGTGACTCAGAATCAGGACTCGACTACTTCGGGGCCCGTTACTACGGTGCGGTGATGGGACGGTTTACCAGCCCGGACCCAGTAACTGGAACGGCGCTCCACATCATCAACCCCCAGCGCTGGAACATGGATGCCTACGCGCTGAACAATCCACTTTTCGATACCGATCCGGTCGGGCGCGACGCCGTCGCGGTCAATCTGAGCAAGCAGGTCTTCCTGGCAGGACACGCAGGAATCGTATCTGTTCACAGAGATGGGACTGGGACGTACGGGCGCGAGGGGCCGGCTACCCACGGAGTTCCTGCCGCAGCAACGAGGTGCAAACTCTGAGCCTGCCGAATGTACAGTTCGGTAGCAATGGGCTGGCGACCTCCGCATCCTGGAATGCGTTGGCGAACGTGATCGGTAGTTTCGAGCATCAGGACCCGGCGTCCATAAACTTCGCGTATTTTAAGACGTCGGAGGCGGACACGCTCGCGCTGGACAGCTTTCTTCGATCAAAGCGGCAAGCGTCAAATCAGGGCTCTCTGTTTCCATACCTTGGGCTGGGGAACAACTGCGCTGATTTCTGCATAAACGGTTTATCCACTGCTCACGCGCTTAGCTCGGAACAGGCCGCAAACGCATCGGTCATCCCCAACATTCTCTTTTTCGAGTTGTCTCGCTTGGCCAACGCCGTCTCGACCGGCCAGAGCCGGGCCAACGACCCAAAAAAGAGGAAAGAGGACGTAACGGAGCGTATCTGTTACGAAGGCCAGGCGGGCTGCAAGGTTCCGTGAATCGTGGCCAACCATCTGAGAGAATTCAGTTCCCTGGCGATCTTGGTCGCGTTCGCGACCTCGGGGTGCGGTCGCGTCGAAAGACCAACCAATATTCCTGTTGACTCGACGCGCATTCCCGGTGTCAAAAGTACCGATTTCTGGCAACATTGCTCTTTTGATCGCCAGTCCGGGAACACGCGCTGCAAGATATTCAACGTGAACGGATTGCTTTTTCGGGACGATGTGTTCGTTCCCTATGTGGGCGAACGCCCCACCAGTGATGCAGATTTGAAGATTCAGCCGCACGGCGGAAATGAATGGGTTGATCTCGCGAACGGTACGACTCTGATTCCGCAGAGCCAGTTTGAACGTATCAAGCGATTCCTCGATTGGGACCGTGGCCTCGCTCCCAGACCATAGTGCTGCCCCCCTGACCGGAGCCCCCCAGAGGAGCGGCAAGCGCGCTGGCGCGCACTTGAAGCCGCGGGGTGAGGCCTTCCCCTCCTTTGGAGATACCTTGTGTGGCTGGGGGAGCGGGTGGGGAGGAGTCCTGACCAGAAACGAAGCACTATGCTCAACTTATCGGGGCTAAGATCGACGATCATGCTGCGCACAGCGTCAGGGGAGGGCCGGCGGGGGGCGCGGGGCGGTGCGCGTTTCCTATAAGTGGCTGCCGGAGCGTCAGCGCAGGCAGCACTTAAGTTTCGGTTCTTCTTCCACCTGCCGGAAGGCCGATCAAGCTATTCGGCGGTAGCCGTCCGCGTAGAAGCGTCAGCGACGAAGTGGGCGGCGGCCTTCCTCGGTTTCCTTCTTCTATCGATACGCCTCTTTGCGGTTGCGGACGCCGAGGATCTCAATCGAATCGCCATGATCGCGGAAGAAGACCCTGTGGTCCTGCGCACGGAGCCGGAACTCCGGAGGCTCCACGTTGGTCAACTTACGGATGTTCCCCTCCTCAGTCCTGATGAAGCGGGCCAGCGTCTTCAGGATTTGCAGCGCAGTCTTCTGTTCAATGGCGCGAACATCGGCTTTTGCTCCGTCGGTCCAGATGATTCTCTTCGCCATTTACGCCGGTGTTTCGCCCATCTCCTCCCAATCGGCCATCGTTAAGCCGAGTTCGGCCAGAACCTGCTCGTGTGGAATGGGCTCGTTGTGTTTCAGCCATTCGATGGATCTGGCGACAGCTTTCCTCTCCTCGGCTGTATATGGTTCGTCGTCCATGGGAGCGCCGGCGGTCGTGTAGCAAGGCGGGTTGGCCGCGAGCGACTCGAGCAACTGCAGGACTGGAGCGATCTGGCTTGCGTCAAGATTATTGATCAGTTCGTGCGCGTGTTGTTTTTCGGTGAGAGTATCCATTAGCGGCCTCCTGTCTGGCCCACGGCGCTGCTCCTGCCGACAGAGGCCAGCGAGTTAATCAGCCGGATCACGGCGCGCTGGTCCCGCTCCGGGAGTTGTGTCACGATCCTGAATCTCTTCCACAGTCGGCGGGTTTCCGGGTCGTTGTCTGGCTGGTCTTCCCGCAGCGCCGGATTCATTCCCAGCAGTTCATCCGTGGATACCTGCAGGGTCTTCGCCAGAAGAACCACAATCGACGCCGGCGGCACCCCGTCGTCGTTCTCGTAATAAGAAATCGATCTCTGGGTGGTCCCGGTTGCTTCGGCCAGTTCTATCTGGGTCAGGCCGCGCGCTTTACGAAGGGCCGTCAGGCGGGGACCGAAGCTGGAGTCCTCTTTTTTCTTCCGTGGCATCTCACTCCTGATTGTAACGCCGGAAATGAAGGCGGGATCGGGCAGAGCACTTGACATACACTCATTATGTATACTCTCATGGACATGCAAGTGTTCAAGAATATCCCAAAAGAGTGCATGCCGCTCTTGACAGGTTTTCGCTCCAAATCCGAAGTCGGGGAGGTACGGTAATGGCGCGGATACCGGACGCAGAGATCGAGCGGCTAAAGAAAGAAGTGCCCATTGAGCGTCTGGTGATGGGGTTTGGGGTAGAACTGAGGCGGCACGGGGTGGAACTGATCGGGACGTGTCCGTTTCATGAGGACAAGACGCCGTCGCTGGTGGTGTAGGCGAAAAACGAATCTGTGGCACTGCCTGGGGGCCTGCAATGTGGGCGGCCCGACCATTGACTGGGTCATGAAGACGAAGGGCGAGAGCTTTCGTCATGCGGTTGAGTTGCTTCGCGCCGACCATGTGTCTTTGCTTACCTCAACGACAGCCGCCGGTATTGGCCGTGTGGTGCGCAAGGGCACGACCGCCAAGCTGGAGGCTCCTGTGACTGTTGCGGCCGATGACCAGGAGGCACTGCGTCAGGTACTGGCCTGCTATCACGAAACGCTGAAGGAGTCGCCCGAAGCGCTGCGATATCCGGAGTCGCGGGGTCTGACGAATCCGGAGATGCCGGAGCGGTTTCAACTGGGCTTTGTCAATCGCACGCTGGGGTACCGGTTGCCGGACAAAAACCGGAAAGAGGGCGCGGAGATCCGGGGGCATGCGGATCTGAAGACGATACAGATCTACACGCATGTGGCGATCAGGCAGTTGCAGGAGATCCACCGGGCCACGCATCCGGCGAAGCTGGAGCGGGAGAAGCGCGAAATCGCAAACGCACTGGCCGGCGACGACCCCGACGAGTAACGTACGCTGGCAGTCTGGCGGCTAAAGCAGGAACTCTGGTTCTTTCTTGAGCCGCTTTGTGTTTACCGGCCTGGGCGAACATCCCGCGCACTTCAGCCTTAGCCGAAAACCCGCATCAGGGGGTCTCGGGCTTTGCGCTCGACCCGCATCGGGGCCAGACCACTGCTAACGGGCGGATCGCGACGCGGTTGGACGTTTGCTTGTACGATTCCGGCGAAGGATCTCGTAGTAACTGCACAGACCTGGATGCGATTGCCGCGTTGTATGAACCCAATCCACTTTGGTGGCACCGCCACCGGGGAGAATGCCCCGGTTAATTTCGGAGAAGCCCTCTAAGCCTTCGGAGGGCTTCTGCCCCTCCGCTACATGCTTGTCCTCTGGCGACTGCTCCCCGAGTCCCCACTACTTCGCCCAATCCGCCCGAACACCGCCGTCAAACTGCACGCACCGGCGTCGCCTTCCACAACTTCGGCGGCGTCGCCGGAGTCCTCCTCCCCGGCCACAAGGAAATCAGATGAGCCAAATAGTCTCGCCGGCCCCAGGCGGGCAACACCAGGGCGGCGAGGGATGCTGCGGCGGCGAGCGCGGCCAGGAAGGTGAGGAACTTGTGGTAACGGGACCAGATCATCACACTCTTTCGATGACGAGCGCGATGCCCTGGCCAACGCCGATGCACATGGTGCAGAGCGCGTAACGGCCACCGGTGCGATGGAGGTGGCGGACGGCGGTGGTGAGGATGCGTGCGCCGCTGGCTCCGAGGGGGTGACCGAGCGCGATGGCTCCACCGTTGGGGTTGACGTGCGGGGCGTCGTCGGGAAGGCCGAGGGCGCGGAGCACGGCGAGGCTCTGGGCGGCGAAGGCTTCGTTGAGTTCGATGAAGTCCATGTGGTGGATGGTCAGCCCGGTGCGAATGAGGAGTTTTGTCACGGCGGGGATGGGGCCGACGCCCATGACCCGGGGAGCCACGCCGGCGACGGCGCTGCCGATGATGCGGGCTTGCGGGGTGAGTCCGTGGAGTTTGGCGGCGGCTTCGGAGGCGAGCAGGAGGGCCGCGGCGCCATCGTTGAGGCCGCCGGCATTGCCTGCGGTGACGCAGCCTTCGGGTTTGACGATGGGCTTGAGGGCAGCGAGGCCTTCGAGAGTCGTGTCGGGTCTCGGGTGCTCATCGGTCGCGAAGAGAGGCTTCTTTGGCAGGGCGACGGGTGTGATCTCTTCGGCGAAAAGAGCGGTTGCGGCGGCGGCGCGCTGCTGACTGCGGAAGGCAAACGCGTCCTGATCGGCGCGGGAAATGTTGTGTTCGGCGGCGACGTTTTCGGCGGTTTCGGACATGGAATCGACGCCATAAAGACTGCGCATGAGGGGGTTGACGAAGCGCCATCCGAGCGTCGTGTCTTCCATCTTTTGGGAGCGCGACCAGGGGGCGTCGGGCTTGGAAAGGACCAGAGGGGCGCGGGACATGCTTTCGACGCCGCCGGCGATGGCGATGTCTATTTCACCGGCACGGATGGCGCAGGCGGCGATGGCAGAGGCGTCGAGACCGGAACCGCAGAGGCGGTTGATGGTGCTGCCGGGGACTTGCTGCGGAAAGCCTGCCAGGAGCAGGGCCATGCGGGCGACGTTTCGATTGTCTTCACCGGCCTGGTTGGCGCAGCCGAAGATGACGTCGTCGATGGCAGCCGGATCGAGAGTGGGATTACGGGCGAGGAGGGCGCGGAGAGGGATGGCGGCAAGGTCATCCGGGCGGATGGTGGCGAGGGAGCCGCCGTAGCGACCGAAGGGAGTGCGGATGGCGTCGCAAATATAGGCGTCGGTCATGTTGTGCGTTTATCGAATTGTTGTACGATGAACGCGGATAAAAAGTCAAGAAAGAGACTGACCGAGGCGGTGGGCGGCGGCTTTGAGAGCGGGCAGGAATTTTGTCAGCATGACTTCGGCACTGATGCGGGAAGCATGGACGCCTGTATTCATGGCCGCGACCAGTTTGCCGGAACGGGTGATGACAGGAACGGCGAGGGAACAGAGTCCGGGTTCGAGCTCTTCGCTGACGAGCGAGAAGCCCTGTTCACGGACGCGGGCAAACCCGGCTTTGAGAGTGGTTCGGTTGACGATGGTTTTGGGCGTGCGGCGTGGCAGGGGGAGGTGCCCCAGAGCGGCGGCAACTTCAGGGGCAGGCAGGGCCGCGAGGAGGACGTGCCCCATGGACGTGCAGTACGCGGGCAGGCGACTGCCGACGGCAAGCCCGACAGACATGACGCGGTTGGTGCCTGAGCGGGCTATGTAGACGATTTCTCCACCTTCGACAATGCTGGGGGAGCTGGATTCCTGAATGGTGTCGCGGAGTTCTTCGAGGATGGGCAGGGCGAGGGTGGCGAGCGAATTCGAAGAGAGAAAGGAGAAGCCGAGGTGGAGGACGCGGCTGCTCAGTTTATAGACGGGTCCGGTAGGAGAGGCGTAGCCGAGCATCTCCAGAGTGAGCAGGCTGCGACGGATGGCGGCGCGGGAGAGGATGAAGTCGGGATTGCCTTCGAAGGCGGTGAAATCCGACACGGGCCGATATGGCACAGTCCACTGTCTTGACGGAATTACCCTGGTATGCGATTATCGCGCTTACGAGCGCTATTCGCGCACTTACCATGGATTTCTTTCTGAGCTTCAAGAGACGCGGTGGCGAGGTATGCCCACGATGAAGCGTCGGTGGCGCCTGAGGGATTTACGCATTGGATTCCATACGGGGCTGCACAGGTTCGCGGGGAAGGACAGTAAAGTTCGATCATCGGCGGCAGTTGGCGGAGCCGGCGGGAGTGACGACGTCCCGCACGGCCGCGACGCATCTGGCGGAGAACTATGTGGGGATGGCGTGAGGGAAGCTCCGATTATCGAAACGGCACGGTTGCGGTTGCGGGGCCACCATGCGGGGGATCAGGCGGCTTGTGCGGCACTGTGGGGAGACCCGGAGGTGACGCGTTATATCGGTGGCAGGCCGTTTACCGCGGAAGAGGTCTGGAGCCGCTTGTTGCGCTATGTGGGCCACTGGGCGGTGCTGGGTTTTGGGTATTGGGTGGTGGAGGAGAAAGCTTCGGGAGAGTTCGTGGGGGAGGCGGGGTTTGCGGACTATCGGCGTGAGATGAAGCCTTCGCTGGATGGCGCGCCGGAGATCGGATGGGTGCTGACGCCCCGGTTTCATGGGCGCGGATATGCGACGGAAGCGGTGCGGGCGGTGGTGGAATGGGGCGATGCGAAGTTTGACGGGCGGGAGACGGCCTGCATTATTAAACCGGAAAATGCAGCGTCGGTTCGGGTGGCGGAGAAGTGCGGGTATCGGGCGACGGGGCGGGCGGTTTACAGCAGCGGGGAAGTGCTGTTGTTCCGGCGGTGAAGGATCACAAGGCCGGAGTGCGACAGGCGAAACCGCCTGTCGCACCTCGGCGGGTGAATCAGCCCATGAAGCCGAGATCAGTCGTATTGAAATTCGACAGATTCGGGAAGATGCCGTTGGGGCCGGCGAGGTTAGGTTGCTGTACGCCGAACCAGGTGGCCATGGTGGCGGCGTACTGGTCGACGGATGTGGTGGGGATGAGCGCGCCCCGGTTGCCGGAGTCACTGGGTCCACCGAGGTGGAGGTCAGGGAACTGGCCGTAGAATTTGCCCCCCTGGACGCCGCCGCCGATGACGAAGTGGTGGCTGCCCCAGGCGTGGTCGGTACCGCCGGCGCTGTTGGGGGTGAGGGTGCGACCGAACTCAGAAGCGGTGAAGGTGGTGACCGCGTTCTGAATACCGAGGTCGACGGTTGCCTGATAGAAGGCGCCGACGGCCTGGCTGAGTTGCTGCAGCAGTTGATCCTGGGTGGCGAGCTGGCCGCTGTGAGTATCGAAGCCGCCGAGCGAGCAATAGAAGATCTGGCGGGAGAGGCCCAGAGCGGCGCGCACCTTGATGAT
>JBBQDH010000235.1:0-9528 GCA_038319515.1 Bryobacterales bacterium
TCGCCCAGCAACGCCAACCACCAGAGGCGCGCTTCAAACGCACGATTATCTTTGTCTGCAGGCGCGGAAAGCAGAAATTCATCTGCCCCCAGCAGCCGGCCCTGTAAAAGGATCTGCGCTGACATGCGGGGTATTCCGTTAGACTAACATCACGCCCTAAGCCGTTCACCCATTGCAGCGTTACCCTGGAAACCGCCTGTTCTGATCCCGAGGCGCAGTACGGCACGCCACGTGCTTTTAACCCCCGGAAATGAGAATGCGACTGGCCGTACTCCTGAATGCCCTCGCCTGCCATTGCCTTGCCCAACAACCATGGACAGTCACGGGCAGCTTCCCTGGTTCGTCTAACTTTTCGACACAATATGCCACGGTAACGGCCACAGGAGATCTGTATTTGGCGAACGACCCCGGCGGCTTTGCACAACCAACCAGGGTGCTGGGCCCACCCACCACGTTCTCCACGGTTGTCTCGAAAGTATCCGCCGCAGGTAAGCCAGTATTCGCAACGCAGATTCCTGGAGCGTTCCAAATCTATGCCATCGGCACCGACGGCAGCGGAAACGTCCTTGTCGCCGGTCAGGGCCCGGGCATCGGATTCCCCACAACTCCGGGAGCCTGGGCGCCTGCACCGTCCGGCCCGAACAGTTCGTTTGCATGCAAGCTGAGCGCGGCCGACGGATCGGCCATCTTCTGCACCTACCTGAACTCCAACACCATGTCCGTAGTGGCCATCACCGGCGACCCCGCCGGTAATGTTTACCTGCTGGCTGAGCGCAACACCTCGCCTTCCGCAGCGTCGCCTGGCGCACTTTCTCTTGGCAACCACGCCCTGCGCCTCATGAAACTGGACCCAACGGGAACGAACCTTCTCTACAGCGCTGAGTTCGGCGGCAGCGGTCGCGAAGGAGGCACCGCACTGTCCGTGGACAACGCAGGCAATAGCTACATCCTCGGTCCCACCAGCTCCCCTGACTTCCCCGGCGCGGCCAACGGCGCACTTCCTGTGCAGTCGCCGTGGTTTATCGCGAAGATTGACCCGGCGGGCTCGCGGATACTGTACGCATCTTATTTGCGCGCACCCTATACCCCGTCCGCTATCGGCCTGGACTCCAACGGATCCCTTTATGTGACAGGCACTTCCGCGGTCGGCAGCCTTTCGGCGATCTTCGCCCTGAAATTCGCGCCGGACGGGAAGAGTATCGGTTGGGAATCCGTACTGCCGCCGAGCGGGCCGGTCTCCGTGACAGGCATTGCGCCCGACCCCGATGGCAGTGTAACAATCGCCGGAAATACCGCATATGTCGGCTTTTCACAGCACCTGGCGACGTCTGCCTGCCGGCTCATGAATCTCCCGGCCGGCTCAAGCGGCCAGGACAGCTTCTTTATTCGCCTCGGATCGAATGGAATACTCCAACAATCCACGTTTGTAGGTAAGGGCACGTTGCCCGGTCAGACCGGAGGCATCACGGCATTCCCTGGCGGAGCGTTTCTCGCGCATACCGCCGGTGCTCTTCGCATCGGGCCGGACACAACGGGCAAGGATGCAACTTCCATCGGGTGTCTGTCGAATGCAGCGTCCTTCCTGCCTGGCGCCATTGCCGCCGGAGAGATCGTGAGCCTGTTCGGCGAGGGGCTTGGTCCAGTCGCCGGCGTGACGGATTCCGCCGCCGGCGTTGAGGTCACATTTGACGGGATCCCCGCACCACTGCTCTACGTGCAGGACCGACAAATTAACCTCGTAGCCCCCTGGAAACTGACCGACCAGGTTTCCAGCGCCATGTGCGTCAAATTCGCCGCAAGATCCAGTTGTGCAATGGTCGGTGTGCAGTCGGCCAGCCCTGGCATCTTCACAGTGAACGGGACCGATGCCGCCGCGGTCAATCAGGATGGCACTCTCAATTCCGCAGCAAATCCGGCAAAGGTCGGATCCATCATGTCCCTTTATCTGACAGGTTTGGGCGCGCTGTCTCCAACTCCCCGAGACGGCGAATTCACTCAATTTCCGCTGCCGACCCTGGTGAATCCCCTGTTCGTGCTGGAACGTGGCGGATCCTTCGGCCTCGTGATCCGCCCGCTCGAAATCCTGTACGCCGGGCCGGCTCCGCTCGAAATCAGCGGCCTGTTCCAGATCAATTTCCGCGTCTCTTCCAGCCAGGTGTGGATTGAAATCCCGCAGGCTCCAGGGCTCTCGCCGTTCCGTAGTCAGCTCGTCGGGCTTTTCACCAGGCCTTAGGGAATGAAATCCGGAAGATTCTGACGCTCCGGAGCGGCCTGGCAGTCGACATCGACACGATTCTAACGGTCGATTTCAGTCTTGAACCAGCGGAGCAGAGCGTCATCGTGCACCGCGATCCCCTCGACGGGGCTTACACGTCCCTGACCTCGTATGGCGATATTGAATCCATCAGCCCGCTCGCCGCAATGGCGGGCTTCTAAACCGGCACAAACTGCTTCAAATACCGCAGCCCCACCCGGAACCCCAGCTTGTACCCGTCATTGATATCGTTCCCGTTGTTGTAACCCGGCCGATATGTTTCGTCCTCGTGCTCGATATTCATCGCGCCCGCATATCCCTTGTCCTGCAGCACTGTAAAGAACTTCGGCCAGTCGATTTGCCCCTGCCCCGGAATCCGATACCGCCACCAGGAAGCCGGCCCCGGAGGATTAATCCCTGTCTTTTGCAGTACCTGAAACTTAATCTCCGTGTCTTTTAAATGGACGTCGTAAATCTTATCCGCCCAATCCCGCGCTGCTTGATACGGATCCATAAACTGCCTCACGTAATGCGATGGATCGAACTGAATCCCCACGTAAGGCGAGTTCCCGAATGCCTTGAACAGAGCCTCATAACCCATCGGCCCCGTCGCTACATTTGGCCCTTCCGGCCAGGGCTCCCAGATCAGGCGCACCTTGTATTTTTCGCAAAGCGGGAAATAACGTTCCTCATAAACGCGCCGAATGTCATCCACCTGCGCATCCAGTTTCTTCGACGGGTCCTTCCCGGACATCGTTCCGAGATACGGCACGCCCAGTTTCCCGGCAATCTCAATCACGCCCGCCGTGTGATCGTTCACCGCCTTCCGCTTCACCGGATCCGGATCGATATGGTTGGCCGTCACACCAATCACGGAGCAGTACAGCCCGGATTGGCGCACATCCTCCCGAATCTTCGCAATCGAGACATCAGTCGCGACGTCCGGCGCCAGATTGCTCTTCGGCTGCGCCCAGAAACCAATACTGGTGAAGCCCTCCTGCTTCATGAAGGCCACATTCGCCTCCGAATAATTCATCAGCCCGCCCACCCTGGGCTTCCACATCGGCGTGCGCTGCGCCTGCAGTTGGGCGGCAGCGGCCACAGTTCCAAGGGCGATAAAACCTCTGCGTGTCTGGGTCATAGAAGCGACGATTCTATCAGTTGCTGCCAATGGCGGTAAAGTCATGGTGTGACGGTTCTGCACAGGGTTCTCACGGGTTCAATCGGAAGTCCATCCCCGGAAGTCCGCGAGTTGCCCAACGGCGAACTCCGCGTCATCTTTCGCAAGAGGCACTACCTGCAGGCGATCCTCACTACGCTGGCTTGCCTGAGCCTGCCTGGCTACTTCCACTCTTCGCGAGTGGCGCTGTTGGTGGCCTGTTACCTGGCCGCGTGGATTGAAGTGGTGGCGCTGTATTTTCAGATTGGCGCCGAGGAACTGAGGATCACTCCCGCCGGGACCAAACCAACCGTCGTGGTGACCGTGCTGCTCGGCTCCGGACTTACTCAAGAGCCAGCCAACGAAATTTTGGCTGCCCTCAGACGCCACGCGCCGTCCATTCTTTCCGCCCTACCTGCTTCACAGGTTGTAACGTAAGCCGATGGACCGTTCCGCCAAAGCGGCATTCGAAATTTTCCAAATCAGATGACGGTGCGCTGCGAATTCTTATCCGGAGAAAAGAACGTCTGCTCGACAGTCTTTGGGTGCTGCTCGCAATGATCGGCACTATGGCGTGGCCGATCACCTCGCTCATGTTCCGCTCGACCCTGGACATTCCCGAACGCAATGACCCGAAAAGCTGCGACGAACTCACCTTCACCAACGGGAACCTCCGCTGGCTTCGTGCACGCTCCCGTATCGGCCACGACATCCCACTCCACACCATACGCAACCTGGAATACCGCCCAAAACTAAGCTGGTGGCAACTCACCCGCCCTTCCCTGCAACTCGAAATCGCCTCGACACCAACCTCTTTCGGCTATGGATTAAATCACCACCAGGCAGAAGTACTCCTCGCTGCCATACGCCCCGCTGCCCCTGCAATCTTCCGCCAAAACCAGCCGCAACGCCCCTAATTTGCTGCCTCTATCTGATAGAGAATACGGAAGTGACCGACGAATTCAACCAGCACCACGACCAAACCGTCCTCACGGAAATCGAAACCTTCCGACCCTGCCGCCTGCAACGGCCAGCGCTAGCCCGTCGTCCGGATGATGCACACCAACAGTGACCCGGCGGCATGCTGACCGCAACTCAGATGGACCGCCTCGCCTATATCGCCGACTTCTGCGCCTCGGGCAAATAAGACCAGACCAGATCTGGTTTGTTAGTCTGTGCTCACGACCATGCGAAATATCGCCCAAGCCAAAGCTGAGCTGTCTGCGCTGGTCGAGGAAGTCCAAAAAGGCAACGAAGTCATCCTCGCCAAAGCTGGAAAACCGGTCGCCCGGATCGTCAAGTACTCCGGTGCGGCCCAACCCCGCACGCCCGGCTCGATGGCCGGCGAGATCTGGATTGCCCCCGACTTTGATACGCTTCCTGACGACATGGCAGAAGCATTTGGGATGCCTGGCCCGCCGCCGGAGCAAAAGCATTGAGAATCCTGCTCGATACTCACCTGCTGCTCTGGTGGGTAACCAACGCGAAAAGCCTTTCCACCAGGGCGTCGGCCATGATCTCAAATCCGCAGAACACGGTTTTCCTGAGCGCCGTCAGCTTCTGGGAGATCCACCTGAAGCAAAGCGTCGGCAAACTGCGCCTTCCGGCGGATTTCGATACACGGATCAAACTGGAGGGCTTTGAGAACCTGCCTCTCACAGAACGGCACACCCGGTTGATTGCAGATTTGCCCTGGGCATCATCGTGATCCATTTGACCGGATCCTGATTGCGCAGGGCCAGGCTGAATCGCTGACGCTCCTGACTGCCGACGAAGTTCTTAGCAGTTACGGCGAGTGTGTGCAGCTGGTACGCTGACGGTCCGTAAGAATTTATACTTCACATTTAACGAGAGCCCCGACACCGCAAGCGAACGCCACCCATCATCGCCAGCGCTCCGCCAATCAGCCAAACCGAAGCAGGTTCCGGCACGGGATCCACCGTCGGCGCAAACGACACACCCTTGAAAGTTGTGTTGGTCGGAGCGGTCGCCAGCAAAGTAAACGTCTTTGGATTCAGATCCGCCGACAGCGTTGTCGCCGCCAGGGTGTCGGTGATGGAATAAAGATAAGTCTGATCGTTCCCGTTCACCGTGTAGTTGGTCGCAAACAACTGCACGTTTCCGCTTCCGTCCACCTGACCGGCAAGCGCGAGAAGACCAGTGGTCCCCGAAGTCACGGTGCTGTCGAGGTTCGAATTCTTCACCAGACTCAGACCCTGATACAGCGTGTAGTCGAGGGTCCACGTACCGCCCGAGAGAGACCACTTCTGTAACCCGCCATCTCCTGCCGCGCTCGTCGCCGAATTCTGCTTCCCAAACCCGCTGTCCGCCACATACAAGGTTGTTGAGTTGGCGAAGAAGTAGCCTTCCGGGCTGAGGTTAATTTGCAGGCCGGCATTGAAAGCATTGCCGGTCAGAGAGGTGGTGGTGTACTTCCCCGTCGTACTGGTTCCGAATCCCGTCAACTGCGTCGGCCCGCTATTGGCGTTAAACAGGGTGGTTGCGGGTGGTGCCCCCAGCGCGCCGACAAACGAGCGAGCCGAGTTACTGCCCCCTTTACTGTCAGTCGAGACATATAAGGTGTTGTTGTAAACCTGAACAATCCTGGTGTCCTGACTGAGTGTCTTGCCCGTCGTGTCCTTACCGGTGATCGACACCCCTGAGTTTCCGCCCACCGTCGTGTAAAAAACACCGGCCGTCTGGTCGCTTCCGTTCCCCTGCCCGGAAATGTAAATGTTCGTCCCATCCACTGTGTAAGCGCTCCGAATGTTATTGGTGTCAAACACGTTGTAGACGCCGGTCGAAGAATTCACGCCACCGTTGGAGTCGATCAGCGCCACCACCCGGGGCACCGCCGTATAGGACTGCCCGGTCAGATTGCCAGACTGCGCCAGCGCCGGGTTGCCATTGGCACTGTACTGCCCGGGGTTCGAATTGAATGCGGCCGCATTCACGCCGTAGCCCCCGATGGTTAAATACCGCCCGTCCCCCGAAAGCTGAAGCGCCCCTTCCGAAGACGACCCATACTCGCCCGACACCGCAAGATTCGCGCCGGAAGGCGTCTGCGGCAAAACCAATGAATTCACAAACGTCCCGCCGGATGTGTACTGGAAGAGGGACAGTGGAGCTGCCTGGTTGTTGCCATAAGTCACGCCCTGGGTCTGCGCGCCGTTTCCTTCCACGCTCACGACCACGTTCCCCGTCAGGAAAACCGAGCCGGCGAAAACCGGCGAAACCGATATCGCGCAAACCACCGCAAATCGTGCATTCCTCTTCAAATTCATCACGAAAACTCTCTCCCGGCCCGACAGGGACCAGTAGCAGGTTACCAGCCAGATATGTCAGTTTCATGACTCTGCCGGCCACCCCCAAATCTTCGCCTTCTGTCGTCCCCCCGCGGGCAATTTGCTATTCTTGATAGAGATTACGGAGATTCAAGTTTTGACACACCACGACTCATCTGTTGCCGTCGAAGTGCGCGACGAATTTAACCAGCACCATGACCAGACCGTCCGCGCGGAAATTGAAGCCTTCCGCGAAAAGGCTGCTGATTTCATCGCCGGCAAAATCACCGACGACGACTTCCGCCCCTACCGCCTCCGCTTCGGCTGCTACGGCCAGCGCCAGCCCGGCGTCCAGATGATGCGTACCAAAGTCCCCGGTGGCATGCTGACCGCCGCCCAGATGGAACGCCTCGCCGATGTCTCCGATTTCTGCGCCGCAGGTAAAGGCCACCTCACCACCCGCCAGAACATGCAGTTTCACTTCGTGCCGCTCGAACAGTTCGCAGACGCCATGCATATGCTGCATGACGTGGGCATGACCAGCCGCGAAGCCTGCTACAACACCGTCCGCAACGTCACCGCCTGCCCCTATGCGGGCCTCACCCCGCACGAAGTTTTCGACGTGCGCCCCTACTCACAGCGGGTAGCGTACGCCTTCCTGCGCCAAAGCCTCACAGACAGCATGCCGCGCAAATTCAAAATTGCGTTCGACGGCTGCACCAATTCCGACTGCACCCTCAATGCCATTCATGACGTCGGCGCGAAAGCTGTCATCCGCGACGGCGAACGAGGCTTTCGTGTCGTGGTCGGCGGCGGACTGGGCCCCCTGCCCGTGGAAGCGAAAGTCCTCGACGACTTCCTCCCGGCGGAACGCATTGTCAACCGCATCGAAGCCGTCCTCCGCGTCTTCAATCAGTACGGCAACCGCAAGAACCGCAACATGGCGCGCCTCAAGTTCGTCATGCGTGAACGCGGTTTCGACTGGCTGAAGGAAGCGATCGATAAGGAATACGCAGACATTCTGGCTAACGGCGGAATCCCCACTCCCGATACTGTTCCCGAAGGTTTCGGCGGATATATGGGCAAGCCCCTGCCTCTCGGCAGTGGCGCGCTGCTCCCGGTTGTCGACAATGGCCCTTCCGGCAATCCGGCCTTCGACCGCTGGCTGGAATCGAGCGTTGAAGAGCAGAAGCAGACCGGTTACGCGATGGTCACGGTCAAGATCCAGCAGGGCAACATGACCAGCACGCAGATGCGCGAGATGGCAAAGATCGCGCAGGAAGCGGGCGACGGCTGCCTGCGCGTCTCAGTGGAACAGAACCTGATCCTCGGCTTCGTGCCGCTGGCCTTTCTGCCCCGCGCCTACGCTGCGCTCAAAGCAATCGGCCTCGGCGACGAAGGCGCGCGTGAAATTCAGGACGTAGTGACCTGCCCCGGCGCCTACTCCTGTAATCTGGCGCTCACGAAATCGATGAACCTCGGCTACGCCTGCGAAGACGCCGTGAAGGGTTATGACGACCCGCTGTTGCGCAATCTCCAGATCAACATCAGCGGCTGCCCGAACGCCTGCGGCCAGCACTGGACCGCTGAAATCGGCTTCTACGGCAATGCCCGCAAGATCGATGGCAAGGAAGTGCCGCATTACCAGATGCTGCTCGGCGGCGGTTACGACGAAACCGGCGTGATGCGCTTCGGCTTGCAGGTGATGAGCCTGCCCGCCCGCCACGCCACTATCGCGATGGGACGCGTGCTCGATCATTACAAAGTGGATCACCAGGAAGGCGAGACCTTCCGCAATTACGTGCTCCGCAACAAGATCGAGTTCTTTAAAAAGGAACTCCTGGCTGACCTCGCCAAGCCCTCCAGTGATAACCCCGAGATGTTTAAGGACTGGGGCGACGACGAGAACTTCTCGTTGAAACTGGGCCGCGGCGAGTGCGCCGCGTAGTTTGACTGCGAAGGCTTACAGCCGACTAACGCATTAGTCTCGCCGTCGGAAAGGGCGGCGCTCAGTTTTCCCTCGCCCGGCCAGTGCGGTCGCGCCTTTCGATCAGCCCGGCACGATCCGAATCACCGCCGGTTTTGCGCCCCGTGCGAAGTTGCCAAGGGTTTCCGGTGACCATCGAACAAGCCTCACGAGTGAAACAGCCGATCAATCCGATTACCAAGCCGCTATGTTCGATGAATTCGCCCCGACTGGCTTGCGCGATGCCCTTTTGCGCACCGGTGATGAAGCGGCCTTGATCGTCGTCCATCGGGCAATGGAGTCTTTCACGTCGCTCGGCGACCCTGCCGTTGGTAGAGATCACTGGTATCTACTTGGCGCTCCACGGCGATCAAACAGTGGTCACTATGCCATCACAACCGGTTTGGCACACAAGCAACGAGAGCCGCAGAGATATCGAAAGGGTTGGCCCATGATCGGATCGGCATCGTGCTGCCCGCAAGGCTTGCTGTGGACGGAGCGCAACAGAAAGAGAGGTGTGCATCGCTGTTGTTCGATTAACTCTCACGGATTGATATCCAGCGCTTCGTAGGCGGGATGCGCCATTCTTTATGGCAGTGGTCTTACATATCCACAGTCGATCGGGAGGAAGGACAGGTTTCGCATGGATGAATGGCGGGACCTTACAGAGCCGAGGGCGAGGGAAACGCACCCGCCTTCAGCAGAAACCGGTTCGAGTCCGGCCCAGAGTTTGCTAACTTCAAAGAAAGAATGAAGAAACTCCTGGCAGTTGCGAAATCGGAAGTGGATGCAATGGCGAAGGCGTCGAAAGAGACACCACCACGCACAGGGAATCCGAAGGCGGCAGGGCCGAAACGAAAGTCAC
>JBBQDH010000236.1:0-9461 GCA_038319515.1 Bryobacterales bacterium
ATCCGCCACCTTTTGCCGTCCGTGAGCCGCCGGCTCCTGTCCCCTGCAGTCCTGAGAATGTCCTCCCTCCTGTTGGCGACCGGCCTGCTGCACGCAGTTCACGCCTCAGCCGCGGACCTCTCGAAGTTCAAACGCATCGATCCGCAGTACATCGCGGCACTGGGAGACCCCGGGGCCACCTCCGGCAACGGCGCGCAATCATGGGGCCTCTGGAGCCAGGACCCGGGCCCGCGCGGTTGCAAGCTGGACCGCTACCCTCAATTGAAGGCGGCCGGCGGCGTAGCCCCGTCACAGTGGAAATTCGACGCGGCCGACTGGTGGCTGGAGGAACACGGCTTGATCATGGAGAAGCCGACCTTTCCGCTGCCTCCTGGTAAATACCTCGTCACAGGCGACCGCCAGACCACGACCGTGCTGACAATTCAGCCCAGCGACAAGGACGGCAATCAGCGGTGGGACCTCGCCGACCGCGCGACCCTCTACGATGTCACCCATCTCGCATGCCGCTCCGCACGCTACACGCCGGCGACGGCCAACAACGCGTGCTCGCCCGCGAACGTTAGGACCACGGGTTTTCCGGTGAATCCAGACGCGGCCATGCCCGTCGTGAACGGCTGCCGCAAGCAGGACTACACGGTTCTCATCGTCGTCGGGCTGCCCGCCACTCACTGAGTGGCCGCACGCAGGGCGCGACCGCTCGCCACGCGACCACGCCGACACCCCAACGCTGCTTCTTCACCGGTTAGCCTGAGCGCTTCTGGAACAGATTCATAGCAGCAGAACCAGACTATTTTTCCCGCGTAACGCCGCACTATATGCCGGGACCCGGCCCGAAAAACTGGCGCTTTCCACCATCAGCGTGATGGAACCGGAGCAGGGTATCTGGCGCGCCCGGGATACAGTGCAGGCGGCCCGCCGGCAGCCTGGCACCGACGTACCCGGTTAACTTCGAAATTGCCCGGCGAGCAGCGCTGATTAAGCGGAAACCCGGAAGAGGGGTGTGGTGATTCCGTTTCAGGACCTGGTGATCGGAGTGACAGCGCTGGAGTTCACCAGGTTCTCGCGGCCCCGGCGTCACAGCGGGCGATTTCCGCGATTGACCGCTCCGGCCCGCCGCAGAAGCGCCGCCTGGAAATCAAAGGAAGGGGACCTCCGGCAAGGGTGCTTGTTTGCACCGGCCATTCCGAGTGCAGGTCGGCGGGTGCAGCTTGGAAGGTAGCGCTGCGAAACGGTTCGGGTCTCGTCGGGTCAGAGCGGGATTACAGTCAGGCCCGGGATCATCTGAAAATGGCGCATGTTTCTGGTCGCGATCGCGTGGCCCAGTTCCAGAGCCGTGACGCCAATCTGCAGATCCGCAAACGGAATCACAGTACCCGTCTTCCGGGCTTCCGCGTCGATGCGCGCCGCGCGTTCCCCCATCTCTTTCGTGAAGGGCTGCACTTGGATCGCGGCGTAAACCTCCTGTAGCTAAAGCCGGCGTTGCGCCGCGCGATCCTCGGTATTTGCCCGCCAGATCCCGTGCGCAAGCTCAATCACGCTGACCGCCGAGATCACCACTACGGTCTGCCCTGTCGTTTCTTTGATGGTTCGCAGAAGGCCGCTCACGGGCTGCGCCCGCCGCTCCGCTGCGATCAGCACACTGGAATCGAGAGTTAGTCCCAAGCCGGCGGATCCAGCGGTTCGCGATGCGCGTTGATCGCTTCCTGTACATCGCTTGCGAAGTCGGGATCCGGCACCGGCGCATAGCCGAGCCGGGCCTCGAAGGCTTCCGCGATTGCAATCGCCTCATCAATCGTTCTGTATCGCATGACTGTCGTCGATTCAGCTGGTGCGGTGATCACGGCTACCGGATGGTGGTCTCTCTCCACCACCACTTCGGCTCCATCGCGCACTCGTGCCAACACCGCGAAAAAATCCCGCGCCGCTTCCGCTTCGGTCATGTGCAGTTGCGCCATACAACCGATCATACGTCCTCTTCCTCCACTTCCGCTTCCAGCGCCGCCGGCAACTCCCGCGCCTCTTGCACAGTCGCCCTGGGATGCGCCGCCCCATACACCTGCCGCGAACGAGGTTAATTCCTGCGGTGGTCAGCCCGTTGGAATCTGCAGAAGCAGTGCCCAAAGCCAGCCTGATCGAACTGATAGTCCGCCGTGAGCGCTTCCCGAATACTCCTGTGCGACATGACTGTGAAGGAGACGCAATCGGTCAGGCTCCACCCCTTGTCAGAACGGGCAGCGTACAAATCGAGAGCGTCCGCGTTTAGTTGCCTGCTGTGAGGAACTACCTCGATTCCTGAGTCTCGACGAATTCGCTCAAAGGCTTTGACAACAGGACTTCGGGTCGCGGTCCCGGACATCGCATTGAGCCACTCAAAGCAAACCGCCTCCGTAGTAACGATCAGCACCCGCGTCCGAACCAGGTGTTTCTGCCACGCCGGCGCTTCAAAAGGCCGTATCCGCGAACTACACCGGGAGACTCAAACCCGCTTTGGCGTCCCGTAGAGATAGTGGTCTGCCTGCGTGGATAAGTCGGCGGGTAATTCATCCTCCAGCGCGTTTTCCGCCAGCCACTGCAATGCGGGCGGCTCGCTTCTCTCCGCCGCCAACTCCATTTCGCCGGATGTCTCCATTCGGACCAGAAACGGACGACCGCGCCGTAAATCGACGGTGTCTTCAGGGACGACAACCTTGCCGTCGTAGTGGGTGAGAAAAGCAATCATGGGATGAAGCCGACCTTACTCGATTATGACCGGCTCGCAAGCCCTCGGGCTTTTGAGAGTTTTCCTGGCCCACAAGGCATGGCCGAAGCGAATCATCATCCCAGCGTTCCCCGGCCGGAATCAATGCGATGCGCCTCCCGCGGAGCGCAGCCCGTTTTGCGACCGCTTGCCCGTTCCGCAGGCAAGCCGTAAACGTGGGCAGGCCGCCCGTGCTCAGGGAAAGTGTGCTTCAGTTCGGCGTCGGCAAAACGAGCAAGGTATGTGACGGGACTGACCGAAGGGACGCCGGCGAAAGCGAGTACTGATCTGTCCGGCTTCGGTCTGACGCAAGAAGTGCACCCTTTTCGGTGGCAAAACGGTTCGCCGAATCATCCTTCCATCGGTAGGGGAGAACGGAACCTCCATTAGAAACAACGATGTCGACAGCCGTCGAAAACGAGAGTACGTCAACGATCACAATGGCGTCGCTCGTAGCGCTGACAGCACGAAGGCCCTGGATCCCCCATTCGCACAACTACAAACCGTCGATTTGGCCGGTGGGTGCAGGAAGTCCGGTGCAGGGCGGTCGGGCCGCCGTCATTCCACGGGCGGTAGCGATTCCGGCGCGTGGACCCCGACGCCATATCTGGCCAATTGTCTGGGTTGCCCCAGCGATCTCCGGGTAGCGCGTGATACGGCCCGGGCAGCGTGGCCTCCCGGAACTCCGTATTGAGAACGCCGCGCAACTGACCAATGATAAACTTTGCGAGGACATGTCCTCGCTCCTGCCCGTTGCCGCCGCGATCCGTCGTCTCCTGGAGACCCCTGCAGGGTGCCTCTGGCTGATCCTGTCCCTGACCTGCCCCTGCGGCTTGCTGGCCGGGAATCACGACGCCCTCAAAGCCGATGCCGGGCAATATTTTCGTGCCCGCGTAACGCCCTTCGTCAAAACCTATTGCCTTCCCTGCCACCGGAGTGAGCGCCCCACCAGGGCCGGAGTGAATTTCACGCCGGCTCTCAAGACGCCCGAACACGCGGCGTTTACCGAAAACTGGAAGAAGGCCGACGCCCGGGTAAGGGCGCACGACATGCCGCCCAAAGGGGCGAAACAGCCGTCCGACGACGACCGCCAGATGTTCGCAGAGTGGCTGCCCAGGCTGAAATACCTCAGCGACAAGGAGCCGGGACCGTTCGTCATCCGGCGCCTCACCAAACCCGAGTACGCCAACACGCTGCACGATCTCTTCGGCGTGCCGCAGTCCATCGCCGATGGACTGCCCGATGAAGTCGCGGGTCAGGGGTACCTCAATTCGCTCTCGCCGCTTCAACTCGAACAATATCTCGCTATCGCCGAAAATGTCCTGCGCCAGATTGTGGCGCCGCCCGGCCAACGGCGCACGGAGATCGCCAAGCGGCTGTTCGGCAAGTCGGCCCGGCCAGTGGGCGACCCCCGGCGCGCAGCACGGGAAGTCGCCCGCTCTCTGGCCCGCAAAGCCTGGCGCCGGCCACCGACGGAGGCAGAGCTGGATGTCCTGGTCGCCACCTTCGACCTGGGCACGCGCAACAAACTCCCCTACCCGCAGGCGCTCGGCCTGATGCTGAAGGGCGTCCTGGTTTCGCCTCAGTTCCTGTTCATAACCCCCGCAGGAGAAGCCGAGCGGAACGCTGGTATCGTTCCCCTCGACGACTACCAACTCGCCTCGCGTTTGTCCTATTTCTTATGGGCATCCATGCCGGACGAAGAACTCATGACTCTGGCCGGCCGCAGAGAACTGCACGTGCCCGTGGTTCTTCAGGCACAGACGAAACGCCTGCTCGACGATCCCCGTTCGCGGGCTTTATTCGACGGCTTCGGCGCTCAGTGGCTCAACGTCGGCGGCCTGCGGGGCCAGATCTTCGACCCGGCTCTGTTTCCGCAGATGACCCCCGCCCTGCGCCAGGCGATGTATGACGAAGTTCGTCTGTTCTTCCAGAGCATCGTCCGGGACAACGAACCCGCAATTCGTTTCGTGGACAGCGATTACACGTATCTCAATGGCACGGTGGCGGCTATTTACGGCCTGGAAAAAACAGTGCAGGGATCCGGGATGCGAAAGGTCCGGCTGAGCGACAGCCATCGCGGAGGAGTGCTGGGCATGCCGGGTATTCTGGCCGCGACATCTTTGCCCAACCGCACCAGCCCGGTGAAACGCGGCGTTTGGGTTCTGGAACAGGTGCTCGGCGAACACGTCCCGGCCCCCCCGCCGGACGTCCCGGCGCTGGATCAGCAGGATCCCGCGGCGGTTGCCAGTCTCACACTTCGGCAGCGGACCGAACTCCATCGCACCAACCCCGTCTGCGCCAATTGCCATCAGATCCTCGATCCCATTGGGTTCGGTCTCGAGAAATTCGATGCCATCGGACGATGGCGGGACCGTGATACCAATGGCCAGGCCATCGATTCATCCGGTGAACTGCCCGGCGGTGAAGGGTCGGGAGCTAAGCGCTTTTCGGGCCCCGCGGATCTGAAAGCCATCATCGCAGAACGCAACCGCGACGTAGCTCGCAATCTGGTCGGGAAGATGCTGGCCTACGCTTTGGGCCGCAAGCTCGAAGGCTACGACGAAATTGTGGTGGATGACCTGATGGACGATCTTGCCGGCGATGGGTACCGTATGCGGGCGATTATCAACGGCGTCGTTTCCAGTTATCCTTTTATGTATCGGCGCATCGAAGCGCCCAGGAGGCTCAATGCGCAGAATTAACCGGCGGGCTTGTTTGAAAGGGTTGGGAGTTTCCATCTCCCTCCCGTGGATGGATTCCCTCGGTTGGGCCGGCGTCCCGGCGGGCAAGGCGGACAAGCCGCCCGTGCGCCTGGGCTTCATGTATATGCCGCACGGCGTGATCATGGATCAGTTCTGGCCCGCCAATCCGGAGAGCTTTCTGTCGTCGCCGCCGCCGGCTCTGGAATCGTTGCGCGCGGTGCTCGATCAGTGCGTCCTGATGAAGGGGATTTCGGGCGTACCCATCGCGCCCTTCAGCGGGGCGCCGCACGCACTTGAGCTGTCTACCTGGCTGACGGCGACCTTACCGGCTCCCGAAAAGCGCAACGAGATCAATATCGCCATTTCCGCGGATCAGATTGCCGCCAACCACCTGGGCGCGTTCACCGCGCTGCCCTCGCTGGAACTGGCCACCATGCCGCAAACCTGGAAAGAGAACCAGGAGGGCCTGAACGAGGGCTATTACTCGCATTGCAGCTTCAGTTCCCCCACCCAGGCGGTGCCCGCCGAGGTCAATCCGCGCAACGTGCTCAATCGCCTCTTCAACAAACAGGAGCCCAATAAACAGGAGGCAAAGACCGCGAATGCCGCAAGTCCCCTGAGCGAACTTGATCGCAGCCTGCTGGACATCGTGCTGGGCGGCGCCCGGGAACTCCGGAAGACCCTGCCCGTCTCGGACCAGCGCAAGCTCGATGAATACCTCGACAGCGTGCGCTCCGTCGAGCGGCGCATCGCCGCCATCGAGGTCCGGCAGAAGGAGGCCGCTTTGGAGAAGGCAGGCGTCCGGCCGAGCAAACGTCACGCCTCCGATTCGCCACCGATCGAGATCCGGATTCCGGAGGGCGAAAAGCGGAGCGAGTACATGCAGGTGATGTGCGACCTGAACATCCTCGCGTTTCAAACCGATATGACGCGGGTCAGCACCTACATCGGCTCCACGCCCAACGGGGCCTCGTATCCGGAACTCGGTTTCAACGACCAGCATCACTCCAACACACATCACAATAACGATCCGGAGAAGGTTCGCAAGATCGCCATGATCACTGAATTCAACATCAGGCAATTTGCCTACATGGTGAAGAAGATGGCGAGCCTGCGGGAGGCCGACGGCACGTTGCTCGACAACTGCATCATGATGTGGGGATCGGGGCTCGAGGATGGCAACATACACGCTCGTGAAAACCTCCCCTTTGTGATTGCCGGAAAGGGCGGCGGTTCCATCCGCACGGGACGATACATCGCGGATACGAAGGGAAATCAAGGCGATTTGCTCACCACGCTGCTCGCCTGCGCCGGCGTTCCGAACGACCGGCCCGTGGGGATCGCGACGAAGCAGATCGGGGAACTCAAGGCTCAGGCGTAACAAACACAGTCGCGCCCGGATCCGGGGTCAGCGTGGTTCCGGTGGAATTCTGTCGGTCGCATCGGAAGGCGGAATCACGACGGAAGTGCCTGCAAGTTCTGCTATCATGCAGGCATGCACAAGCAGGCATCAGATGAGCAGGCAGCGTTGGTGCAGTATACCGTCCGCGGCGTGCCGCGCGAAGTGGACATCGCGCTCAGGCGGAAGGCGGCAAAGCGGAAAGTCAGTCTCAACCAGGTGATCCTTGAGGAACTGAGCGAAGCGGTGACAGGCAGCAGGCAAAAGGCAGACTTTTCGGATCTGGTAGGGCAGTGGACTCCCGACGCGGCGTTCGATGCAATTTTGGCGGCAGGGCGGCAAATCGACCCGGACAAATGGAAGTGAGAGTCGCACTCGATACCAACCGTTTAACTGACCTGCTGCGTGGTGATGCTCAGTTGGCCCAACGCCTTGGAGCCTGCGACGAAGTCTGGATTCCGCTCATGGTGTTGGGAGAGATCAAGGCCGGCTTTCACGGCGGCACGCAACGCCATCGCAACGAAGCCTTGTTGCAGCGCCTTCTGGGTAAGTCAACCGTCTCCGTGCTGCTCCCGGGCCGCGAAACCGCAGAGCAATATGCCAGGCTCTTTGTGCAACTGAAACGCGCCGGCACCCCGGTGCCCGACAACGATCTGTGGATTGCCGCGATCGCGCTCGAACACGACCTCACTCTAATTACGCGCGACCGGCACTTTGAGCGAATCCCGCAACTGCCGCGCGAGTCCGCCTGATTAAGTCTCCTGGTCAATTAGAATTCGTCCGCGTCGCCCCCCCAACCTGGCTGTGACGTACGGTGAGCTGCTTGCAAAATCGACATGAGAGTTGTTTTCTCTGCCCTTTGACGTACTCTGAAAGAGAGGAACGGACAATGAGTATCCACACCTCGCAACATACCGATTCCAGGCTCACCGAAGAAGCCCGGAAGCAAGGTATTTCCCTCGATTCGTTGCTGGAACGGTCCCGCCTTTGAATACAAGATGTTCTCCGAATGCTGCCTGGAACAGCACATCAGGCAGCCACACGACCCAGACATCTTTTTCCGGCAGATGTGGAGGGCGGCCAGAGTTTGCCGCCGCAACGTTCAGCGCTTCGCGGCGGTCTTCGGGTGAAAGCCGCAGAAAATCAGCCATGGCTGGCGAAGCCGCTCACCTGCCGTGCTATCCATGTCGGCAGGCGTCCGCGTGTCGCGAGCAGGATGTCCCGCTCGCTCTCTGTGAGTTTCTGCGCCAGCATTTCTCCTGCTGCTTCGGCTCGTTCCTCACCCAACCAGGCGAGTGCGCGCACCACGTCGCCCGCCAGCGAGCCTGGCAGCACCAGTTGCCACGCAGGCGCATGACGCAACTCAACTACCTGAGCACCCAGTTTCAGTTCGCGACTGCGCCCCGAAGTCAGATAGACTTCGCGCAGCGGCACTTGCGTCGTCAGGCCGAGTGCATTGGCAACAGCAGCGCCGTGACGAACCACCGTTTCTCCCCGCTGTGCCCCAAGCGACTCAACCATCTTTGCGGCAACAGGCGGCCGCGCCCCAAAACGACCTTCTACGGGGCGCACATACACACCACGACCGGCTCGAAGAAGCTGGCCACTCCGGGCCAAACGGGAGAGTGCCTGGTCCACCGCAGCGCGATTGCCAAAATGCAGCAGCTCCTTTGCAGTGATGTTCTTCCCCTCCGGAAAGCCGGCAATTTCTTCGGTGATGTGTTTGGCCAAACCACTCATGTCAGAAGATTAGCATATATTTCTGACACCTTTAGTTCGATTTACTGGCATTTGGCTGGTCCGGCGTCTCCTCCTCGGGATGGCGCACAACTACACTTTGCCTGAGGTTGACCACACTAGATTGCTTTAGCTGTTCCCATGCACAACCAGATCTACCCGGCTCAGGAAATACGCGCACCGTTGAGGGGCGATTTTCCTTTAGATCCTCTTCACTCCGCTTCAATAAGATTATCCGGTCCGCTTCCTCAGCATCATCACGGTTGTGCGAGACGAACAGAACAGCTCTCGGAGGGGCAAGCAGTGGCGGCGACTTTAGAAACTCGTCAATGACGGTTTTTCGCAACTTCGCACGCAATTCCCAATCTAGGTTTGAAAACGCTTCGTCAAGAAGGGCGATCTGTGGCTTCCTGAGGAGCATTTTTCCGATGGCCACGCGTTGTTCCTGACCTCCGGATAGATCGCAGGGGTAGCTGCTCAGGCGGTCAGTCAATTGTACGCGTTCACTCACGCGCCTAATCTCTTCAGCCCACTGCTCCTTGGGCACCATCCGTTGCATTTCGAGTGGAAAGCGCAGATTCTCGTAAACTGTCCTGTCGGGATAAAGGTTGAATTTCTGCATGACAAGGCCAATGGGACGGCGACGTGGCTCGATCTGCGTCACGTCTGAGTTACCAATGGATACGCTTCCAACCACCAGGGTTTCAGCATCATCCGATTCGAAATGACGCCGTACCCATCCAACGATACCCCCTCCCGCAACCCTTGGTCGAAGAAAACCTGCCACGAAATTCAGTAGCGTTGTCTTACCGGAACCAGAATCGCCGATAATAACAGCCACTTCTCCGCTTTTAACGGAGAACGACACGTCTTTCAATAGAGT
>JBBQDH010000237.1:0-9395 GCA_038319515.1 Bryobacterales bacterium
GTTCGTCAGTCCCTTGGCCACTTCGCCAAAGAACGAATGCAACAGGCCCGGAACCACAAAGCCCACTATGAACGAACGACCCGTCACCAGTGCGCGCGCCGCCAGGTTGGGCCGATAGTTCAAATCCCGCATGCGCTGAAGGACCCTGGCCCGCGTCTCTTCGCTGATATCGTCGTGATTGCGAAGCGCTTTCGAGACTGTCACCACCGACACGCCGAGCTCGCGCGCGATGTCTTTCATTCGGACTACGGCCATGATGCTAGATTGTAGCGAACATGCGTTTTTTCTGCTTTCCCGCAATCTGCCTCGCCGTCGCGGCACTGGCCTTCGCCGAGTGGCCCCAGGCCGCCGGGCCGAATGGTTCCTGGAGCGACCCTGCCGCCAAACCGCCCGTTAGCTGGAGCGTGGCACGCAACCAGAACATCCTCTGGCGCACCCCGCTGCCGAATGGCGGACAAAGCGGTATCGCCGTCTGGGGCGACCGCTTATTTCTCACGACCTTCGAACCCTACAAGCCGGGCTCGCCAAAGTTCAGCGCAGTGATTCTGGGCCACGCCGTGGACGCGAAGACCGGCAGGATCCTGTGGTCAGTACGCCTGGAAGGCTCCGTCAAAAGCCCGCTCATGTATGCCTACAGCGACTCCACTTCGCCCACGCCGATGACGGACGGCAAATACGTCTGGTTTCTCAATTCCAGCGGCGAGATGGCCTGCTTCGATTTCAGCGGTAAGGAGATCTGGCGCCACAAATACACGCCGTGGGGCGAGCCTTATCCGTTCAATAAACAGCATGAGCCGATCCTGTATGGAGATGTCATTCTCAACGTGGAACCGGCCGATGGCAATCCGGCGGCGAAGGCCGGCTGGAACTACCTTCGCGGCATCGACAAGCGTACCGGAAAGACCGTCTGGATTGCCGATGACGGCACCACCACCTATACGACCTCTGTCTTCGGAAAAACCAAAGACGGAATCCCCGCGGTGATGACTGCCCGAGGTGGCTGGCATGACGTTCCCGAGCGTCCGGTTGGCCTCAGCCTGATTGATCTTCGCCCGGCTACCGCAGGCAAAACCCTGTGGCGTTTTGTCGCTGATACCGATGCCGATGGCAAACCTCTCGCGGTACCGGGCTCGCTTGCCGCGCCCACCTGGCAGGCGCTTTACGTCATGCACTGGGACCAGAAGTATGCCTATTGGTTCCGGCTGAATCCGGAAGAATCACATCTCGTGATCGACAGCCAGACCGGCAAGCTGCTGCGCGAACAGTCTCTGATCAGGAACGTGGACTACCGCCAATGGGATCCCGCTACGGGCAAATACATCACCCACACCAACGTGAACCTGCGTGAGATTCGCGACCTTTCTCCGCGCAACCAGATGAAGCCCAATGAGGTGATTCGCGTGATGCCCGCATGGCACTGCAACATCGTAGTGAACGGCTATCACTACTTCCTCACCACCACTGCGCATCGCCGCAACGGACATGCGCCCGCAGGCAAGGCCGGGCCCTCGCATTCGGTCGCGCGCGTCAACATTGAGACCGGCAAAGTGGAATATCTGGAACTGCCCGTCACGGTGGTTCGCAAACAGGGCGAACCGGATGTGAAGGTCTACGGTGTTGCCGTGCGGACGAAGACTGAAGATTCCCAGGGTAACGATGTGGCGGCGGAAGATCGCTCCCGCACTGATGGTTGGGAGATCCCCGCGTTCTGGGGCAGCCCCGTGGCTCTTGGCGGCAAGATCTACTTCACCACCATGCCCGGCATTACTTACGTCATCGATTCAACCGCAAAAGTGCTGGACGAAAAAGCCGTCCTCGCGATCAACGATCTGGGGCCCTCCGGTGAAACCTGGAGTCTCAATACGCCCAGCTACAGCGCCGGGAGACTCTATCACCGCAGCCTGAAGGAACTTGTTGCGATTGGGAAACGCTGACGGGCTTTCAAACTGCGTTGGCCGGTTCGCACCGTCTCCCGCAGGTCCGCTGCACCTGGGGTCCCTGGTCACGGCGGTAAGATGTCGACCGGCCAGGGTGTGTGCCAGTCGCAGACATGGACATCCTTAGAAGGCTGGAAGCATACGGCTTTGAGTGGGACGGCCCGGTGCTGTACCAAAGCATGCGCACGGACGCTTATCAGGGCGGCGCTCGATCAATTGCGACGCGATGGCATGGCTTACCCCTGACACTGCCCGCGAAAAGAAGTTGCCACGCCGGCCTATCCCGGTACTTGCCGCAACGTGTCCGCGCTCCGGGAAAGCCCATCGCGTGGTGGGCCATCGCAACGGGTGACACAGGCGACTTCGCAGGAGAATGCTGTAACCGGGCCTGAAACAGATCCGCAAAGCAAACCCGCTACCGCGAAACCGGCCCGACGTGATACATGCGGCCTTCGGGGACATGCTTCGCGTCCCGGGTTCAACCACCGAACTGCTTACCGTGAAAGCGTAGAGGGCGGACAGCCGTATTCTCTACTCCCCGCCCGAAGCGCTCCGTCTTGCGCAGGAGCATCCAGGTAAGGAAGCTGTACTCTTCGCCGGGGGCTTCGAAACCACCGCACCGGCACACGCCATGGCTGGGATGCATGCCAGGGCCGCAGGTCTTCGGAACTTCTCCATGCTCGTCTCGCACGTTCTGGTCCCTCCGGCCATGTCTGCGCGATTGCGGGCGAAGAAGAGTATCTGCCGCTTGCGTCACGGTTCTGGCAGAACGATAATGCCCCATTGAACTTCCCGGTTGGAAAGATACCGGCTAAGCGGCATCTGCAGACGGCTGTGGTCAAGATCTCCCATATTTCTCTCCCGAACCTCACCGTCGATGTACTCGCAATCGGGCCGGTAGCTCGTTCGCAGATATTCGCTGACGGACACCAGTGTCGCGGTCGCCATAGGATTCCGGTTTAACCGGAGTTTGACTGGCCCATCTGCGATAGTACTTCTGTGGACGCAATTCAACCCCTCCCCTACGGCATCACCATCGGCGACTCCAGCGGCGTGGGTCCGGAGATTCTGCTGAAGGCCTGGGCCGCCGGAGAAATTCAGTTCCCCGCCATCGCTTATGGCGACCTTGGAGCGCTTGCCTTTTACAACGAGGCTCTCGGCTACGGGGTAAAACTGCGCGGCATTACGTCCTCCTCGGAATACACGCCGGGCGCGGAACTCAATGTCCTCGATCACGGCATGCTCAGCCGTTCCGACATTACTCCCGGACAGCTCAGCGGGAAATCCGGAGCCGCCGCGCGGGCCTATGTGGTCTCGGCCACCAAAGCCGCGCTGGCGGGCGAGATTGCCGCCATGGTCACGCTGCCCATGAACAAAGAAGCCACGCAGCTGACTGACCCCATCTTCTGCGGGCACACCGAACTGATCGGGCAGATTTGCGGGGTGGAAGACGTGACCATCATGCTGGCGTCTGACCAGCTGATTGTCACGCACGTCAGCACGCATATGTCGCTGCAGAATGCCATCCACGCGGCGAAGAAACCGCGCATCTGCACCATCCTCGAAATGACCTGGAATGCCGTGCGCAGGCTGATTCCGAACGCCCGGATTGCGGTGGCAGGCCTGAACCCGCATGCGGGCGAAAACGGGCTTTTTGGCGACGAGGAGATCAACGAAATCATCCCTGCGGTCGAGTGGGCGCAGCAGCAGGGCATGTCGATTGAAGGGCCTTTCCCGCCGGATACTCTATTCTTCATGGCGGTGCGGAAGAAGCGCTTCGACGCGATTGTGTGCATGTATCACGATCAGGGGCACATCCCGCTGAAGCTGCTGGATTTCGAGGCCGGTGTGAACGTGGCGCTGGGCTTGCCAATTATCCGGACGTCGGTCGACCACGGCACAGCTTTCGACATTGCGGGCACGGGCGTGGCGTCAACGGTGAGCCTGATCCGCGCGCTGGAGTTTGCGGTGAAACTGAAAGCCCTATAGCGTCGAAGTCAGGCCGCCATCCACGTAAATCACCTGGCCGGTAATAAAATCGGCCGCCGGGGACGCGAGGAAGACCACAGGCCTGGCAATATCTTCCGGCCGGCCCCAGCGCGCGAGCGGCGTACGGCCCTTCACCCATGCATCGAATTCCGGCTTGTCCTTCAATGGTGCGGTCATCGCGGTCTCAATGAACCCGGGCGCGATGGCGTTGACCAGAATTCCCTTGTCCGCCCAGTCGACTGCCAGCGATTTTGTCAGCTGCCCGATAGCGCCTTTCGAGGCGGTGTAGGCAGCGGTGGTGCGTCGCGCGGCGAAGGTCATCAGAGAAGCAATATTGATGATTCGCCCCGGGGCCTTCGCGGCGATTAAGTGCCGCGCGAAGGCCTGGGACAGCGCGAAGACCGCCGTCAGATTGAGCGAAATCACCTCGTTCCAGTCTTCCATGGAAAGCGATTCGGCAGGGGCGCGGCGCGTGGTTCCGGCGGCGTTCACCAGGATGTCGGGCAGTCCGACCCGCGCTGCCAAAGCGTCGTACCAGACAGGAATTCCGGGGACGTCCTGCAGGTCGATGGCAGCGCTGACCGCACCTGAATCGCGCGCTGCTGCATCCAGATCATCCGATGCCCGCGCCGCCAGAATTACGCGCGCCCCGGCGGCCTGCAGGGCGTGCGCTACGCCGAGCCCAATCCCTCTGCTCGCGCCGGTCACCAGTGCAAGTCTGCCATCCAGCCGGAAAGGGTCCATTATGCGTAAAGTCCCCGCAGACGTGTGGCCACAGCCACGCGTTCCAGGGCCAGCATGTAAGCGGCAGTTCGGTTATCCACGCGGTGCTTTTCGCCTTGGGAAGCCACGGCATCAAAGCTGCCCACCATGATTTCTTCCAGACGTGTATTCACCAGTTCCTCATTCCAGAAGAAGCCCTGGCGATCCTGCACCCACTCGAAATAAGACACTGTCACGCCGCCCGCATTGGCCAGAATATCGGGGATGACGAAGATGCCCTTTTCCGCCAGAATAGTGTCCGCGATGGCCGTGGTGGGCCCGTTGGCGCCCTCGCACAGAATGCGGCAGCGAAGGCGCGCGGCATTCTCAGAGGTGATCACGTTCTCGGTCGCGGCAGGCAACAGCACCTCGCATTCAAGGAACATCGCTTCCTGGCGATCAATGTCTTCCCCGCCTTCGAAGCCCATGATCGCGCCGGTCTCATTGCGGTGTTTCATCAGCGCCTCAATATCCAGGCCGTGGGCGTTATAGACCGCTCCGTTGTATTCCACGATGCTGATGATTTTGAAGCCGCGCCGCGCCATCAGGCGCGCCGCCATGCCGCCCACATTGCCGAAACCCTGAATCACCACGCGGGTGTCTTCGGGCTTCAGGCCAAAGCGCTTCAGGGCTTCCAGCGTGACAATCAGGCAACCGCGTCCGGTCGCTTCCTTGCGGCCCCGCGACCCGCCCAACTCCATCGGCTTGCCCGTCACCACCGCGGTTGTCGCATGGCCCACGTGCATCGCGTAGGTGTCCATGATCCAGGCCATCACGCGGTCATCGGTATTCATGTCGGGCGCGGGAATGTCGCGCTCCGGCCCGATGATGTCGATAATGCCCGCCGTATAGCGCCGCGTGAGCCGCTCCAGTTCACCATCTGACATCAGCTTCGGGTTGCAGATTACGCCGCCCTTCGCGCCGCCGAACGGGATGTTCACGACTGCGCACTTCCACGTCATCCAGGAGGCCAGCGCCCGCACTTCATCCAGCGAAACATCGGGCGCATAGCGAATGCCGCCTTTGCCGGGGCCGCGCGCAACCGAATGCTGCACGCGGTAGCCAGTAAAGACCTCCAGGCGACCGTCGTCCAGCTGCACGGGAATCGAGACGGTCATCTCGCGCGCGGGGCTCTTGAGCACCTTGCGCATTCCGTCGTCGAGATTCAGTTTCTGCGCGGCAATGTCGAACCGCACTTCAGCGGCGAGCCAGGGATTCTTTTCCTGCTCCAGCGAGATAGAGGCCAGCATACAGCTTTCATTATGCCCCGTCATATATGCCCCCGCTACGGTTGAAAAGCGGGCAGCGGCGAGTGCAGCACGGCTTCGAGGGCCATTTGGATGGGTGGGTCAAAGCGGGCTTCCACTTCATCTCCCTTTTCCACACCCAGTGTCAGGTTGAAAATTTCTGTCTTCAGGCGCGATGCCACAAAGTCGTGATTGGCTGTCCACTCGCGCAGAGAGGGCTGGATCTGGCGACCGGAAAGCCAGGCCTGGAACTGGTCGATCGCCTGCGGGGGCAGGTCCCAGTCAGCGGCGATTTTGTGGTCGCGAATGTACTCACCTGCGAAGGCTGTGAACGAGCCCGTCGCTTCGATTACGCTGCGCAGCTGGGTCATCTGAACGGGGTACGCAACCACGTCCGGGATGATGCCGCCACCGCCGGGAACGGGCCGCCCGCCATCTGTCTTGAAATCGGTTCGTTCATTCGGATGCGCGGCAGTTGCGCCCAGCGCGAAGTCGGCGGACTTGAATGCCTTCTGAATGGAGCGCCCGGAAGGGATGTAATAGAGCGCGGTGGTGAGCGCCAGCCCGGTGCCTTCCGACAGTGGGAAAACGCTCTGCACAAGTCCCTTGCCGAAGCTGGGCTCCCCCACGATCACCGCGCGGTCATGATCCTGCAGAGCGCCGGATACGATCTCTGAAGCGCTGGCCGTTTTGCCGTTCACCAGCACCGCAATGGGGAACGTGAACGGATGATTCTCCACCGGCACGCGCTCAATTTTCTCCGGCACATTGCGGCCCTTCACAGAGAGAATCATCTGGCCGGATTTCAGGAAGAATGACGATGTTTCGAGAGCCGCATTCATCAGGCCGCCGGGGTTGTTGCGCAGATCGAGAACCAGGCCTTTCAGCTTGCGCCCGCCGAGCTTTTCAATCGCTTCACGAATCTGCTGCGGGGTCTTTTCCTCGAAGCCGGATACGCGGATGTAGCCGACGCCGGGCTGCAATTCGAACGCGCGGTCCACGCTGCTGGATTGCATTTCTTCCGGCACCAGCGTGAGTTCAGCCAGACGGATATTGCCCGGATGCCGCACCACCAGTTGCGCTGGTTTCTGCTTCGATTCATTCAGCAATTCGACGATCTGTTCCAGTTCCAGACGATCCAGCCGGTAGTTATTGACGGCCATGATCTCATCGCCAGGCATCATGCCGGCCTTGGTGGAAGGCGTGTTTGGCAGGGTCTGCAGCACCAGCACACGGCCCGGCAGAATCGACACGACGGTGCCGAAGCCCTTGCGTGTGGAAGTCTCCATCTGCTTCAACTGGCCGTATTGATCGGGGTCGAAGAAAGAGGAGTGCGGGTCCAGATGGCGCAGCATGCCGGGGATCACACCCTGGTAGAAGGTCTGGTCAACGCTGATGGGGTCCGCAGCGTTCTGTTCAAGGATCCGGTAGGCATCAATGAACCGCTTCATGGACGCTTCGTCCGGTGCGGTCCGGGTTTGCGGCGTCTGGGTTTGCGCAGTAAGAATGCAGGCCTGCAGAATCAGCAGGCAAAAAAGTCTGTTCATGGGATTACGGCCAGATGCCGGAGAAGTCAACCGATACGGACGGGAAGCGCACGGGGCTGGTTACAGCATCGTGGGGAAGGGCTGTGGCGCGGTAGTCGGAGCCTTCCAGCAGGTAGAGGGTGATGGTGCGGTCCGCAGGGTCGACAATCCAAACTTCCGGGATTCCGATTGCAGCATAATCCGAGAGCAGTTCCCGGACGCGGCGCGGACTGTTGGACGGCGATAGCACTTCCACTGCAAGTTCCGGAGCACTGTGGATGTAGCCATCGCGCCGAAGCATGGTGGCCGGCACAAACACGCCGATATCAGGCGTCCGCTGCGTGATGGGGTTGTGGCGGATCACCAACCCAAAACCGGAATCAGCAACAAACACGTTCGCTTCATCGAGCCGGCGCTCGAGTTGCCGCGTGATTCGTTTCACAATCCACGCATGGTCGAATTTCGCTGGGGGTATTGTTTCGATAACGCCGTTGACACACTCTTCCCTATCGTCGCCGTTGACCGGCAACTGCAGCCATTCTTCGTAGCTGAGGGGCTTCACCGCCGTGTGCATCTGATTGCCATTATCTCGCAGGTGCGCCGGGACGGGCGCTCAGACTGAGCTTGGGTTGCCGCGAAACAGAACCCTTCTTCTCCAGGCGCACCTGGCGTGAAGAAAGCGCTGCGGAATCCTGCACATTTCTGGCGGCACGTACGCATTCAATCGCCATGGCGAAGTTTCGTTCGCCGTGTTCGTAGTGTTTCGCCAGTTCTTCGTAAGCCTTCACGCGATACGGATTCGGCGAAAGAGAAAGATCTGTGAAAGTCGCTATCGAAGCATGCTCCTGACCCAGCTTCTTCTCAATGCCGCCGGCTTCGAAGAGTGCACGGAACAACTGCGCATCCGGCAAGCCCATCTCCACGGCGCGACGCATCAGGCTGAGCGCTTCTTCAAGACGCCCGGAAAGCTGCAGCCAGCGGGCAAGGCCCAGCAGATCCATACCGTGCCTGGCGGGCATATTGGCGGGGTCTCGGAAGGCGTCCGGGATGATCCCCGTCAGGCAGGCCAGTGACACGATATCGAGCGCGTTGTGATGGAACACCGGCAGCAGGCGCTGCGCCCGCTTCGTCCGCAGGTATTCGAAGAACACATACGGGATCATCTCGCCCGGAATATCGCCGGTGCGTTCCACGCCCAGAATCTGATTTTCCAGATTCACCAGGCGGCAGCTCTCGAGGCGCAGCTTGAAGAGCCGGCGCGCGCCGTAGAGCAGATCCAGATGTTCCATGCGGGAAAACGGATGCCGTGTCCGGCACATGGTGTAGCGGGTTTCGAGCAGAGGCTGGTCGTAGCTGCGACCGTTATAGGTGATCAGGACATCGAAGCGCGCGAGGTATTCAGCTAACGAATGCAGCACCGATTTTTCTTCCGCGTAGTCCCGCATGAAGAACTGCCGGACACGGAAACCTTCGTCATCGATACTGCCCACGCCGATCAGAAACGCGTAGGTGCCGGAGCCACCGGCGAGACCCGTCGTTTCCGTATCGAGAAAGGCCCAGCGCGTGGGCGGCACATCGGAAATGGCGCCGTCAGAAAGGGCATCCAGAAGGTCCGGACGCAACCCGATCAGGTCGGCGATTTCGTAGCTGCCATGCCGCTCAAGCGCAGGGTACAGCGTTTCCGTTTCGAAGTGTTTGCCGTGGGGCGTTGCAATCACTTCGCCGGAGAGGAGCTCTTCCACGAACAGACCGGGGCGGGGCGCAGGCACGGGCGGAGAAGGAGACGGAGATAGAGACGAGTATTTATCGTCAATCCGCGATACGGTTTGGCGCAAATACGCGAGCTGTTCCTGTATGTTCATGTTCGCCGTACTTTCGCCTGCCGGTAAGTCCAATATACTAGGGGTTCTGCGCCCATATCTTTATTTCGCTTC
>JBBQDH010000238.1:0-9393 GCA_038319515.1 Bryobacterales bacterium
GGGTTCCGTAGTAGTCGACGCGAACGTTATCCAGAAGGTGGACACTCGCACGACCGGTCCGGATTGTGCCCATGGCGTGCTGGAAATCGCCCAGCACCTTTTCCATGCGCTGCCTTGCGCTTGCTTCGATTTCCTTGACTGTTTCCATAATGTTCTCAGCTGATGAGGGTTCCGACCGGTTCGCCGGACGCCATTCGCATTATATTTCCAGGGGTGTTGAGATTGAAAACCAGGATGGGGAGTTTGTTGTCCCGGCACATCGCGATCGAGGTCGCATCCATCACTCCCAGGCTCTTCGTCAGAACTTCTGTATAGCCGATATGTTCGTACATCACTGCATCCGCATGCTTCATCGGATCTTTGTCGTAGACGCCATTCACCTGGGTCGCCTTCGCAATTACCTGGGCCTTGATTTCCAGCGCGCGGAGGGTAGCGGCAGTGTCCGTGGAGAAGAAGGGGTTTGACGTGCCCGCCGCGAAAATCACAATGCGGCCTTTTTCCAGATGCCGAATCGCCCGGCGCCGAATGTAGGGCTCGGCAACCTGGTGCATCTGGATAGCGCTCATCACCCGCGTGTGCTGCCCCAAATGTTCCAGCGCATCCTGTAAAGCCAGAGAATTAATCACGGTGGCCAGCATGCCCATGTGGTCGCCGGTGACGCGATCCATGTTGCGGGCGGCCAGTGCGATACCGCGGAAGATGTTGCCCCCGCCCACCACAACGCCAACCTGAGTTCCATTTTGCGCCAGCGCCGCGATCTCCACCGCCAGTGCTCTGACGCGTTCAGCGTCGATACCAAATGACTGCGGACCGGCCATCACTTCGCCGCTCAGTTTCAGGAGGATACGTTCGTATTTAGGCATGGTAAAAAGGGCAGGCCGGGTGAGGCATAACGCCAAACCCGCCTGCCCACGTTATAACAACAAACTATGCTTGGTCAGCAGCCGCGTCGCCAACCTTGAAGCGTGCGAAACGGGAAACTGAGATATTCTCGCCCAGCTTGGTAATTTTCGCCTTGATCAGCTGGTCGATGGTGACAGTGTTTTCCTTCACGAACGGCTGGTCCAGCAGGCAGACTTCTTCGTAGAACTTCGCCATGCGGCCTTCCACGATCTTTTCAGCAACCTTCTCCGGTTTGCCTTCATTCATGGCACGGGCTTTCTGAATGTCTTTTTCCTTCGCCAGAATCGCTTCCGTTACATCTTCCCGGCGAATAAACTGCGGGTCGGCGGCGGCGATGTGCATCGCGAGGTCGCGAACAAGCTCCTGGAAGTCGTCCGTGCGGGCCACGAAATCGGACTCACAATTCACTTCCACCATCACGCCCAACTGTGCACCTGCGTGGATGTAGGTTCCCACAGAACCCTGCTTTGTGGAACGGCTTGATTTCTTACCGGCGGAGGCGATGCCCCATTTGCGGAGCAGGGTTTCACCTTCATTCAGGTCACCCTTCGCTTCAACAAGAGCCTTCTTGCACTCCATCATTCCTGCTCCGGTACGCTCCCGGAGTTGCTTCACTAAACTTGCGCTGATATCGGCCATATATTTGAGTTTCGGGTATTGTCAGGCTGTTGCACATTTCAGGACCAGGACAGTCTGGTTATAGCTGCCAAAGGCACGCCGGAACCAGACTGTTCATCCTGGCCGCAGGTTTGCAGCGAATACGACTAGCTCTGCGAAGCTTCGGCAGCCGGTGCCGCGGCTTCCACCGCAACTTCGGAAACCGGTCCCTTGCGGGTGGTGGCAGTGTCGTCGAGCATCAGGCTTTCCTGCATGATCTGCTCGGCGTACTTCGGATCCACATACTGGGAGTACTCGGCCGGCAGTTCTTCAACAGGACCGTCTTCCATCGCTTCCTTGGCTGCAAGACCAAAATCCTGCTCGGTTGCCAGGGCGCGACCTTCAATTACGGCATCAGAAATCTTGCTGGTGAAAAGACGAATGGCGCGCAGAGCGTCATCGTTGCCCGGAATGACCCAGTCCACTTCATCCGGATCGCAATTGGTGTCGACAATGGCAACCACCGGAATTCCCAGACGACGGGCTTCCTTCACGGCAATGGCCTCTTTGTTTGAATCGATCACAAAGACCACATCGGGCAGGCCCGGCATGTCCTTAATACCCGCGAGGTTGCCGTCGAGCTGCTTGCGCTCGCGTTCCATGCGGACGATTTCTTTCTTCCGGCGACCACCGTAATTACCTTCGGCAGCCATCTGTTCCAGTTCTTTCAGGCGCTTGATCGATTTCTGAACAGTGACCATATTGGTCAGCAATCCGCCCAGCCAGCGCTGATTCACGTAGAACATCTGGCAGCGGTTCGCTTCTTCCGCGACTGCTTCCTGGGCCTGCCGCTTGGTGCCGACGAAGAGAACCGTCTTTCCCTGAGCCGCCATTTCCACCACATACCGCGCCGCGTCTTTGAAGAGCTTCAGCGTCTTCTGCAGGTCGATGATGTAGATCCCGTTACGTTCGCCAAAGATGTATTCTTTCATCTTTGGATTCCAGCGCTTGGTCTGGTGCCCGAAGTGAACGCCGGCTTCGAGCAATTCTTTCATGGATATAGCAGGCAAAAAAACTCCTTACAACAACATGACAAAAGCCGTACCCGGACCGAATGCTGTCCTAAGCGAGATTTGCACCGGGCAAGAGTACGACAGGATGGACACAGTTTCGGGGCGCGAAGCTTCTTTCGAAGATTCGCGCCCCGCCCACAACCAACAAAAACCAATCCGAAAACGCCCCGGCGCGATTTAGCGCTTGGAGAACTGGAAGCGCTTACGTGCGCCCTTCTGGCCGTATTTCTTACGCTCGTGCTGCCGGGGGTCGCGAGTCAGAAGGCCGGCCTTCTTCAGCGTGCCGCGGAGCTCGACGTTGAATTGAACCAGAGCGCGGGCGATACCGAGACGAATCGCCCCGGACTGACCCACCACACCGCCACCATTCGCCAGAACCAGAACATCGAAGCGGTCCTGCATCTCGACAACACGCAGAGCGTGCTGCACAGGAATGCGGGTTGCTTCGGTCGGAAAATAGTTCTCAAATGTCCGGTTGTTTACGGTGATCTTGCCGGATCCCGGACGCAGGAATACGCGCGCCACGCTCGTTTTGCGGCGGCCAGTCCCCAGATACTGCTCAATTTTTTTAAACGCCAACTTCGGGTACCTTTCCTTGAAACAACGCCTGCAACGGCGCTTGTTCCTAATCCTGAGAACTTGTTCTGATCCGAAAGCCTTTTGAGCTTAGGAAATGGTGAGCGCCGCGGGCTGCTGTGCGGCGTGCGGATGTTTGTCATCCGCATAGACTTTCAGCTTCCGGTACATCTGCTTGCCGAGTTTATTCTTTGGCAGCATGCCCGAAATTGCTTCCTCGATCATGCGGGTGGGACGGGTCGCGCGAACTTTCTTCGCGCCGGTTTCCACAAGTCCACCCGGATAGCCGGTGAAGTGCCGATAAATTTTCTGGTCGTCCTTCTTGCCGGTCAGTTTGACCTTTGCGGCGTTCAGAACGATCACGTGATCACCCGTATCGATAAAGGGCGTCCACGTCGCCTTATGCTTACCCATCAACAATTGGGCAGCATGGCTGGCGAGCTTGCCAAGGACCACATCATTGGCATCAATGACATGCCATTTTCTTTCGATTCCCGGCTTTGACGGGAAGACCGTACTCATGAACACACGACTCCGATTTATTTACGCGTACCAATATAGGCTACCGAAGGCGGCGGAATATGTCAATCAGCTGAAAGACCATACCAGGCCTCGGCGTGCCGGGAGAGCACACGGACCCCGCTCCGGGATGAATCCTGAGCGGCACTTTTTACTTTTCAAACTATATCAGCCCCACCACCACCGCCTGCGTATACACTCAGGGACTGGAGGACAAATCTCTGGAAACACTGCTTGGATTGCTCTTAGGCATACTCGCCTGGTTCCTGATCCGCGTCGTCGTCATGGGCGTTTACACTGTAGACCAGAATGAACGCGCCGTGAAGACCAGTTTTGGCCGCGCCGAACGGATCGGTGGCGACAAAACGACGCTCGACGATCCGATTACCGAGTGCCTTCGACCGGAAGAGCGCGAACGCTATATCTATCCGCAAGTCCGTGTCATTCCGCCCGGCGGCCCTTATTTCAAAATGCCCTGGGAACGCATCCATAAGGTCTCAATCGCCACCATGACGGTCAACATGGCGCTCGATCCGGAAGATCCAGGTGCCAACCAGAACGGCAGAATGCTTGAAGCGGTCACCAAAGACCAACTCAACACAGGCCTGACAGGCCAAATCCGCTACCGGGTCAGTGAAGCGAACCTTTACGCGTTCATTTTTGGCATCAAGAAGCCGTTCGTCCACGTAATGGGTTATTTCGTTTCCGTGCTCCGCCAGCGCATCGCCAATTTCGAGGCGAAGGTGGACGAAATCGCCCCGTCCTCAATCTCCTCCGTGCCCGGTAACGAAATCATCGGCATTTCCATCAACGATTTGCGCAAGAACCTCCGTGACCTGAATGAGTATGTCGACCGGGAATGTCGCTCCGCGCCGGCGCGATATGGTGTGGTGTTCGATGCATCCCTGATCACCGCCATTGACCCTCCCTCCGAAGTCGAATCGGCCCTTGCAGCAATCAACACGGCGCATAACCAGGTTTCCAGCGACATCAGCCTCGCCCAGGCATCTGCCGACCAGAAGATTGTGCAGTCCCGACGCGCCGTGGAAATCGAAACCCTGAAGGCACAGGCCGAAATGGCCCCGATTCGGTCGCTCGCACAGGAGCTCCTGGAACTTCACCGGGTGGGCCCTGCCGTGCTGGCGGCTTACCTGCGAAACGTTCGCATGTCGCTGATCGACAAAGCACAGCAGATTTATCTGGAGGTGGTCCGATGAGCAGCGTCCTCACAGCAGCTTTTATCGTTTGCATGGGAGCGTTCTTCGTGGAAGGGTTGCTCGCCGGCCTCGCCCGCTTCTTCGGGCTCTATACCACCGTGGAGGAAGGCACCTGCCGGGTGTATGTATTGTTCGGCAAAGTCATCGGGGAAATCGACGAAGCCGGCCTCCATATCCTGCCCCTCACCTTAGGCTTGCGGGCGCTGATCGTCAACTGGCTCGGCACCTGCCATGTTCTGGACATGCGCCTCGATCAGGAATACCTGCGCAGCGAGGCCGTGAATTCCGAGGAAGGCGCACCGATGGGGATAGGCATCTGGTACGAGATGTTTATCAGCGACCCCGTCGCCTACCTCTTCAAGAACACTGACCCGCGCGGCTCCCTGCGCGCCAACGTCAGTAATTCGGCGGTGCGCTGCCTGAGTAATATGCCGCTGGCGGAGATGCTTGAAACCCGGCATCAGATGAGCCAGTCCGTGCGAAGCGAAGTTTCAGGCAAGTCGGAAGCCTGGGGCTACAAAATCGGCTCGGTCTATATCCGCAAGGTGCATTTCCGGGATGTCGGGATGATCCGTCAGATTGAAGAGAAAGTGGTGAACCGGCTGCGCCAGGTGACCTCAGCCATCCGGCAGGCGGGCGCGAATCAGGTGAGCGTCATCACCAGTTCCGCGGAACGCGAGGCAGCTGTTGAGTTTGCTAAAGCCGCGGTCATCCGGCCCGCCACGCTGCGTCAGGTGTTCCAGGAAGTGGCCTCCGTGCCGGAGGTGAGCGAGGCGCTCTTTCAGATCATGGAAACGCAGCGGATCATGGCCAGCGGCAGCAAATTACAGTTGCTGCCCGCAAGCCAGGAGGGCCGCCTGCTCTCTACCCTGCTTGTGGCAGAAGCGGCCAAACCGAAACCGCCGGCGGTCCAGAAGCCGTCCTGATCGCCGCAGTCCGCGGTGCGACGGGCCGACAGCCACATTGTCGCCGGCGATCTTTGTCGCCGGCCTCTCCGGAAAAAACTCTATTTGGAGTGGGGGCGCGCCAACGGACGCCGCGCCCCCAGTTCGCAGACCAACGCGACCGCAGCCAGCGCAGCCGCCGAATAGAACGCCGCCTGGTAATTGTGATACCGATCGTAGAGGACGCCCCCGATCCGTGGCCCGATCACGCCGGCCACGCCCCACGCGGTAAACAGGATTCCGTAGTTGACGCCCGCGTTCTTCGTGCCCCAGAAATCCGAAGCCGCCACGCCGTTTACCGAAAGCTGCGTGCCATAGCACCAGTACACAACGAACACCGCCACGTAGAGCAGCGCAATATTGTTCCCCGCCGCATAGAGCGCCGGCATCGCGAAGATGCAGATGCCAATCATCGTCCGCAACACATTGATTCTCCCCAGCCGGTCTGACATCCAGCCGGACAGAATCCGCCCCGACGCGTTGCCGAACGCCCCGACAACCAGTGTCATGGTGGAAAGCGCGCCCGCCGCGATCCCCACGCTCTTCGCGAACGGCACCAGCTGACTGATCACCATCAGGCCCGCCGAACACCCCAGCGCGTACCCCACCCACATCAGCCAGAACGTCCGGGTCCGCACCATTTCTCCCGGCGTGAACTGCTGTGCCGAAGCCGCGGATTGCGCCGCCGCCGGTGTCCAGCCCTCTGGCCGATAGCCCGCCGGCGGATTCCGCAGCAGCAGCGCACCCACCATCGTCATCACAAAAAAGATCGCGCCCAAAATCTGGAAGGTCGCGGGCAACCCATAGGCGGGAATCAGCTTCAGTTGCGAAAGCGGCCCGAAGATGGCGGACCCTGCACCGTAACCGCCCACCGCCAACCCAATCGCCAGTCCCCGCTTATCCGGAAACCACTTCGCCATCACTGGTATAGGTGTCGCATAACCGAACCCATTTCCCAACCCGCCAATCACGCCGAAACACAGGTACAGGTAATTGAGACTGGTGGTGTACGAACACAACCAGAACCCCAGGCTCACCAAAACACCGCCGGTGAGTGAGCACCAGAGCGGACCGTATTTATCCTGAATCCTTCCCGCCACCACAAAACTCAGCGCGAAAACGATCACCGCAATTGTGAACACCATGGAGGTGTCGGCGCGTTTCCAACCGAATTTCGCTTCCAGCGGAGCCACGAAAACGCTCCAGCCGTAGAGCGTTCCCAGCGCCAGATTCATCGACAAACCGCCCGCCATGCGCCACCAGCGGCTGATGCCGCCCTGCCCGTTCGTTTGCATTCCCGTCCAGTCTATTCGATTCGGACCATGCTCTCTACAATGTAATGAAGGACAGATGCAAAAACTCCTCGCCGGCTATCAGCGATTCCGCGAACAGGGCTGGCCAGACCAGCGGCGCCTGTTCGAAGCCCTCGCCGCGAACGGCCAGAGGCCTTCAGCCCTGGTGGTGGCCTGTGTCGACAGCCGTGTGGATCCCAGCAGAATCTTCGATGCACCGCCTGGCGAGATGCTGGTCGTCCGGAACGTGGCGAATCTGGTGCCCCCTTACGCGCCGGACGTGATGTATCACGGCACCAGCGCGGCACTGGAATTCGGCGTGCGGGTACTGGAGATCCCGCACATTATCGTCCTGGGCCACGGGCTCTGCAGCGGTGTCCGGGCGCTGCTTGAAGGCGCGCCCCACAATGCCCGCGATTTCGTAGCGCCCTGGATGTCCATGGCGCAGCCGGCCCGCGACCGCGCGCTGCTCGAAGCATCGCCCGAGGACCAGCAAATCGCCTGCGAGCATGAGGTGATCCGCATCTCGCTTCAAAACCTGATGACGTTCCCCTGGATCGCCGAAGCAGTCCGCAAGGGCGAACTAACGCTGCACGGAGCCTGGTTCAACATCCATACCGGCGTGCTGACCACGCTGCAGCAAGATGGATCGTTCGCACCGGCTGTTGAATCGCCAGACCAGCCGTAGTACCAAGCGATCCCATCGTCACCACCACCTGTACAGCGGAACCCGTCGCAGCGCCGGCCGGTATCATTGCGCCGAACAGTCGCGGGCACACCCCCCCGATGGTCACCACAGGCAAACCCGGTGTCAGCGGCTGGTTGGCCGGCGAAGCCTCCCCGGTTTTGTGCGCGGAATTATTACAAGGAGTCATGAAAAATGATTCCTGCGGTGTACCGTTGCCCGGACCGGATCCGGCTGACTCCATGCCGCATTTTGACGCGATAAACGCCGCGTGTTCCCTGCACCGGACGGTGGTGCACGGCAAACACAGCACCATCCCCCTGCCGCAGCGGCAAAACCTCCACGCGCGACTGCATGCGGGGGCGCTGTTCCGTCAGCACGAACTCTCCGCCCGTAAAATCCCGCCCTGGTTCAGCCAACAGAATCGCCACCTGGAGCGGGAAAACATGTTCGCCATAAAGATCCTGATGCAGGCAGTTGAAGTCGCCAGGTCCGTATTGAAGCAGCAGCGGTGTGGGGCGAACCTGCCCTGCGGCATGACACCGGGCAAGAAACTCCGCGTGCACGGGCGGGTACCGGATATTGAGCCCCATTGCCTCATTCCATCGGTTCGCAACGGGCGCAAGGTCGGCATACAAGCTGCTGCGAAGCCGCTCAAGGAGGGGCGGAAGCGGGTAACAGAAATACTTGTATTCGCCACGCCCGAAACCGTGCCGCGCCATTTCCACCCGGCTTCGAAACTTTGCCTCATCGGAATAAAGCGCCGCCAGTTCGCGGCACTCTTCAGCGGTCAGCAAACCTTTCAGGACCGCGCGGCCGGCTTCATCCAGTTCCCCGATCACTGCACCAGCTCCGATCACTGCACCAGCTCCGACCGGGCGTTCACCCTGCCGGCACGCTCCGTATCAAGAAGTCGTCGTTTCCGCTCAAGCCCCCATCGATAGCCCCCCAATTCCCCGTTGCTTCGAATGACCCGATGACATGGAATCAGCAGCGCCACATGATTCGAGGCGCAGGCAGTCGCCACTGCCCGTGTCGCCGTGGGACTTCCGATCCCGGCGGCCACTTCCGAATACGACTGCACCTCTCCATAGGGAATCGACCGCAGATAATTCCACACCCTCAGCTGAAAGGTGGAGGCGCGCAGATCAAGAGGCAGATCAAGCGAGCCTTGCGTGCCCTCAAGGTAGCGGTTCAGCGACTCAATCCACCGGCCAAAATCAGGGTGTCCCGGCTGGCCCATCGGCTCCGCTACGGCCAGCGGGTATTCTTTCTCCAGCAACTTCAGAAGCCCGGCTTTTGTTTCGCCGAACTGCAGAAAGCAGAGACCCCGTTCTGTCGCGCCGATCATCATCAGACCCAGAGGCGACGGAGCAACAGCGTACGTGATCGTCACACCTCTTCCTCCCTGCCGATACTGCGAAGGCGTCATGCCCAGTTGCGTGTCACTGCGTTCATAGACGCGGCTGGAAGAACCAAACCCGGCTGCGTAAATCGTGCCGGTGACGGTGTCTTTACCTTTTAAACCCTGCTTCAGGTTCTGCATGCGAACGGAATCCAGAAACTGCTTCGGCGTGACCCCCGCAA
>JBBQDH010000239.1:0-9357 GCA_038319515.1 Bryobacterales bacterium
ATTGAACGCGCCAAAATCCATAAACGAAACAACCCGTGCAAGCAAGACGGCTATTGATTCCATTTAAGTTCCTTGGAGGGCGAGGCCATAGGGGCTTTCGTCCTGCGTTTTGTACCCACCAGACCCCTGAGACGAACCAGAAACAGCGCGAGACAAGGATTCTGAAATGAGCTCCGTTCGCGTCGGACGTTGCCCTACAGACGCTACTTGAATGAAGGGGTCCCATCCGGCTGGGATATCGTCGTACGTACTCCACCATTTCAGACCACCACGCAGCCACGCCGCCCGCAATTGCTCCAATGAGGCATTGAAGTCATGATGGCCAAATTCGGTGCCACAGCACGGACAGATGTTGTAATCGCGGGGAGGCAGGTCCATGCCGCCATAACCGCATACTGGACAAGAATATTTTTTTTCTACCATCGCTTGCACGCAGACCTAAAATACGTTTCGTTGTCGGATTGATCGTGACATCTACCCGATTGCTTCAGGTACAACCTATTATGTGCTGGCAGGGAACCACAAGGCAACGGGCGGTAAAACGTCCGTATGTCTCCCTTTGAATCCAATACTCCAAACATCTCGGTTATGGGGTCGAATCTCAAGGTGTCGCCCTTATTGCGCTTGCATTCGAGGACGTGAGGCGGCTTCCGAGCGCCAAGAAATATATCGGCAGATTCCTCATATTCTTTAGGAGACAACGCTCCTATATCGGCACCGTGCTCTAAAAAGTGCCGATTTAGGGCTTGCAGGCTACTGAATCCGTTTGTGTACGGCAAGCGATCAATCTACCTCCAAAACTGTACCACGGAGCACCAACTAAGAGGTAGGCATCCTCCGCTTGTCCGCTTGGGTAGACGTATCCCCTGTGCTGACACATGCGGGAGCACGGTACTGGTTTTCGATGACAATGTCCTGTAACCCGGCTATCGGTGGCATTGCCAAGGGGCATCTGGTGCGTGAGATCGATGCGCTGGTGGGGATGGGTGAGATTGCTAATGCCGTAGGGATTCATTCAGTAAGCTAAGTAGTACCCGAAGTAAAAGCTATTCCACGCTGACTGTAATGTTCACGGGCAGGGTCTTGGGCGGGTAACACGCCTTGTCATCGCAGGCCTGATACCGGAGCGATCCCGTCTGGGCAGCCGGACCTGTCGGGGCGTCGCCGGGCACCTTAAACTTCGTGCTGATGGAAAACTCGCCGGTCACCACCGAAATCGGCTTTTCAGAGAACGTATACTTCTCAAGCGTCGGTTTCGGATAGGTAACGCCGCGGGAAGTGAGCGGACCGGCAGTCCACTTCAGGTTCAGGGGAATCAGATAAGCCTCTGTCGGCGTGTTGCTGTTGGCGTGATAGCCCTTCGGCAAAGTCGCCTTCAGGGTGATCACCACATCGGAGCCCTTGTTCGCCTTCACGGTCGGGATGGCCTCGACTTTCAGCGTCGGCGCCATCTGGGCCGCGCCGTTAGAGACCGCGATGATCGCCAGAGCCGGCAGCAGCGGTCGCAGGAGCTTCGAGTAGTTTTTCAATGGCATCTTCAAAATCCTTTTTGCTTGCAAGTCCTACATGCACTGACGCCACGCGACCGTTGCGATCCACCACGAACGTGGTGGGCAGCGCTTCCACGCCGCCATAGAGATCGCCGGTGGTGTCGTCACCCAGCAGAATCCGGTAGTTAATTTTCTTATCGGCCACGAAGGGAGTGATGGCTTTCCAGCCATCGTCGTCCATCGAAATGCCGACTACTTCGAGGCCGCGGTCTTTGTACTTGCGCTGGAATTCCACGAACCAGGGAATCTCGATCGCACAAGGTCCGCACCACGTGGCCCAGAAATCCACCAGTACAACTTTGCCCTTGAAGTCTGAGAGATGGACCACCTTGCCCGTAGCGTCTTTGAGGGTGAACTCCGGCGCAGTCTTGCGGTCCTTGTCGTCCTTCACCGCTGCGCGGACAGGTTCCTGAGGGGCGCATGCCACCGTGCCAAGTCCAACCGCTGTAATTCCCAGGAGTGCCAGCCGAAAGGCGTTTCTCATATTCCTCACTACACTATTTTCTCACTACACTTAGGATTATACGGACAGCGGACCGGTCGCGAACTTTGCGAACGGGACCTTTCTTTTGCGAGCAGCCCACTGCCCAGGGTCATTTCCGATCCTTCTCCGCCGTGAACCCCGGGAAAACTGAAACAGCTCATGCACAAGTATCCTGGTGGTGCCAGAGAATATTCCCGCGCATCTTGCCGCGCGGACGGCTACCGAACCCGAATCGTCACCTTAGCCGTATCTTCCTGACGATCCTCCCCATAGGCCACCATCGTGTAGGTAGTGGTCTTGCGGGGTACATCGTTCAGGCAGTTCACCCCCTGCGCGAACTTACCCGGACCGGCTTTCACCTTCGTCGTGTTCTCGACCTTGAAGCAAATCCGCACCAGTTCTCCGGGAAGCACTTCCTGGGCGCTCAGCCACAAATCCTTAATCCTGGGCGGCGGGCTGCCGGCGCGCACTTCCACTGACTTCGTATCGATGTGTCCATCCTCACCAATAGCGGTCAGCGTGTATTTTGTCGTCTGCGTTGGCGAGATCTCAAAACACCTCGAAAGAGAAGGCCACACGTCTTCAGAAGGCGGGTCCAGTTCCAGCTTTTTCGCGCTTTCCACCCCATAGCAAAGCTTGCCCGTCAGACCGCGCGGAATCACCTTGTCAGTTGCATAGAACTGCGTGATTTTCGCCCGGTGAACGGCGGGCCTTGTCACGATTGCAGATGGCGGCGCGGTGCTCCCACAGGCGGTCAGCACAATGAGGGACAAGACAACGAACAAGGCAGGAATTCGATTCATGGAAGAAGCAGGTCGAGAGCTCTGCTTACAGTATCGCCTTCTTTGAGCGACACCACGGCAGCTTTCTCCATCACGAACGGATCTTCGGAATCGAAATCGAAACTGCTCAGCACCCGGTAGCGCCCGGGGGCCAGTTGCGCAAACGCATAATTGCCGGTTGCATCCGACCGAACCGTCCACAACTGCAGACGTTTGTCTGTCACATCCGGATTGAACAGTTCCAGATACACCGCCGCCCCGGCAACCGGTCGCCCTGCCTGAGACACGATTCCCGAGACGGACGCGGGCCGGGGCGTCAGAACGATCTGCAACCGTGCCGGATTTCCCAGAGACAGACCAAACCACCCGTCATCTTTGGTGGAAGGTTCCCCGCTAAACTGCGAACGGATCATCGAAAGATAGTATTGCGGCGGGGCCTGCAGGGTGAATTCCCAGCGGCCCGGGGGGACGGGCTGATCCGGCCGCAACACGCGCACGGGACCGGTGCCGTCAAGATCCACCCGCCGGGCCATGATCGGCGTGGAAGGCGGCGTCCGGACTCCCTGCCAGTCGATTTGCGGCTTGTAGAGCGGCCCGCAGCCAATCCGTATGCCAGTCGTGTCTTTCTCCGCGATCATCCGCGCATACCCGCCGCATTCGGCGCCTGGCGTGTCTCCTTCGGCAAGCAGTTCCACCGGACCCGGCGGGATGCCGGAAGCCTGAAACGTGACGTTCTCCTGCCGCGGTCCGGCGGCGGCAATCTGGCGCCGGCCGGTATCGGTAATCAAAATCAGCCGCGCCGGAACGAACGAATTGAAGACGCCTCCCAGTTGGATGAGCCTGCCTTTTACTGCGCGAACAGTAATGTCGGGCACGGTCTCCCCCAATCGGACACGCACCGGTTCGGCCGTTTCCACGGCGGTGCCATATTTGTACCAGGTGGCCAGCAGCGGCGAATCATCTTCCAGAAATCCCGCACCGGAGCGCAGCAGATATTTCCCGGGGTCCAGCGCTCTCAGCCGGAAATTCCCGCGCTCATCGGTCTTGCCTTCCAGCAGGCGGCGCACCGGCCTCGAAGCGGTATAGAGGTGAACCGGCCAATCCGGAATCCCGACATTATTCTCGTCCAGCACGCTGCCGGTGATCACCCCCAGGTGGCGCATACGGATCTGGAAGAAGTTGGACACGGCTTCTTCCGTGATTTCAAACGGCATGCCCGGGCGACCGGGGCGCAACTGCCCGGCCTCCGTCTCTGCATAGCCGCGCCGAGTGGTTTTGAGAACATACCAGCCAGGCCGCACGCTGAGGATGGTGAAGCCGCCGCGATCACCTGCGCGAATCGCGATAGTGCCGGCCTGAGTCCCGGGCAAAGGAGTCAGGGTCACCTGCGTTCGGGCCAGTGGGTTGCCGGTTTCATCATCCAAAACGACGCCCTGCACCACAGCGGCCTGCGCCGAAGTTATCACGAAGAAGAGGACGGCAAAAAGCCTCATGCTCTCATCTGACGCTGCGGCGCGGGTCGGCGTGCAACGCAAATCACTGCATCACGGGCAACACCACACCTGCAGGCGAAGACTGGCCCGCCACCGTAACCCCCAGCGGGTATTCACCCGGGGCAAGTCCCGCCGGAATCACCACGTTCATCTGGAACTCTCCTGCCGCAACCAGCCCGGTATAGGCAGGGATCACAACAGTGGCGCCAATGGCCACCGTGACCGCGCCTGCATAAGCGATCGGGGAACCGATAATCTTGCCGGAGGGGGACGACACCAGTCCGTTCACAAAGAACAGCACGGTGTCGCCCGGTCGCACTTTGGAGCAGCGAACCCCGCAAACCGCGGGATCGCCAACCAGCGTGCTGTCCAGCAGGACCGCCGCCGGATAGAGCTTTCCACCTGCCGGGTAGAAGAACAGCGAGGGCGCGTTCGCCACCACCGTCGCGTTGACAGTTGCACTCACCGCGCCGTTCGAGGTGACCGAAACGGCCACCGTACCATTGAGATTCGCCGGAACCTGGGCATTAATCTGGCCGGGGCTGACAAAGTACACCGAAGCGGGCAGTCCGTTGAAACGTACGCTGACGCCACTCAGAGTGGAGGGCAGATCGCTGCCGATGAAATCCTCAATGGCCCAGGTGCGCGTGGTGGCAGCAAGATTCGCTCCGTAGATTGCCACCCAGGAGCCGGGAACGACGGGCGCACGGGCGCTGGCGGCATCCTGCACGGCAGAAATGACGGGACCGACAGGCTGATTCGGAGGAGGTTCACGGTACATCAGAATCCCGGTGTCGGCCTGTGAGGAACCCGTGTTGAACCAGAGCAGGTATACCCTGTCGTTTCCCCCAAATGCGAGCTGCAGTGAGTCGGGGTAAAGCGTGAAGGCCTCCGCATTTGGCGCGGAACAGGTTTTCCAGTTCACCAGGTCGGATGAGCGGGCCAGCTTAGGGTTGCCGCACGCCATCTTACCGATTAAGCCGTCGGTCCCGAATGCAATCGCCGCGCCGTCTTTGGAGTCCGACGCAATGTCGAAGGGGTAGGCAGTACCGGAGTTCCCGTCCGGCTGGAGGGGAACGGGGGTTTGCCAGGTGGCACCCGCATCGTCGGACCGCAGGAAATATACACCCGCGCCATCGGGCGTTGCGGATGTCAGTTTTGACGATGCACCGACGGCAAGCCGGGGGTTCAAATTACGAAACACCATGCGGACATAGTCGCTTTCGATCACGGTGTCCTTCAGCAGAAGAGCCTGGATCGGCGCTGAGCCTGGTCTCCAGAAGAAGAGAATATTTTGGCGATTGCCGCTCTGTTGCGACGAATAGTAGGCAATCGCCGGGTTGCCGTTGCTGTCGAGCGCGAGGGACGGCGACGCTCCAATGGAAGCAAGATCCGTTCCGGCGGGCTGCGGTGCAATGGTGGTCTTCCAGGTGGAAGGATCGGAACTCAGCTTCCCGGTAACGTAGTCAAGGCCCTCACCGGATACGTTAAATGCCAGGTGAAAGATACCGCCGGTGAGGGCGAGGGAAACCCCCGAAGAATAGTCGGGATGAAAGGTCTTGCGCAACGTCCAGGATGCGCCCCCATCCGTGGAATTGTAGAGTCGGATGCTGCTCGTGCGGTCCTCGGTCGCGACCGCGAAGGTTTTCGAAGAGGCATCCCATGCCAGCGATGTCGACGCATGGCCGGAACTGGTGACATCGCCCACCGTGGCTATTTTTACCACCGGGTTCCAGGTGGCTGCGGCACGGTTCCAGCTTCGAAACAGCAACTGGGCCAGGGTGTAGTCAGCCTGATTACCCGGATCTACCCAGAGGAAGGCGATTGCAGGGTCGCCGTTGCCATCGAGCGCGAGCGTGATGTTGTAGCCATACCCGTTGCCGGGAGTATTTCCGAACAACGGCGCGGGGGCGGCAACGCTCAGGCCTGCAGGCGGTGGCCCGGTCGTCACCTGGTTCGATGAGGCGTTGCCGCTGGTCCCCGCGATGACCTGGTAGGTGTAATCGACGTAGGGGTCGATGATGGTGTCCGTATAAATGGTGGTGGAGATGGTTGCGATATCGACGAACGAGCCGCCAACCGGTGCACGCTGCACGGTGTATTGGGGTGCAGAGCCCGTCCAGCCAAGCTGAACCTGAGTGTTGGTTGCGGCTCTTACGGTCAACGCGGTGGGGGCCTGGCCCCACGCGCCGCCAACCAGATACAACGCAGCCAGCCACATCGGCAATGGCCGCGCGAAACTGAGCTTTGTATGTTTCATGCCCGTGAACAGGGCACGGGGAGCACCATGCCAGGTACAGGCAGGGGGTGCTTCGCCGGATTCAACGTGGCGCAACTGCGCGTGCGGGCTTTAACTGCGCTGTTTCACGCAGACACGCCGACGGGCGACATCACGGCATCCGGACAATACCGCCGGATCGTTTGCATCGCCAGCTCCGCGCGCCGCACACGTTCGCGCGAGAGCGCCAAAACGGTGCTTTCGATGTGGGTTCCGCTCGGATAGATATCGGGCGAATTGCGCAATCCGAATTTCAGGTAAATCGGTGCGGCGACCCGGATGAGTTCGGGAATCTCAAAGTAACGAATGAAGCCGCCGATGTTGTCGGGCGCCTCCACATAGAAATCGATCGGCGCTTTGATGGCCATGCGAATCGCGGCAATCTGAGGAATCGTCAAATCGGAAGGAATGTTGATCGTCGTCGCGCCCAGGTCTTCCAGAAGTTTGGCCGCCACCGGATTCGCAGGTGCCATCATGACCGAGGTCTTGATGATCAGATCGGCCGGCAGTTGCCCCCGAAGCTTCATCTTCCCGATCACCTGCAGTACGCCGAGATCGGAAACGAGTACGCTTTTCAGACCCAGTTCAACGCCTCTCTCCAGATCTTCGAGGGCAAAACGAAGCTGATCGGCACCACGGGCACTCAGGCCCAGCGCTTTCCCTGCCGGTGAAAATACCTGCGCGCCGATGTCGAAGGTAGCCCGGGGCCCGAGGAACAGGTTCACTTCGATCCTGGCGTTGCGCCCAATCGCCAGCATCTCCGTGATCTCACCGTCGGTCATCAGCATGATGCCGCTGCCCTGGCTGACGCGATGCAGCGGTACATGCCGCCTGGCGCCCTCCTCAATTACCGCCTGCAATGACCGCGGCCCTTCTGTGCTGGGGATTTCGATTCGGTACTCCCCACCGTCGGCAAACCGGAGCGGTGAATCCGGAGCCGGAACCGGATCGGAGGCCGGAAAGTCCAGGCTGCTCAGCCAACCGGAAGCCCGCCTGCCGGAGGCTGAAGAGCGGGCGTTTTCATGAGACGCTTTGTTCATCGAAGTTCAAACCCTTTCTCGGCAACCCCGGATTCGATCACCTCGGTGGTGCAGCCATTCATCGCGAAGACCTGCCGAACCAGATCGTAAACACGTTCGTAGCCGCGCTCATAGAAGACCAGAACTGCCGGGCCGGCTCCGCTGAGCGTACAGCCAAGCAAGCCGGGCGCCCGCAGCCGCAGAATCTCCGTAAGGCCTGGAACCAACTGAGCCCGGTACGGCTGGTGCAGCCGGTCATCAAGAGCGGCCGGGAAGGCCGACTTGTCTCCGGTCGCCAGCGCGGCAATCAGCAGAGACGCGCGCTGGATGTTGAACGTGGTGTCAGCGCGGGAATACGTTTCCGGCAGCACGGCTCTCGCCTCGCGGGTGGGCAGCTGAAAATCAGGAACCACCACGGCAACCTCAAAATCCTTCGGCATCTTCAATCGAATGGATCGCGTGTTCCCTCCCGGTTCCACGGCACTCGCCACAATGGAACCCAGCACGGAAGCCGCTACGTTGTCGGGGTGCCCTTCAAGACGCGCGGCTTCGTCCAGAATCCGGCCAGGCTTCCAGCCGAGGTTGAGCAACTTGTCCGCAATGACAACGCCTGCGGTCAAAGCGGCTGCACTTGATCCCAGACCCTTGCCGATGGGAATTTGGTTGATAATTTCCAGACTCGCAGGCGGCAAAGGCATGTGGACACGCGCCGCCACCGCCAGTGCAGTCTGCCAGATGAGATTGTCTTCGCGAGGACTGATCACATCCGCATCGCGACCAGACACACGAATCGAAAGCTTGTCGCTCACGGCGAAACGACACTCCAGGTAGACCTGCAGAGCGATGCCAAGTGCGTCGAAGCCCGGGCCAAGATTGGCGCTGGAACCGGGAACGCGAAGAATACTAACGGGGGGCAATAGGCTATTATGGAACCCTTCGCTGGTGGTATTCAACGGAGGAACGAGAAATCTGCCATAATATTGCGGAAATGCCTCATGTCCGCTACCTGTGCTCACATTTGGTGAAGATTAGCTGGGATAACGGGGCAACCATCGCCAATCTGGAGGAGATCGACGCTGAAGGGGCATGGCTCGAATCAGAGGTTGGCCTCTCGCCGGAGACGGTAGTGGAGTTACGGAGCGGGTCGGCGTACTTCGAAGGGAAAATAACAAAGGCGGAAGAGCACGAATTCGGCTGGAGGATCTGCCTGCAGTTTTCACCGCTGACCCCGTGGTCGATCGAACGCTTCCGCCCGGAACATCTTCTGGAACTGACCTCACTGCCCGAGGTGTCATCCATAAAAGCCGCGACGACGAAATCCGCTACTTGATCTCGATGATCTCTTTTTCCTTCGAACGAGCCATCTGGTCCAGTTTCGACATGATGCCGTCTGTCAGCTTCTGCGTCTCGTCATGACCGCGGCGATCTTCGTCTTCGGCAATCTTCTTGTCTTTCGCCAGCTTCTTAATCTGCTCGTTGGCGTCCCGACGCACGTTGCGAACAGCCACGCGGTGGTCTTCCGCGATACCGTGCAGTTTCTTCGCAAGTTCCTTGCGCCGCTCTTCGTTGAGTGGTGGAATTGGAATGCGAATCACCTTTCCATCGTTCGAGGGATTCACACCCAGTTCCGCGTTGCGGATGGCCTTTTCGATGGGCGCGATCTGGGACGTATCCCAAGGGGTTACCGTAAGCATGCCCGGTTCAGGAGCATGCAGGTTGGCCACGTTGTTCACGGGTGTCGGGGTTCCGTA
>JBBQDH010000240.1:0-9281 GCA_038319515.1 Bryobacterales bacterium
AAAATCCGGCTGCGGAAACACATTGAAGAGGGCGATGAGTTGTTTATAGAAGAAAGCGCGCCGGGCGTGTCCTATGCGACCATCTTCGGGCAGCGCATTAACTTCGGGGAGCAGGTGGACGAACTGCGCTATGGCGATAACCGTGTGGAGCGTTTCTTTCTGCGCGGCACGCAGCCCAATTACGCAAAGGCCATCCCGCTCTTCTCGATCGGGCAGGGGCGGTTCATTTCGCAATACGACGAGGAACATGCGCGGAACGTGGTGGTGATCGGTCGCTCCATTGCGGAGTCGCTGTTTCCGCAGGTGGACGCGATTGGCAAACAGGTGCGGCTGAATGGTCGTCTATACGAAGTGATCGGCCAGTTTGAGCCGGATCAGGGATTGTTCTCGAATTTCGGTGTCGACCAGTTCGCCTGCATCCCGATGAGCAATTTCCGGAAGAGTTTCCCGGAAATTAAAGAGCGGTTCATCGCGATTGCCGCGAAGGATGAAGTGCCGATGGATGTTGTGCACGATCAGGTGGAAGAAGCGATGCGGCGGCGGCGCCATGTGCCCCACAATGGCGAAAATGATTTTGAGATTTCGAGCCCCGATTTTCTCAGCGCCCTGTGGAATCAGCTGACCGGCGCGCTGGTGTTACTTACTGGCATCATCAGCTCCATCGGCCTGCTGGTGGGCGGCATCGGGGTGATGAATATCATGCTGATTTCGGTGACGGAACGCACCAGTGAAATCGGCATTCGCAAGGCCCTGGGCGCGCGGAAATCAGATATTCGCGTGCAGTTTCTGACAGAGGCAATTACGCTTTCTGGTATCGGCGGAGTGTTGGGGATTTTGTGCGGGGAACTGTTCGCGTTTGCGGTGCGAACTTTGGTGCCGGACGTGCCGGCGGCGGTGTCGCCGTTGTGGGTGATGCTGGGGGTCGGGATCTCGGTTGGCGTCGGATTGTTCTTCGGGTATTACCCGGCGAACCGCGCCGCCAACCTTGATCCCATTGAGTGTTTGCGCTACGAGTAAGAACTACGCGGCAATCATGCCGTGGGGATCGATGACGAATTTCTTCGCCGCGCCCTTATCGAAATCGCCATAACCCTGCGGAGCCTGGTCAAGCGTGATTACTTCGACATGACAGGCCTTGGCGATCTGAATTTTGTCGTAGAGAATGGCCATCATCAGCGCGCGGTTGTACTTCATGACCGGGGTCTGACCGGTCGAGATGGTATGCGATTTCGCCCAGCCCAGACCAATGCGGATACCGAGTGTGCCGGACTTCGCGTTGTCGTCCACACCGCCCGGATCGTCCGTGACGTACAGACCCGGAATACCAAGCGCGCCACCAGCCCTGGTGATGGTCATCAGTGAATTGAGCACGGTTGCAGGACGCTCAACCACCGTGTCTTTGCCATGCCCGCGTGCTTCAAAACCAACGCAGTCGACGGCGCTGTCCACTTCAGGCACGCCGACAATTTGCGCGATCTGATCGCCCAGCGAAGCTTTATTGCGGAGATCGATGGTTTCACAGCCAAAGCTCTTCGCCTGCGCGAGGCGTTCAGGGATCATGTCGCCGACAATCACGACGGCCGCGCCCAGCAACTGGCAGCCGGCAGCAGAGGCCAGACCAACCGGACCCGCGCCGGCAACATAGACAACGGAACCCGGTCCAACGCCTGCTGTAACAGCACCGTGGAAGCCTGTCGGGAAGATGTCGGAGAGGAGCGTGAGATCTCTGATCTTCTCCATGGCGCGATCTTTATCGGGAAACTTCAGCAGGTTGAAATCGGCGTAAGGCACCATCACGTACTCGGCCTGACCACCGACCCATCCACCCATGTCGACGTAACCATAGGCTGCACCGGGGCGGGCCGGGTTGACGCTCAGGCAGATGCCCGTCTTGCCTTCCTTGCAGTTCCGGCAACGGCCACACGCGATGTTGAAGGGGACGGAGCAGATATCGCCGACATCAATGAATTCAACGTCGCGCCCTTTTTCAATCACCTGGCCGGTGATCTCATGCCCGAGTACCAGGCCGTGCGGCGCAGTGGTGCGTCCCCGCACCATGTGCTGGTCGCTGCCGCAGATATTCGTCGAGACGACTTTCAGGATGACGCCGTGCTCGCATTTTCTGTCCCCCAGCGCGAGCTTCGGAAAGTCGATTGACTGCACTTCGACCTTCCCGGTACCCATGTATGCAACACCTCTGTTCGTGGCCATCTGTTCTCCTTGGTTTGAGTGGCGGTTCCGGTGGTGAGTTTATCATGACGTGCCGATTTTCAGCGGGATGGCGTGCCGCTCTTCAGCGGGCAATCATCATCCCGCGGTACATGCCCATGCCGCACGAAAAACTGATTTCTCCGGCGGGTTGAGCAGGCAGTTTCACGACGACGGTTTGCCCCAATGGCAGGGCCTTGCGGATCCCCGGTGCGGGGAAGATGACTTCGGCGCCACAGTTCGCGCTGCTGTCTCGTGTGAATGCAATTTCGATCGCCTGGTCAGCCGGGATGTCGAGCTTTGCCGGTTCGTAGCCATGCGATGTGACACGGATGCGAATCGCATGGGGTGGGACCACAGTGTTCGATGTGGGGACTGCGCGGCCTGCTTCGGCGCGAACGACGAACGGCACTGTGATGACCTTGCCCGACTGCTGAAACTGTACCCAGATTTTGTAGAGCCCGGCTGACGGAAAGTTCGTGACAATGCTGATCTGTTGCGGAGCGGGGCCAAGTGGGGCGTGGGTGTGGGTGGTGCCTGCCGCTGCGGTGGCGGCTTCCAGAGGATGGGCGTGGGCGAAGCTGCCGGAATCCTCTCTGACGACAATCACGTGGGCCCAGGCGCCAAGATACGGCTCCAGCGTGTCCACGCTTCCGTTGAATCTGACGGTGATTGGTATGTCTTCTCCGGCGCGAAGAGTTTGAGTGGTGATCAGGTCCGCTGCATCGCTATGCAGAGATGACGGGAGGAACGGCTTCGCGGGCGGCGCGGGGCCTTCCACAGTGACGTCGAATCGCTCGACTCGCGGCGCTTCCCCGGGCAGAGAATAATCGGCCCAGAGCCGGTACGCACCACCGTGCGGGAACGTCCAGGACACTTCGTAAGAGTCGTCTGGCTGAAGCTCCGGATGAATGTGATCGAACTCTGCCAGGTCGGCGGAAGCGATGAGTAAGTGAATCGGCTTTTCATGCACGTATTCGAAATGGCGGATTGCCTCCCCCGTGCGGGTACGTGCAATCAGGCGCAGGTGGACGGGATCACCCGCTTTAAGTACAGGGCGGTCCGCGCTTAGTTCCAGTCGCTGTGTGTTGATGGTTGTGTAGGTTCCGGAGGGTACGGTGAGTTTGCCGAAGAGGCGCGGGCCCATCAGGTAAGGAAAGTCCGACAGGAAGTATGCGTAGGTGCCTGCGGGATATTCCGAAGTAATGGTGAAGCGCCCGTTGAATTCGTCGAGCTGGCCTGCGTAACGCACATATTCATAGTCTTCGACAAACGTTCCCATCGGACTATCGGCGGATACATCAGGCCCGTACTGCGCAGGTGTCAGTTCAGTGGCGTCCGGCAGCGTGTGGCGTTTCGTGATGGCGCGATGACGGTAGCTGGAACTGATGCCTTCCCACGGCCCGTAGACCGGATAGCCATCGAGCGCGAATCCGATCAGTGGCCCGCGACCGCCACGCGCCACCAGTTCTTCCAGCAGGCCTGTGGCTGCAGGGTGAGTAGGGTCCGGGCGGGCAGCGTAAGCGATCCGGTCGTAGTGCCAGATGTTCGCACCATTGAAAGACAGCGCTTCGAACTGATTGTAGATCGGCATGCCATTCAGAAACACACCGGCGATTTCATTGGGCAGGCGGGCATGCAGACCGGTCTGGGGCTCCGGATGACGCGGGATGCGGAAGGCAAACTGCCGAACCGATTCCGAAGGCATGGGAGCTGATTCCAGTGGCCCCAGGTAGCGCAGGGAAATGCCTGCGGAGCGCACGATAACGGCATCGCCGGTCACTTCGACGGAACGTACATCCGGCAGAACTTTTGCCAGATCACCGGTGCCTGCGGGGCCTTTAATCCACGCTGACGTAACGGGCTCCGCAGCCCACGCCAGGGCTGCGGAAGCCAGTATCAGCAATGGAACCGTACACCTCATTTGATGACGACGTAAACCGGATTCGAACCCTTGCCCGCAGCATTGAGCACCACGTCCACCTTGCCCTTGCCCGCGAGACTGGCGGGCAGTAAAATATTGACCTGATCGAGGCCCGGATACGTGCCCTGCGGACCGGAATACGTCACTGTGGCATTCAGGCCGCCGACCGTCGCGGTAACAGCGGAGATACCAATTCCGGTGCCATACAGAATCAGCGAGACCTGGCCAGAGGACAGGTCAATCGGCAGAGTGGCAGATCCGTAGGTCTGCGTTGAGCCATTCACGGTGAAAGTCTGCGCGGCGGCAAGGTTGTCAGCAGTGGCCCGGAAGATGCCGGGGTAGGCGGTAACGATGTAGATCATGCCGGTGACCGAGGCCCCTCCCGCGCTGATGGCAACACGGCCAAGGCCTGGAGCCGCAGATGCGGGAATCTGATAGTTCACCTGGGTGGGCGAAGCATAGAGAATTCCGGCGGGCAACTGCGCACCGGTTGAATCGGTAACGGTGACGGTGGCGCCTCCAAGAGTGGAGGGCCACACGGAGCCAACCGCGCCTGCCGTGGATGTGGACAGGACGGCGTCGAAAGCCGCGTAGGCGGTGACAAGGGAGCCGGCAGCCAGCGGCCCGCGTTCCCCGGAGGCGGCGGAACTGTGAACGGTATGAGTTGAGACGCCGCCTCCCCCCTGATCGGCGCCTGCGGAATTGCTGTAGCTGGCACCATCCACGGCGTTGAAGATCGCTACGCCATTGACCCACATGCCCACGGCACCCATGGGGGTGGCGACTTTGGTGGTGGCCACTGCCGCCGTGCGCGGCACCTGCACCTGGAGAGTTTGCGGCGCGGCCCAGTTCATGAAGATGCCGCCGGACATGGTTGCTTCGAACCAGGGGCCAATCACATAGCTGGGCAGATTGTTCGAATTGAGATAGACGGATGTGGCGTTGTAACGCACGCGCTGGATGTCGGCTGGAGTCGGCGTTGTGGTTCCGCCCATGACGGTTACTCCGGCAGGCTTCAAGGAAGGCCATGTGGTGGAGGGGCCTGCGGAAGGATCAAACCCAGTAATGGCCTGGGCGAATTGCTGAGAGTTCTTCGTGAGCCAGGTTGAGAGTCGCGGATCGGCTGAAGCCGCGCTGCTGAAGTAGTCCACGGCATCAGTCGCCACGGTGTTCGCGGTGCCGCCGGTCTTTGTTCCGTAATACTGCACGTTGAAGATATACGGGAAGGCTGCTGCGGAGCCATCTGCGGTGATGGTCACGAAATATGCATACGTGCCGTTGGGAAAGTCCGGAGTGACGGTGAAGCGCCCGTTGTATTGATCCAGGTCCCCGGCGCCTGCCACGAAGTCATAGTCTTCCACATAGCGCCCGAGAGGAAATTTCGCGCTGACATCCGGGCCGTACTGCGCAGCAGTCAGGCTCTGTGAAGTTGCGGGATGAAATGGCAGCGCCCAATCCGGCAGTGTGCCGCGCTGCGTGATGCTGCGCAGTTTGAAACCGGACTGCACACGCTTGACGGCGCTCTTTGCATCCGCCGCATTCGAATAGCCATAAGGGCCATACACCGGATAGCCATCAAAGGACCAGCCGACGATGGGCGAGTGTGCCCAGCCCGCCGCCTTCTCCGTATAAACAGTTCCCAGACGGCCAGTGCTGACGGCGACCACATTGTCGTTCAACTGCGCGCGAAGACACACCGGATTGATGTGGTGGTGGTATTGACCGTTACCGGGCTGGTGGCCGTTGCAGGGGTCGAAGGTCTCCAGTTCGCCATACGCGGCGTTGCGGGTCCAGATGCCGTCGCCCGAACCTCCGCCGGGTGGCCCCTGTGCGGTGATGCTCAGGGCGGTCAGAATCAAGATAATCGGAATGCGGGACGCAGCAGCCATGAGCTTAGTTCAACATGCCTCTGTTAAGCATCTGTGTTCCCGCGCGGCGAAATTGTAAAGCCCCGGTAAATCCTGTCAGGGCCTTTTCGGAATGGGCTTCACCCAGCTGAATTTGTACTGACGATTGCCGCAAAGTTCGCAGCGCATGGGCACCAGCAAAGGCGAGATGAGTTTCTCCAGAACGCCGCGCGACCGCGACCTCTGTAACTGCACGGACATCTTGCAAAGACCGCAGGCAATTGTCAGCATGATTTATCTCCAGGCCGCGCCGTTTGGGTATTCGTGCTCATCGAGCGAAGCGCGCTTCATCTCGATACTGTATCCCGGCAGCTTCGGCGGCATGTAGCGACCGTTCTGCATGTGAACGGGATCGAGGAAATGCTCATGCAGATGGTCGACGAATTCCAGCAGCCGGCTTTCCAGAGAAGCGCTGACGCAGACATAATCGAAGATCGAAAGGTGCTGTACGTATTCGCAGAGCCCCACGCCACCGGCGTGCGGACAGACCGGCACACCGAACTTCTTCGCCATCAGCAGCACTGACAGAATCTCATTCACACCACCCAACCGGCAGCTGTCAATCTGGCAAAAGCTGATGGCATTCGCCTGCAGTAACTGCTTGAACATGACGCGGTTCTGGCAGTGCTCTCCGGTGGCTACACCGATGGGTGCAATGGCGCGTGCGATGGCAGCATGGCCCAGAACGTCGTCCGGGCTGGTCGGCTCTTCAATCCACCAGGGCTTGAATCGGGCGAGCCTCGCCATGTTCGCAATCGCCTCACCCACATCCCAGCGCTGGTTCGCGTCCATCATTAAATGGCGCTCGCCAATCTCCTCGCGGATGATGGTGCAGCGGCGAATATCATCTTCGATATCGGCGCCCACTTTGATCTTGAAGTGCGTCCAGCCTTCCGCTAAAGCGTCGCGACAAATCTGCCGGAGATGGTCATCGGAATAGCCGAGCCAGCCGGCGGAGGTGGTGTACGCCGGGTATCCCACGCGCTCCATCTCTTCGATCCGGGCATTCCTGGTGGGCTCGGCGGCGCGCAGGATTTCCAGCGCTTCGGCTGGAGTGAGAGCGTCGGTGATGTAACGGAAATCGATGCAGCGGACAATCTGCTCCGGCGTCATCGCGCACAGCAAACGCCACACGGGTTTGCCTTCGGCTTTCGCCCACAGATCCCAAACCGCATTCACCAGGGCGGCAGTCGCCAGATGGATCACACCCTTCTCAGGGCCCACCCAGCGGAGTTGACTGTCGCCTGTGATCATGCGCCAGAACGCGCCCATGTCCTGCGTCAGGGAATCCAGACTCTTGCCGACCAGCAGAGGCTTCAGCGCCTCCACGGCGGCGACGCAGAGCTCATTGCCGCGGCCAATGGTGAACGTGAGCCCGTGGCCTTCAAGGCCCTCGCGGGAAGTCTTCAGGATCACGTAAGCAGCGGAATAATCGGGATCCGGATTCATCGCATCGGAACCAATTTTCTGCCGGGAAGTGGGGAAGCGGATATCGCGCGCTTCAATTGAGGTGATGATGATCATTATTTGTTTGCCAGGTAGGGGGCCAGCAGATTTTCCTGCAGGCCCCTGAGTGCACTGATAACAACCGCCGCGTTGAGTTCAGCGCCGGCACGACTGGTGTGTGTGTGAGGGTCGGCAAACAGCGTGTCCACTTTCTCCGGCCCCAGCTTGTCGTACTCGCGGGCGATCAGTTCATTCAGGTCGAGGAACAGCGTGTGCTCAGTCTGCGCCACTTCCGCCGCCCATTTGCCGTATGACGCCGAGTTGCGTTCCATGTGGCCGTCTTTCCAGGTTTTACGAGGCACCAGCGAGCAGATGATCGGGGTCACGCCTTTGGCACGCGCCTGTTCCACATACTGCTTCAGGTACCAGCCAAACGTATGCACCACTTCCCCGCCCGCATCGCGCGTCTCGTCACCACTGCCAGGCAGACTGGCGCGATACCCGGTGGCGCCGTTGGGTGAGCCACCGTCGTTATGGCCGAACTGCATGATGACGTAATCGCCAGGCTTCATCATCGCGAGGACTTTCTCCCAATAGGGCCCGGTGTAGAAGGAGCGGCTGCTCAGGCCACCGACGGCGCGGTTCACAAGATTAACCTTCGCGGAATCGAACAGGTTGAAGATCGGTTCGCCCCAGCCCCACTGGCCGCCCGCGCCACCGCCATGGCCGTTACGAACCGTGGAATCGCCGATCAGAAAGATGGTGGGGAGGTCCGCCCGCGCCGGCACGGGCAAATGGAGGACGGCGAGCGAGGGCGCGGCCTTCACCTCAGCGCCCTTCGCGGAGACCCACGCGGCAAGGGGAGACCGGATGCCCTTCAGCCCTGCCACCACCAGGCGCGCATTCAAATCCGCACCGGCCTGACTGGTGTGCGTATGGTCCACCGGAAACAGCTCTTTCACTTGCGGCTCCCCCAGCTTTTCATAGGCATCCGCAATGATGTTGGTCTGGTCGACGAAGGGCACTTTCTCCGCCTCAGCCACATCCTGTGACCACTGTGCGAACTGGCCGGAACCGCGCTCCACGTTGCCGTCTTTCCAGATATTGCTAACGGTTAATGACAGGACGATGGGATGCGCGCCCCTGGATTTTGTATCGGCGATGAATTTCCGTAAATACCAGCCAAACGTGTAGACCACTTCCGTCTTTCCGTTCGGCATCGTGAGTTCTTTCGACTCAGGTCCGATACCAGGCAGATCACCACGAGCCGGAGGTTTGTCCGGCACCCCGCCATCGTTATGCCCGAACTGGATCAGCACATAATCACCCGGCTTGACGTCCGCCGCGATCTTGTCCCAAAGGCCTTCATTCAGAAACGTTCGGGCGCTGCGGCCGGCGCGGGCACGGTTGACGACGTTTACCCTCGCCGCATCGAAGTAATCGGAAAACGGGTCGCCCCAGCCTTTACGCTCGGTGTTGTTTGCGGTGGAATCGCCTGCGATGAAGATGGTCGGCAGAGCGGTTTCGCCGCAGGCGCAAGCGGCGGTCAGCAGAGCCAGGGTAGAGAGTCGTCTCATGGAGTTCGTGATTAATGATATATCTGACAAGCGTGAAATCACTTCCCGTCCGCATTGCGTTCGTGCTGTCAGTCATGGCTGTGAACGCCCCGGCACAGGCCACTTTCGAAGGCCGGCCCGCCGTTTTACTGTCGAACGACAAGCTCTCCCTCACCATACTGGCGCAGGGATCGGGGTTTGCAGTACTGATGCTCATAGATTATCCGCAGTTTACGTGCA
>JBBQDH010000241.1:0-9266 GCA_038319515.1 Bryobacterales bacterium
CCCGCGGACCATCGCGAAAGCCCTCGAATCACGAGGTAAACAGAGCCTGATCATCCCACCCGCATTCCCCGCCGCGCAGCTCCCCGCAGGCTTCCGCTTCATCCCGGACGCCGCGCTTGACTACCAGATGCTCGACGCTTCTGAAGGCGCGCTGACCGCCTGCACCGCAGCCATCGCCTTCACCGGCACAATCATCCTGAGCCATGGCCCCCACGAAGGACGTCGCGCAATTTCGCTGATCCCCGACTACCACCTCTGCATCGTTCGTGCCGCACAACTTGTCGACACGGTACCGCAGGGAATCCGCGCCCTGGCCACGTTCCAGACACATCCGTTGACCACCATCTCCGGCCCCTCCGCCACCGCCGATATCGAAATGATTCGCGTCAAAGGCGTCCACGGCCCGCGTACTTTGGATGTCATAATCGTGGAATGAAATTCGCTTTTCTGCTAATGCTCCTGGCAGAGGACAGCTTGCCCAACCTGCCCGGCAAATCCACTTATATGACGATTTGCAGCGAATGCCACGGCGCTGACGCGGTGACATCCATGGGCCACAACCGCGCCGGGTGGAAGGATATTGTCGATGATATGGTCGACAAAGGCGCCACCGCCACGCCAAAACAGGCCAAAGAAATCATCAATTATCTGGCGAAAGCCTTTCCCAAAAAGCCCGCTAAATGAAAATCTGGTTCGTGCCTGCATGCGCCCTCATGCTCTTTGCCGCAACAAGCGTCCGCGACCTGGAAAAGGCCGTCAAAGACCAGCCCAACAACGCGCACAATCAGAAGTTGCTCGGGCAACTCTACGCCCGGCAGTCAGGCAGCTGGAAGGCGCGCGGCCCCCTGCAAAAAGCCTGTGATCTGAACCCGCAGGAGCCCGATGCCTGCGCCCTGCTGGGCCGCGCTCTCTATCGCCTGAACTACTTCGACCTCGCGCTTCCGGCCTGGCAGAAAGCGACGCAACTGCAGCAGGGCAGGGCCGCCGCGCTCACCGGCCTCGCTGAAACCCTCGACGCTCTGGGGCGTCCCAGGGAGGCCGAAGCGCAGTATCGTGAGGCAATGTCCGCAGCCCAGGCCACAGCTCAAGATACAACCACCAGCCTCTCCTGGGCGCAGTTCCTCCTCCGCGATGGTCGCGCTCCGGAAGCCCTGAGACTGCTCAATGCCACCGACACAACCGCGCCCAAAGACCGCCGCGAACTCGAACGCCTCAAACGCATGGCATCCAATGCTCCCTCCGCTCCCACCACCGCCCGCCGTGCAGGCCCGTCGCCCATCCGCTTCGAGCGCTCCGAACTCGACATGGTGCTGCGCAACGGAGCAACCGGCGCCCACCACCTCCCCGAATCGATCGCCGGCGGTGTTGCGGTTCTCGATTTCGACGGCGACGGCTGGCCCGATATCTACTGCACCAACGGCGCTGCCTTCCCCGGTCTGCGCAAGCCCGACGCCTCGTACTCGAACCGCCTCTTCCGCAATAACCACGACGGCACTTTCACAGACGTCACCGCGAAGGCCGGCGTCGCAGGCGAGGGCTTTTCCATTGGTGTCGCGGTGGGTGACTACGACAACGACGGGCACCCTGACATCTTCGTCGCAGGCCTGAACAGGAACCACCTCTTTCACAACCGGGGCAATGGCACTTTTGAAGACGTAGCCGCAGCCTCCGGCATTGGAGCTGACACCGCCTTTACAGTCGCCGCCGGTTGGTTCGACTACGACAATGATGGGCTCCTCGATCTCTTCGTCGTCCGCTACGCCCAGTGGGACCCGTCGATTGAGCCGACCTGCTCAAACGCGGGCAACGGGCTCTTCCAGTACTGCAGCCCCCGCGCCTACCGGAAGACCACCAACCTGCTCTTTCACAACGAAGGCAAGGGCCGGTTTCGCAACGTCTCAAAGGAATCCGGCATCGACTTTCATCCCGGCTATGGCATGAGCGTGGCCTTTGCCGACTTCGATGGCGACGGTCGTATGGATGCGTTCGTGACCAACGACAGTGCTCCGAACTTCCTCTTCCACAACGAAGGCAAAGGCCAGTTTCGTGAGATGGGCTTCGAAGCCGGAGTCGCTGTGAACGACGACGGCGAGGCTGTCTCCGGCATGGGCACCGACTTCCGCGACTACGACAACGACGGTCGCGAGGACATCTTCCTGACCGCGCTGCCCGGCCAGATGTTTACCCTGTACCGCAATCTGGGCGGCAAGCAGTTCGCCAACATGACGCAGTCGAGCGGTGTGGCGCGCGGTAGCCGGGCCTGGTCCGGCTGGAGCGCGGGGGCTTACGATTTCAATAACGACGGCTTCAAAGACCTGTTCGTGGCGGGTGGTCACGTGCTCGAAAACGCCGAGCGCAATTCCGGCAGCCGCTCCCGCATGGGCAATCTGATTTTCACGAACAAAGGCGGCGGCGCCTTCGATTCTGCCGTGCTGCCTGGCGACGCCTTCCACCGCGGGGCGGCCTTCGCAGACTTCAATCGGGACGGCAAGATGGACGTTGTTGTCACCCGCCTCAATGAGCACCCGGTCATCCTGCGCAACACTTCGCCGTCTCCTGGCCACTGGATCAATCTGACCCTCCAGGGCGTGCAGAGCAACCGCGACGGCTTGGGCGCACGGGTCCACATCGTCACTGCCACCGGTGAGCAGTGGAATCGGGTAACAACCGCAACCGGCTACGCGTCGTCAAGCGACAAGACTGTTCACTTCGGCCTTGGGGTGTCGAAGACCATCCGAACCATCGATATCGACTGGCCATCCGGCACGAAACAGCACTTATCGAACGTCGCGGCGGACCGCTATCTGTCGATTCGTGAATCGGCACCATAAATAAAAGTGTGAAGAGGATTCACACTGTCGCCCAAAAGTGATATAACTAGACACATCTTGAAACGCTTCAAGAACGGATCGCAGGGGGTCCGAAAATGAAATTGACCAGAATCGCTATTACTCTCATGTCTCTGTTGCTGGCCTTGCTGCCTGCAGCCAATGCTCAAACCGTAACCGGCTCCGTATCCGGCACCGTCGTCGATTCCGGCGGCGCAGTTGTGGTCGGGGCTTCCGTTCAGCTCATCAACGATATTTCAAAGCAGATCCGCGAATACAAAACCGGCGGCAGCGGCGATTTCGAATTCATCGCCATGATCCCGGGCGGCTACAGCCTGAAGGTTGTGCAGCCCGGTTTCAAGACCTACCAACAGACCAACGTGACGATCAGTTCGCAGGAACGCGTGGATCTTCACACCATCAAGCTGACGGTCGGCGATGTTTCGACGTCCATTGAAGTGGCTGCCGAAGCGGCCCACGTCGCGACGGATAGTTCGGATCGCTCACAGAACGTCAACCTGCAGCAGATCATCGACACCCCGATTAAGGGGCGCGACTTCAAGGCAATCATCAAAACGCTGCCTGGCGTGCAGGATCTGGCGAACCACGACTCGCGCGGCTGGGGCAGCGAAACCCCCAGCGTCAACGGCGGACAGCAGGGACAGGTAGTCATCACACTGGATGGCATCGTCAGCCAGGATTCAGGCAACTACTCGATGAACAGCACTCTGTCGCCCAGCCCGGACGCAATCGGCGAAGTGAAGCTGCTGGTTTCCAACTACACGGCGGAATACGGCGCCCGCAACGGTGGCCAGTTGAACGTCACCATCAAAAACGGTACGGCACAGTATCACGGCACAGCGTACTATGACTTCCGGCATGAACAGTTCAATGCCAACGAATTCTTCAACAACAAGCTCGGCGTGCAGAAAGCGCGTTATCGTTACCAGAACCCCGGCGGTACCATCGGCGGCCCGCTGCTGATTCCCGGCGTCCGCTTTAACAGGGACCGCAACCGCCTGTTCTTCTTCTTCTCCACCGATTTCCTGGCGAACAAGGGCACTGCGGGTCCGAACCGCTACACGATGCCCACGGCCGCCGAAAAGTCGGGCGACTTCTCCGCTTCGATCAACCAGAACGGTACCCCGATCCTGATCCGGGACCCGAACACCGGCGCGGCCTGCACCACAGCCGGTGGCCCCGGTTGCTTCGCCGGCAACAAGGTTCCGGCCAGCCGAATCAGCCCGATCGGCGCCGCTTTCCTCAGCCGCTTCCCGCTGCCGAATTTTGCGGATCCCACCGGCGCACGCGGTTATAACTCGCAATTCCAGTTCACCAACACCCAGCCCCGCTCGGATAAGATTTTGCGCGTGGACTACAACATGACGTCGAAAGACACCATGTTCGGTCGCCTGATCCAGGACGGCTTTGAAAACGCCGGTTACGGCGCAATCCTGGGAGCGCAGGGTGATGGCTGGGGACAGTTCCCGCACAGCTACAACGACCCGTCGGCCGGCGCCGCGATGACTTACGTGCACACGTTCCGCCCGAATTTGATCAATGAACTGACGATGGGTATCAACCGAAATCACCAGGGTAACTCGCCCATCGAAACAACGCTGTTTAACGCCAGTCTGCTGCCTCTGAAGGATTCGGCAGGCAACACGCTCAATCTGCCCAACCTGTTCGGAGCCAATTACCTGAAGCTTCTGCCGCAGATCAACTTCGGCCTGCCTTCCGGCTTCAGTGCGCAGTCCGCGCCCACCGGCATTCCGGGCCTGCCTGCCTTCGGTTTCGACAGCCGCTGGCCGTTTGACGGGACTGATGAAAGTCAGAACCTGACGGACAACCTGACCTGGATCAAGGGTGCCCACACCATCAAGGGCGGTCTTTACATCGAGAAAGAGGCCCGCAACGTCAGCGTATACTCGGCTTACAACACGGCCGGCACCTACTACTTCGGCTCAGATCTTGGCAACCCGGTCGATACCGGCAACCCCTTCTCGAATGCGCTGACCGGCAACCTGTACGGCTATGGTGAAGACAACAAGAAGCAGATCAACCATGCCCGCTACTCGCAGGTGGAATGGTTCATTCAGGATACCTGGAAACTGAGCAAGCGGATCACCATCGACGCGGGCGTTCGCTTCCAGTTCATCGGTACGCTGCGCTCGGAAGGCGCTACGCTCGGCTCTTTCAACACTGCTTCCTACAGCGCCGCCTCCTCGGGCCAACTTCTCTATCCGAGTTGCACGGTCCCGTCCGGCAACGGCGTGACCTGTCCGGTCGCCAACAAGGCCTCCATCAATCCGATCAGCGGGAAGGTCTATCCGTATGCCCAGCAGGGTACGTTTGACCCCGCCAGTTACAAGACGCTGCCGTTCTCCGGCATCAAGACTGCGCCGAACACGCTGTTTGATAACCCACGCATTCAGTACGCGCCGCGCATTGGCCTGGCCTGGGACGTTTTCGGCGATGGTAAGACCGCTCTCCGTACCGGGTTCGGTATCTTCTACGGTCGGTCATTTACGGTGGACACTATTGGCGCAACAGGCGTTGGCGTCGGGCCGATCGCGGCTCCCCCGAACTTCGTGGCTCCGCTGATCCTCAATACGTCAATCAGCAGCCTGGTCGGTTCCACTGCAGTCTATACGCCACAGGCGACAACCGGCGGCTCGCTGCACCTGAAGCCCCCGGCCACCTACGACTGGAGCTTCGGCATCCAGCGCGACCTTGGCAAGGGTTTCGTGATGGACGCTTCCTACGTCGGCCTGGTGTCGCATAACCAGTTCAACCAGGGTCGCATTGACTTCAATGCGGTGAAGCCCTACACCACCTGGACTCCGACTGCCAACAACGGCGCTCCCGGTCCTGTTGCGAAGTACCTCGATCCCACCAGCGGCAGCGGCGGTACGGGCGGCTTCTACTCCACCAACCTGATCCGCGCTCTTTCCGGTGGTTACAACTGGGGCGCCATCCAGGGTTATACTCTGGACGGCGAAAATAACTACAACGCGTTACAGGTTTCCATCAATCGCCGTTTCAGTAAGCGGTTGCAGTTAGGTGGCAACTACACGTGGTCGAAGACGATCACGTACAACCGCCAGCAGTGGGTCAGTGACAAACTGCTCAAGAACGTCACCAACAACCGCCCGCACGCGGTCAATACGAACTGGGGTTACGACATCCCCGGTATCACGAAGTGGGCGAACAACTACGTGACGCGGACTGTGTTCAACAACTGGCACCTTTCCGGTGTGGGCACGTTCTTCTACGGTCAGGCCCTCTCGGTCGGTTGCGGCGCGAACGGCGCTCCTATCGGCTATTGGACAGGCACGCCCACGGGCGGGTTCCCGTTCCGTTGTCAGCAGACCGGCAGCGCGTTTCTGGCTGCCGGCGCGACCCCTTCTTCAGTCTGGACCGGCTCCAACACGGCGCTGTCCAATGCCGATCCGAAGCTCTGGTATAACTTCAACCCGGCTGCATTTACTCTGCCTTCGGCGACATCGTTCGGTATCGGTAACGAACAGCCCACCATCACCTACGGACCGGGCGTGATGAACTTCGACATGGCCATGGAGAAGAGCATCAACGTCGGTAGCGAAGCTCATCCAAGGACGCTCAGCTTTAAGTTCGAAGCCTACAACGTCTTCAACCACTTCAACCCGGGCAACCCCGCAACGGGCCTTGCAATCAACTGCAATGCATCGAACGGAAGTTGCTCAACTCCGCAGCTGAAAGATTACACCAGTACCACTTTCGGCACTATCACTAATGCGCAGATCCGGTCCCGTCAGGGTGCGGCGACGATTCGTTTCCGCTTCTAGACCAACAACGGCTGTAAATGAAAACGGCGCCTTCCGCGAAAGCGGTTGGCGCCGTTTTTGTTTGTGATTTACTTTGATTTCTTCAGAACAATCTCCCCGCCGGGGAAGTCGCCCTGGTCAGCTTTGGACGTGAGCTTCATCTCTTCACCGCTGATGGTGCCTTCATGCTTAATGGTCATGCCATTGAAGCTGATATTGAAGGCCACTTTGTCGCCGTCCACCTTACCGTCAGTAATGGTTACGGACTCGCCCTGCGGCCCCGCCACCGAACCCGTTAGCTTCATCCCCTCCTGCTTGAATGTGAAGGAGATCTGAAAGCCGCCGCCATTGGGGCCTCCCATTTGGCCGGTCCATGCGCCGCTTACATCTGCCGCGAGTGCCGTGATCGTGCTGCATGCCATCAGAATGGCGGAAAACACCAACGTGGATTTTTTCATAGTGGATTTGCCTTATCAGGAGTTCTTCAGTTCTTTCTCAACTGCGCCTGCGAAGCAGTCTACTCCGGCCAGGCTCGTGTAGACACCCGGCGTACACCGGACGCCGGTGTATAGATGCCGTACTCTTCCGCAGGGCATCCGTAAGCTTCGTCGTCGAAGCCCTCGCGGAGGCGGATCCGAAACGGTGGCACGATGTCAGGCTGGTTTGCTTCCGAGAATTGCATCAGTGTTGGTAACCAAACTCACCAACGAACGCTCAGTTTCAAGTTGGCACCGTTTCATCCTCCGCAAATTGATGGGAGCCTGAGAACATCCGCGCTACAGTTATGCTATGAGACATCAGCCAATTCGGTTCGCAACTCGGTTCGCAATTTTTATGGGGGCGTGTGCGTGCGCCGCACAGGCCGGTCCGCTTACCTTCGCGCAGTTCACTGAGGCGAACGGGACGAACGATTTCGTCTTCACCACTAACGGGAGCGGAAGCGGCACTTTCACAGCGTCGTCCGGCGTCTTCCTGACTTTCTTCTCGGCAAACGTTCCGGCTTTCGCGTTGCTTCAGCCGCTGCCGACAGGCCCGATCCTGGCCACGCTCAGCAGAAGCGGGACCGTTACCGCGCCCGCGACGTGCGTCGGGCCCTGTTCGCCGGGAGCCGCAGTGACCTAAACCCTGACAAATACCCTGCTGACGATTCGACGGCAGAGCGATAATTCGCTGCTGCTGGGAAGTTCCGGTACCGGCGCGTCGCTCACCGGTTCGATTGGCGGCAGTTCCGCTAATTTGCAGAACTCGGAACCGCCGCACAATCTGGATTTCACTTCCGACTACATCGACTTCGCGTCGGCGATCACCACAGCGAGATCAGTTTCCTTCACTTCTTTGACGCCAGCGCTTTCAATCGGCTCTGATGGTTTGCTCAACTCCTTCACAGCGGCTGCCACGGGCAGCTTTTCGGCTGAACTTGTCACTCCGGCACCGAGCACAAGTATCCTTGGGGCCACCGGACTGGTGCTGATCGGCTTCCTGACCGCCTTCCGCCGCCGCCCGGCAACCAGCCTCTAAAAGCTTCCGGAGGGCTTACCTTCGCGAACTACAGCCCGTGTGAGCCTCGCCTGCGGATCGAATTCCCGCTCGCGAGGTCTCACGCTCCTTCCGCGACGGACTGTTACAAACTTCTCACTTCTTTTTCTACTGCACCCGCGAAGTAATCCACTTCGGCGAGCGTCGTGTACACGCTCGGGGTGACGCGGATGCCGGTGTATTCCTCGTGGCCCACGTTCACCGTATAGATGCCATACTTTGTTCGAAGCGCATCCGCCAGCTTCGCGGTTTCGTTATTCGCCAGTCCCAGCATGCCGATCCCGCAAGACATTTCCGTGGTCGGGCTATGCAGAATCCGGCACTTCGGATTCTGCGCGAGGCGGTTTGCCCAGCGGTCGCGCAGATAACGCAGGCGGGCGGCCTTGCGGTCGATGCCGATGTTCTGATTGAACGTCAGCGCCTCACAGATCGCGTCGAAATTCGCAGCGGGGTGCGTGCCGACCTCTTCAAATTTGCGGATGTCGCTGTCCTGCCGTTCCGCCGACGCCATCATGGCCCAGGTTTCTTTGATGCGCGACTTCCTCACGTAAAGAAAACCGGTGCCGATGGGCGCGAAGGTCCACTTGTGCAGGCTGACGCCGTAGTAATCGCAATTCAGGTCGGAGATCTTAAACGGGAAGTGGCTGAAGGCGTGGGCTCCGTCGACAATGACGGGGATGCCGCGGGCGTGCGCCATATCGCAGATGCGGCGGACGGGGAAGATCTGGCCGGAGCGGTTGGTGATGTGGCAGACCAGAATGGCTTTCGTCTTTGGCGTGATGGCCTGTTCGAAGCGGGTGTAGAGATCGTCCATGCTGATGGCGGGCACGGGGAAAGAGATGGTCTTGAGCACAATGCCATCGCGACGTTCGCGTTGCTGGAAGGTGGTGAGCATGCGCCCGTAGTCCTGGTTGGTGGTGAGGACTTCGTCGCCCCGTTTCAGGTCGATGCCGAGCTGCGCGATTTCGAGTGATTCGCTGGAGTTGCGGGTGATGGCGATCTCTTCGGCGTCGCAGCCGGCGGCTTCGGCGAGCATGCGGCGCGCGGATTCGATCTTCGGGTCCATGTGCAGCACCATGGTGGTGTAGGGCCCCTG
>JBBQDH010000242.1:0-9240 GCA_038319515.1 Bryobacterales bacterium
TAAGATCCGAATCAATGAGCTGGCGCGGCAACTGGAAGTAAAGTCGCGGGAGGTCATCGAGAAGCTCCACGAACTCGGTGTCGACGAAAAGGTGACCCACTCCAGCTCGATCGATGACGACACAGCCGACAAGCTGCGCCGGTACTACGCCGGCGACGGCTCAGTGCGCGTGCGGCCTCCGAGGGCCTCGTCTGAATTTGAACACGACGAAGACTCCGAGCATGCCTGGTCCCCGGGCGATAAAGCACCTGAAGATAAAGCGACCGAAGCATCGGTGAAGGCAACTGTCGCGACGCCGGTTGTCGTAGCGCCGGTTGTCGTTGCGCCGGTTGCCGCTGCGCCGGTTGTCGTGGCAGCAGAGAAAGCTCCGGCAGCGAAAGCTCCGGCAGAAAAGCCGCCTGTCACCCCGCGCCAGAGGACGGCTGCGCCCGTGGCGCGCCCGGTTGATCCGGTGGCCGCCGTGCCTGTGACGGTTGCTGCGCCTGAGGCTCCTGCAGTTGCGGAGTCGAAAGAACCGGCAAAAGAAAAAGAGCCGGAAGAAGATCACAAGCCGCGTGCGATTCCGTTGCGCCCGCCACTGCTGGGCAGGGGCAGCCCCATCCAGCCCCCCATGGGAACGCGCCCGTCCGCGCTGCCTCTGGGCGTTCCGATGGCAACCCCGCGACCGCCGGTAGCTCCGCCGGTTCGTCCACCACAGGAAAATAAGACCGTTACGCCGCCGGCCCCTGTTTCTGCTCCGGCCGCGGTACCCGGTGCCCCGATGCCGGGTTCGGCATTGCCGGGTCTGCCCCGACCGGCGCCGGTACGACCCGCCGGCCCCGCCAGACCACCAGCTCCTCCTGTTTCGGCCCCGCAGCAGCCTTCGGCTACTCCCGGCCGCCCGGTTCCGCCTCCCGCTCGTCCGATCCCAACCGGAGCTCCGCGCCCGGGCCAGATTCTTTCCGGCCCGCGGCAGCCGATGCCGCCGAGCATGCCTTCGACAGCGCCGCGCCCTGCAGGAGCTTCTCCCGGCGCTCCGCCGCCGGCGTCCATGCCTGGAAGTGCGCCCTCCGTCCGCCCTGGTGTACCGATTGGTCCGCCGCCGCGACCCGCAGGCTTCATTCCCGGCGCTCCGCGTCCCCCGCAGCCGAACCGCCCGATGGCCGGCCAGCCGGTAGCTCGTCCCATTGTTCCGCCCCGGCCCGACCTCGTCGCGAAATTAGGGCAGCAGCAGCGTTCGCCCATGCCGGGCCAGGCTCCGCCGCGCCCCACAGTGCCGTTGCGGCCTCAGCCGCCGCGTCCAGGCCAACCTCTTTACCAAGGTCCGCCCCGTCCGGGCGCACCTTCTTCCATGCCGCAACGCGGCGCTCGTCCGGGTATGCCCGGGCCCGGCGCACCGCGTCCCGGTGGACCGCGGCCCATGCACCCCACGTCCCGTGCGGGTGGTCTGATTGGCCCCGGCACACCGCCGCCTCCGTCTGATCAGGCAGCTCGCCGTCCGCAGCAGCAGTACCAGCGGACGTCGCGCGGTGGTCCGCAGGGCCGTCGCAAGGAAGCCGAGGAGAAAGTCCTTCGGCCAACCATGCGCCGCGAACTCGCGCCGCCGCCGATTAATCGAGACATCACCATTTCCGAAGGCATCACGGTGAAGGAGCTTTCTGAAAAGCTCGACGTGAAAGCCAACTTCGTCATTAAGAAGCTGGTCGACCGTGGCATCTTTGCCACCATCAACCAGACTTTGGATGCGAAGCTTGCCACTGATATTTCGCGCGAATTCGGCGCTTCCACTTCGACGGTTACTTACGAAGAAGAGGCCATGCAGGTGGTGGAAGTCGCGGAAGCGGATAAAGACCTGGTCCGGCGTCCTCCCGTGGTTACCATCATGGGCCACGTCGATCACGGTAAGACCTCGCTCCTTGATGCGATCCGTGTAGCGAATGTGGCTGGCCGCGAAGCCGGCGGCATTACGCAGCACATCGGCGCATATCACGTGGAGAAGAACGGCAATAAGATCGTCTTCATCGATACGCCGGGTCACGAAGCGTTTACCCGCATGCGTTCCCGCGGCGCCAAGGTCACCGATATTGTGGTCCTGGTGGTGGCGGCTGACGACGGCGTGATGCCCCAGACACTGGAGGCTATCGACCACGCAAGAGCGGCAAAAGTGCCGATTATTGTGGCGATCAACAAGATCGACAAAGCGGACGCTCAGGTGGACCGCATTAAGCAACAGCTTTCCGACCGCGGCTTGCTGGCCGAAGACTGGGGCGGCGACACCGTCATGGTTCCGGTTTCAGCGCGTACCAAGACGAATCTGGATCTGTTGCTCGAAATGATCCTTCTTGTGGCGGAAATTCAGGATCTGAAAGCCAATCCGGCCCGCCCGGCGATGGCGACAGTGCTCGAAGCAAAACTCGATCGCGGTCGTGGCCCGGTGGCTACGGTGCTGGTTCGCAACGGTACTTTGCGAGTGGGCGACAACTTTATCTGCGGCGTGGTCTTCGGCCGCGTTCGCGCCATGATCAACGATCAGGGCGCGCAGGTGAAGGAAGTGGGTCCGTCCATGCCGGTGGAAGTGCTGGGTCTGGAGCAATTGCCCGAAGCGGGTGACAGCTTCCAGGTGGTGACCGATACCGCCAAGGCCAAGCAGATTGTTCTTTACCGCGCCGAGAAAGAGCGCGCGGCTTCGCTTGCCAAGGGCGGTCGCATCACGCTTGAGCAGTTCCACAAGCAGATGGCGGCGGGCGAGATCAAAGAACTTCCCATCATCCTCAAAGCGGATGTGGCTGGTTCTGCCGAAGTGCTGCGTGACACGCTCGAAAGGCTGTCGACGGACAAGGTTACCATCCGTGTGCTGCGTGCCGGCGTCGGCGCGATCAACGAATCGGATGTAGATCTGGCGGTGGCGTCGAACGCCATCGTGATCGGCTTCAATGTCCGCCCAGAGCGCAATGCGGTTGCAACCGCAGAGCGCGAGAAGGTGGATATGCGTCTTCACACCATCATTTACGAAGTGATGGACGAGATGAAGAAGGCGATGGCGGGTATGCTCGCGCCGGTCTACAAGGAAATCTACAGGGGCCGGGCGGAAGTCCGCGAAGTCTTCAAGGTATCGAAGATTGGCGCGGTGGCCGGTTGCCTGGTGGTGGATGGCAACATCCCCCGCGATTCGCAGCTTCGCATTCTGCGCGATAACAAAGTTGTCCATACCGGCAAGGTGGGCTCGCTGCGTCGCTTCAAAGACGACGTCAGCGAAGTGCGCTTCGGGATGGAATGCGGTATCACGATCGACAACTACAACGATCTGCATCAGGGCGATGTGATTGAAGCGTTCGCGATGCAGCGGGTGGCGGTCGAAGCGGCTTAGTCTTTATGGCGGTGGTGGGCGTGCTGACGATGGAATTACGGATCGGGCACGCCCATTCGCTCAAAGAGAAGAGACAGGTCGTGAAGAGCCTGAAAGACAGGCTGTGCCATAAGTTCAATGTGTCGGTGGCGGAGATTGACGATCAGGATCTGCATAACAGCGCGGTTCTGGCGGCGGTGACGGTGTCGTCGAGTAAGGATTTCGCCGCAAAGGTGCTGCAGAGCGTTGAAGAGGAGTCCGCCGGGTTGTTGGGTCCCATGCTGGTGCGGGTGGATTTAGAGTGGTTATAGAAAATGGATGAGCATCGCGCGCGGCGGGTTTCTGAAGCCGTGAAAGAAGAGTTGGCGGAACTGATCGGTTATGAGATGGACGATCCGCGCGTCGCCAATGTGCAGGTCACGATTGTGGAAGTTTCTCCCGATATGCGTCACGCGCACGTGAGAGTGGCGGTGGATACCGAGGAAGAGCATAAAGCGATGAAAGCGCTGGAGCATTCCGCTAACTTCCTGCGGCATGAACTCGCCACGCGGTTGAATCTGCGGCGGGTGCCGGAGTTGCATTTCGCGGTGGATTCTCATCCGGATGCGGATGGACGGATTGATTTTCTGTTGCGGCGGGCGAAGCGGAATAAAGCCAGGGATTAAGATCTGCAGAGTTGAGGAAAACGGGGGGCGAGCCTTGAAGGTTTCGCCCCCGTTCCGCGTTAGGCCTTCTTGCGGCGGGCCAGCGCGACGGTCACCATTGCGGTACCGAAAAGCACCAGCGTGCCGGGTTCGGGAGCCGCATTGCCGCTTTCGACAGCAGTCACGTTGTCGATGAATTGGTGTGGCGTGTCGTTAGCAGTTGTGTACGGGCGGGTAATCAGAATGGCAAGGCTGTGGTTGCCGGCAATCAAGTTTGCTGAAGCAGCCAGGCTGCCTCTATAGGTTCCAGCATTGACAGATCCCACGTCAAATGAGATGAGGCTGTTGCCATCGACAACGATTGAAAAGGTTCCGCCGCTGCCGTTGCCAATTGCCGTAGTCGAGGCAAAATCCAGACCGAAATCTACTGTGTTGTCGGCTGCGAGGTTAAAGCTCTGGCGGATTCCGCCGCCATTCTCGCTCCCGCTCGTTGATGCGTTTCCGACGTTGAACTCCGCAGCGTTGGACGCGCCGGCACCAGTAGTGTCAAAGGATGATACCCCCGACCCCGAGCTGTTGTGGACCCCGCCTGGAGTGGTGAAGAGGGTCCAGGATGTCAGGTCGCCGCTCCCGAAGTCGCCGTTTCCGATGAGGCCGGCCGACAGATTCATTGATCCGCCGATGATGAGTGCTGCCAGAACGGGCAGGTGTTTGTAGTTTTTCATTATTACTTTCCTCCAGAAATTCGTCTTCCGGTGCTACCAGAGACGGTCTTGGAAGTGTATCACAAATTACTCTTGCTATTTCATTTTTACTTCAAACGCGCCGTTTTCCACCCTGCCCGCCCGCTTCATCTGCACAAAAATCCGATATTCTCCTGGCTTTGGAATTCCATAAGGGAAAGACACTTCCGCGCCGACCTGCATCTGGTGCATCGCCATCATCGCCTGGGGGGAGGCTACGTTCATGGATGCCATGGGGACAGATCCGGTGGGATGCACATGCGCGAACACGGACCCGTCGAGTTTCACGAACTCGGCGTGTCCGCCCATCCCCATATAAGGTTCCATGTCGGTGGCGGGTTTGCCGCCGGGGTCTTCGAGGGCGAAGGTGAAGAGGTTGACCTGGGTCGCCTTTACTGGTTTGGCGGCGTCGTGCTTCCACACCATTCGGTAGCCGTCCGGCAGTGTGAATCTGTCGCCTGACGGAATCGAGGATCCTCCTGTGTCATCACCGGAGAGCGGTGTTCCTTTCACATCCGGGAGGGCCACTTCGCCTGCCGCAGTTTCGGCGAGGCCGTTTTCGTGAACGATATCCGCATAAACCTTGTATTGACCGGCAGGCAGAGAGGGCAGGGACGTTCCGAAGTAACCGGTGGCGGTCTGGTCGGGATGCAGGTGAAAGACCTGGTCCATGGCGGGATAGCGGATCAGGAAGAGGTGCATCAGGTGGCCGTGATCGGGGACCAGATCGTCGAGTTTGCGCATGGCCATCCAGCCGGGGTCGGTGAGGCGCAGTTCCAGATGGTTGCCGGAATCGAGCACGGCGGTGGCCCCCAGCGGTTTGTAAAGACGGCGGGCGTAGGTGGCTGCATCGTCTGCCCACCAGTTGTTGCCGAACCACAGGGCTCCCGCCACCATTGCCGCAGTGAGTGCCATCCAGGCGAGCGACCTGGAATTCCAGTCGGGTGACACGGCACCCGGTTCCAGTCTCGATTCCCGCACGGCAGCACCGACAATTGCCACCATCCCGACAGACAGAAACACCATCATGCCGAACAGGAAGTAGCCGGTTTCCTTCTGCATGGAACTGGCTTTCGTGGCGATGGCGGGGACGGGCACAAGCAGTTCCCCCGCGCCTTTCGGTCCAAAGACGCGAACGTGGACCTCCCAAGACCCGAAGCCCATCAGCCAGAGTTGCCCTTCGAAGGATTGCGGGTCGGAACCGGAGCGCCTCGCGGCATCGGCGACGGGCGGGTGTTTGGATGCCTCGCCGGTCATCGGCGTCGGGGTAAGTTCCACGCGCTCGACATCCGGGGAGAGGGCGCGCACCTCGATTCTTGCGATGCCCGGGATGACGTCGGGCGGGCGAATGGACACGAGCACCGGGTAGGGTCCGGCTTTGCCCTGATGAAACACGTCGGGGCTGCCGACGTGGGCTTGCAGCAGGATCGCCAGGCAGGCGGATAGAAAGAGGGTTTTAGCGGCGAACACGGCCCAGCCATTCCCCGCGCATCAATCCCAGTCGGCTGGCCAGCACGGCGGCGAGGAAGGCCAGTGCGATGTTGGTCCAGAATTCGCCCGGGGTCTTTTCAAACTGGACGAATTTATACAGGGCCGAGTAGCTTTTCGGTCCGACGAAGTACTCAAAGTAATTGCTGCCGAAAAAGGCGTTGCGCGCGGCGGGGGATTGCAGGAAAGTTCCAAACGGCCACTCGGCGACAATAAACGACGCGAGAAAAACCGAACCCATTGCGAGCGCCTGCAGTGGTTTCTTCCACTGGCTGACACGGGGCCGGATCAGATCCATCAGGAAGGCCGGAACAAGCAGCAGCAACGGAAAACCGTTGGGGATGAACTGCGTGGTTTCATGCATCACGGGCCCCAATTTGGGCTGCGCGGGGAAGAGTGGCAGAATCCATTCCATGCCGAGCAGAAAGACGGTGTAAATGGCTGCGACGGTGGTGCCGCCCCAGCGTCGGCCGGTGGCTCGGGATGCCATGTTCAGGGTGATCGGCGCCAGCATCGCAATCGTTCGGTAACAGATGGCGCTGTGCAGAAAGATGCGGCCGGTGAACTCAAGCACCAGCACCATGGCTGCGATCAGGATCATGGCGGAGGTGTAGAGGAAGAGATTTTCGAGTCGGCGGCGGAGTGCGGCGCTACCTGATTCCGAGGCGCGGTTCATTTGAGCAGCAACCAACACCAGGACGCCGATTTCCACGCCGAACATTCCCAGGGCGAGCACGATGTGGGGCGGGCTGAGGATCTTGACGTCGAGCCCGTAGGCGCTATGCCACCAGTCGTCGAATGGTGCGGATGTGATCATGGCAAAGCCTCCCCAGGCGGAGATGAAGGCACCGAGGGGGCCGCGGAAACCGAAGACATTGACGGAGGATTGCCGAAGTTTGTTCCTGGTGAATGTTGTGGCCAGGATGAGATAGCCGCAGGTGATGCCGGCGATGACGCCGCAGAGCTGGATGGCGATGTGGGCGGGAGTCCAGAAGGTATCGCGACCGATGGATTTGTGCCAGGAGATATCCCAGTGGATGCCGATCATGGCGGAGGTGACGCCGAGGACGGCGAGCCAGACGTACCAGGGGATTCGCTCTTCGCGTTCCGGTGTTGCGGGGGACATAGCTTTATTATGCCCGCAGGTGTGCGAGCAGAGTTTGCTGGGCGGCCACGGCGGCATCTTTGACGCGCCAGGCCGTGCGGTCGCGATTGCCGACGGGGTTGCTGATGCCGCGAATCTCGCCGACGGGGAGGCCGTAGAGAGCCGCGACGTGGGCGATGGCAGCACCTTCCATGCTTTCGACAGCGCCGCCGGTTCTTGCTGCCAGCGCGAGGGCGGAGGCGTTGTCTCCGGTGCAGGTGTTCACGGTGACGAACGGAGCCCGCTTCGGTGCGGAGAAGAGGTGCATCGGGAGGACGTTATAGAGCGGCTCCGGGCCGGCGATGACGGGGAAGCCGAGGGCTTTCATGTCGAGGAAGCCGGAGGCTGATGCCGCGCCCAAATCTCCATAGCATTCGCTGGATGCACATGCCACGCTGCCGACGGGGAGGTCGGAACCGGGATATGCGCCACCGATCCCGCAGACGATGACGGATTTGGCGCCTTCCCGCTCCAGGTAGCGCGTGAGTGCGATGGCGGCGTTGACGGAGCCTACGCCGGTCACGAGTACCGGCAGGTGGGCGCGCAGCAATGCGCCTTCCAGTTCGGTGGAGACGCAGACGATCAGGTCTACCGGCATCCGTCTTTGAAAATGGTTGTGAGCGGAATCGCCAGATCGCCGGCAGGATTACGCAGGAAGCCATCGCGGCGTTCGCGCGCTCCACTGCTGGTGTACCACCAGGCCCGGCGTGTCTCCGGATCAACTACCCAAACGCAGGAGACACCGAAGGCAAGATAATCTTCCATTTTGTCCTGAATATCCGGGGCGCGGTTATGCGGCGACAGTATTTCCAATGCGATTTCAGACGGTGCTGAGATGAAGCGTCCTGCGGGTTTACCGCCACCAACGATGGTGACGTCCGGTACGCGGATGCGGGTTGGGGTGACGTGAGTACGAACGGCCACGCCGGACCAGAATCCGCGAATCCTGGCCTCAACGGATATGCGGCTCATCGCATCACCATGGGGGATCTCTCCGGCCTTGCGGTCCCTGAAAACTCCCTCGACGTATTCGCACTCAGGCTCATAGCTATGCCCCGGATATTCGGAAAGCGGAACCATCTAAGCCGTTGCCATTCCTTTATTCTAGGCCAGAATGGTCCCGGGCACGAACTCGTACCCGGCATCGCTTCCGCCGCAGGCAAGTCTGCTCTCCATAATTGAGGCGAAGCAGGCGTAGGGCGCCACTCAGCCTGCCGATAGTAAAAGTGGATTAAACAGTCCCGATGCGCTTTTTGTAACGCAATTAAGTTGATCTTGTCGTTGACTCCCCCCCCACTCATGTTAATTTCTATGCGGCGGGTGACGAAATCCGATAAAAAGGACTTGAGTAATGTTGAGAATAGTATGCTTTTTAGCGATTTGTATCACATTCTTTTCGCGACCGGCGCGTGCCGACTGTGAGATGACAAAGCCGTGCGCCTCCTGTAACTCGGGGGCATTTCAGGTCTCTTGCAAGTGTGTTACGACCGGCGCTCCCGCCAACACCTCGTTCAGTTGCGCCTGCAGCGACGGCGCGAACTGCACAACCTGTGGATCCTGCAGCAAAACGATAACCGTGACCGTAAATGGAGGGCCGCAGTCAGAAACTCATACCACCTATTCCGGTTGTTCAGGATCCTGTCCCGCGAATACGCGCCTCAGCTTCCCCAAAGCAAGGCTGGCGAATGCATTTTTTGATCAGGACAGGCCAGGCGGCGGTGAGGTGTCCCAACAGGGCAGGCGTATTGAATTTCGAGTAGACGGACTTCCTCTCGATGTGCTTGATCCTGTCGCCGACATTGCGCCGAAAAGAGTCTCGAATCTCAGTGTCTCTGTCCGCAACCTTAGTGCCAGGCCAATCACCGGGATGTTGGTTCGCTGGACCTTGCGGGATTC
>JBBQDH010000243.1:0-9209 GCA_038319515.1 Bryobacterales bacterium
CGGGGAATGATGCGGGGCACCAGGTCGAACGGGAATAGCCGCTCTGTTCCGCGACCGTCGCTGTAGACCGTGAAGGTGATTCCCTGGACAAGATAAGAAAGGTCAGCCAGCTTGCGGCGCTCATCAAAGACGTCAAGCGGCATGTTCGCCAGCTTGTCGAACATCGGTCTCGAGCCAGACCGGGGACTCCCGTCCGGAGCTACCATCTCGTCGTAAAACGCTCCAGGATCATAGCCGGAGAACAGGAGGCCGTTCCCTGCATCTGCTACAGGTTGGTTGGATGGTTGCGGCAAAGACGCCGAAGACATAAAAGGCTCACTCTCAGGCGCGCACAGATGACGGGAGCTGGGCGCTGCCGGAACGCGGCGTATCGAGCTACAGAGATCGCTGCCGGTTGCGTATCTTTAATTGTAGCGAACCGGACATCACGCGGGCGCGAACGACGGTTGATCAGTATCAGCAGACAACGGGAAACGTACTTTTCTTTGGTATACTTCTAACGCTTTGCGCTGTTTGGAGAAAAAATGAAAAAATGCGCTGTTCTTTTGTTTCTTTGTGTCGGTGTCGGGTTCGGACAAACCGGAACAAACCATAAATTTAATATCCGCGGGACGCTGACCGGGCCCAGTGCCCTGTCGCCCCGCGACATCGGTGACGCGTGGCTGCAAGCCGCCGCGACGGAACTTCAGGTAGACGCGCCAGGCATCTCCGGCGTCTACCTTGCGAATCAGTACCGCACTGAGCACAATGGCGTCACCCACCTGATCTACAAACAGCAGTTTCGGGGTGTGAATGTTCTGAATGCCGAATGGACAGTCAATATCGACCAGAACGGCCAGATTCTCAACTCCGGCGGAACACTCTATAACGCCCCTGCAGAGGATGTTCAGCTACCCGAACCCGGGGGAATTCTTCCGGCGGCGCGTGCTGCGGTTCGTACGGTGAACCCCGCGCTGGCAGAGGGGCTGACGCCGCTGACCAGCATGCGCCGCGCGGAGAAGCAAGGTTCGATTCGCCTGACCGCCGCGCAGTTAAGCGAAGATCTGGAAGGCGAGATGGTCTGGTACGCGGTGCGGGGCGTGGTGCAGCCGGCATGGCTGATCTACGTCACGGACAGCGACAACGTGAGCCGCTATGCCACCGTGATCGACAGCGTCCACCAGACCGCTCTGGCCAAACAGTCGCTGACCTTTTTCCAGTCCGCACCGAAAGGTCAGGTTTTCGAGCGTGAAAGTCCGCAGCCGAATCCGAACCCCGGTACGCTGCTGACCAGCGCGCCGCCGATTGTGGCGAGAACTGTGCAGAGCCTTTCGGGCGACCCCAAAGCATCTCCGCTCGGCTGGGTTGCCGGCAGTGCGACCGTGGGGAATAACACCGTCACTGGCGAGAACCTGACGGGAACAGCTTTCCTGCGCACCCCCGACACGACAACGGCAGGCGGCGGCGACTTCAGTTTTCCGCTGCAGCTGGGTCCGGGAATGCCTGCGCCAACGCTGTTTAAGGACGCGGTGAATACCAACCTGTTTTATTGGGTGAATCGTGCACATGACCTGCACTACCAGAGCGGTTTCGACGAAGCGGCCGGCAATTTCCAGGAGGACAACTTCGGTCGTGGAGGCCAGGGCGGAGACCCGGTTTACGCTTATAGCCACTATGGCGCGGGCGCGGTCGGCGGTCGCGCCCAGATCCTGAACGCATTCTTCAGCTGGCGGCGGGTGGACGATGGAGCGCAATCCATGCTGGCGATGTTCATCAGCCGACCCGGTCCCATTGATATCCTGCCGGCAGCCAATCAGTTCACCGATGGCGCGCTCGATTCCCAGGTAATCGTTCACGAATATACGCACGGTGTAAGCGCACGGCTGGCGCGTCAGGCTTACAGCACTTATCAGGGCGCTTCGATGGGTGAGGCCTGGAGCGACTTCTTCAGCCTGGAATATACGCTCCCCACCGGTGCGCCGCCGGATGGCATCTATCCGGTGGCCGAATATCTGGACTTGTCATTTGGCGTTGGCGACATTCGGAGCCGCCCGTATTCGACTAATATGTCGGCCAACCCGCTCACCTACGCAAATCTCGGCAACGTGATTCCGTTCCCGGAGGTGCATGCGGATGGCGAGATCTGGTTTGAAGCTCTTTGGGAAGCGCGCGCCAATCTGATCAGGCAGTTTGGAGAGGCCGAAGGACGGCGGCGCGTCCGGCTGCTGGTGCTGGACGGCATGAAGCTGTCTCCCCCCGCGTCTTCCATGATCGACATGCGGGACGCGATTTTGCTGGCCGACCGCGTGGACTTCAAGGGCGCAAGCCAGGACCAGCTCTGGGCGGGTTTTGCGAAGCGCGGCATGGGCGCGACGGCGTACTCCTCCGGCGGCGATACAGCCCACATCGCGGCGTCGTTCGATCTGCCTTCCACCACCGGCAACCTGCGGTTCTATGACGACCCGATGGTGATTGGCGAGCCTGTGCGCGTGATCCTGCAGGATTCGAACAACACACAGCCGACTGCGCTGATTCAGCTCACCAGTGGTTCGGGCGATATTGAAAACCTGGTGCTGGCGCGAACGGGCTCGATCCATACAGGCACGCTCAGCACCAGTGGCAACATCGTTCTTCCGCAGAACGGGACCTTGAATATCGTACCTGGCGATTACATCAATGCCTACTATGTGGATGGCGACGCCGGAGGCTCAGGAAAACTGGTTGGCGTATCGGCTAAGACGCTGCCGGCTTACGCGGCATTTGGCGCTGCGCCGCGCGCCGCGCTGACGTTCCCCAATGAGCGCCGTATCAGTGTGACGTCTGGCAGCGCTCGGGTGGACCTGCCATTTGCCTTCCCGTTTTACGACGGGAAGTACAGAGCCATGACGGTAACCGAGAACGGTGCGATCTTCTTTGATCGCGCGGTGCTGAGCCTCTCCCCGTGCACAGATTCGCTGGCGCTTCGGGTGTCGAAAACAATCGCACCTCTCTGGAGTCAGCTAACCACCACAGGTTCCGGGCAGGCCAGTGAAGGAGTCTACGTAAGTCAGACTGCATCGGCACCGGGGCGGCCTGCCACCTTCACCATTCGCTGGGCGGCGGAGACATTCAATATCAACGCGGCAAACGGCGGCCGGGGCAATCCGGTGAACATCGCGGCGACACTTTCCGATGACGGCACTATTCTGTTCGATTACGGAACCGGGAATGCGGAAATCGGCCAGGCGCTGACTACGGCGCCGGGATGCAATGCGGGGGCGACCGTGGGAATTTCGAACGGCCACGGCAACTACAGCCAGTCCTATACCTTGTCCGCTTACGCGAATACGGCCATTCGCCTGGATGCTCCGTTTAGTACGCCCAGCTATCCAAACGGCACTATCGACAGCCCTGCTGAGGGTGCCAGGGTCCAGGGTGTAATGACGGTAACGGGCGTTGCCTGGGATCCCGGCGCGACACTTTCGCGCGTGGATATCCTGATCGACGGCCAGGCGCAGGGGCGTGGAAGCCTGGGTGTTTCGAGGGCGGATTTCTGCGCCACGCAGAATGTTCCGGGCTGCCCCCGCATTGGATATTCCGCTTCGATTGACATTGCCGCGCGCGGCATCGCTCCGGGTGCTCATACGATGAAAATCCGCGTGACGAATACGCGCGGGGCAATTGTGGAATTTCCGGAAAAGCCGGTGAATTTCACGGTGGATGCCGGCCAGGCGAGACTTCCTTATGGCAAGGTGGAAACCTTGAACGAGGGCGATGCGATCACAGGTTCCGTGATGATTTCGGGCTATGCCGCGGCAGACGACCTGGGGGTGCTGGGTGTTGACATGCTGATCGACGGCATTTCGTACGGCGCGGCCACCTACGGTGTGGCCAGAACCGATATCTGCAACACGCTGACGGTGCGCGCGCTGAACTGCCCGGCCATCGGATTCCGCTTTACGCTGAATACCTCGACGGGAATTGTTCCGGTACCGGATGGCCCGCACAAGCTGCAAATGCGGGTTCGCGATGAGACCGGACGGCTGACGCTGGTGCCTTCGACACCGATTAACTTCACGGTGAAGAACGCCGGCCAGCCGAAACCGGTTGGCGAAATGACCAGTCCGAAAACCAATGACACGCTCACCGGCACTGTCACGGTTACGGGCTACGCTTATGTTCCGGGCGGCAGAGTTCTGGGCGGCTTCCTGCTGGTGGATGGAGAGGTTTACGACAATATCAGCTACGGAAAAGCGTCGACGGAAGTCTGTGCCGGGCTCACCGGGATCACGGCATGTCCGAACATCGGCTTCACGGCGACGTTCGATTCGACGCGCCTTGCTAATGGGCCGCATATCTTCGGCGTGTTCATTGGAACCGATGTGGGCGGCAACATTATTGTGCCGCTGAAGCAGAGTTCCGGCACGAATGTCTTCGTAAAGAACTGACAAACCCGCAGGCGGGCCGGAGATCGATAGCCGGCCCGCCCCAATTCCTGCGCTACGCGGCGCGGACTTCCAGCATCCGCCAGTCGTGCTCGCCAAATTCTCCCACCACTATGCCGCCTGCTTTGCGGATGGCGAGCGAAACTACGGGGATATTCTCTGCTTCAAAACCACTGAGGATCGCCACTCCGCCGGGCTTTAACATGCGAATCCAATCCGGTGCCAGTTCGGCGATCCAGGCGGGACTGATGTTCGCCACAATCACGTCGGCGACCCCGCCGGCGATCGCGTCCGCAGAGCCTGTGAACACTGGTACGGCCACACCGGCGCGTTCGAAATTCTCTTTCGCAACGGCCACGGCATCGGGATCGGTGTCGCTGGCAAACGCGCGTGCCGCGCCCAGTCGTAAGGCCACTTCAGAAAGAATACCGGAACCCGTTCCCACGTCCACCAGCGTGTGCCCCGGCTGAATATGCCGCTCGATCGCTTCGAGACACAACCGTGTGGTCTCATGCGCGCCGGTGCCGAACGCGAGGCCTGCGTTGATCACCACGCGAATCCGGCCTTCCGGTGTGGGCTCATCGCGCCATTCGGGAATGACGAAAATACGCTCGCCGATTTCCATCGGCTTCAGATGCTCGCGTGCGAACGCCACCCAGTCCCGCGTGTCGGCTGGATTCGCCGTGCCACCGAACCGTTCCAGCAGTGCGGCCTGATGGGCGTCGTTATCGAAGAAGGCACGAAGGGCGGCAACATCGTCCCATTCCTCCAGTTCGACGATGCCGTTCGACCCCGCCTCCCAGAGATCGGCAATGAGGATTTCCTTGTCGGATTGCTTACAGTCGAGGTCGATTGAGAACATAGTAGTGTCAGATGAAATTACTCGGGATGCTGGCGTCGGCCGCGACGCCGTTCGATCACACCGGCGCGATCTACCGCGCCAAGATTCAGCATAACTTTGCGAAGTGGTGCCAGACCTCTCTGGCCGGATTCGTTGTCGGCGGACACGCCGGCGAGGGCCCCCTGCTTGACGCGGACGAGAAGATAGAAGTTCTGCGTCTTGCGGCGCCCCATGTGCCGGAAGGCCGGACGCTGATCCTGGATGTCTCCTGCGAGGGCGTTCTTTCGGCGGTCCGGCTGGCAAAAGCTGCTGCGGAAGCGGGCGCGCACGCGGTGGTCAGTTTCGTGCCTCACCAGTATCGGAACCTGATGTATGGTCCGGAAGCGCAGATGCTGTTCTTCCGCGCGCTGGCCGATCAGTCGCCGGTGCCGGTGATTGTTCATAATGCCCCGCAGATGGCGGGTGTCGATCTGTTGCCGGATTCCATTGCCAGGCTGAGTGAACATCCGAATATTGGCGGGCTGATTGAGAGCGGCACCCCGGCGGGCCGGATTGCGCAGATTCGCTCGCTTGTGCCGAAAAGTTTCGCTGTGCTGGGCGGAACTGAAGCGCAGTTGTGGGAGAGCCTGAAGGGCGGTGCGAACGGTGCGGTTCTCGCGTTCGCCAGCGCCGCACCCTATGCCACCATCGCCATCTGGGAAGCATTCCGGACGCGCGAGGAAGAGGCCGGGCTCGACTGGCAGGAGCGAATTTCACACCCCTCGATTCTGGTGACCGACCTTTACGGCGTGGCAGGTCTGAAGCATGCGATGGATCTGAACGGCTTCTACGGTGGCCCGCCGCGTCTGCCTTTTGTCCCGGTGTCCTCCGACGCAAAGCATGAAATCGAAAACGCCTTCCGGGATCTGAAGGGATAGGGTTTCGCCACGCTGCGCGCTATTTTTCAGGCGCTGCGGCGCGCGATGCAGAGGGACCTGGGGACGCTCTGGTCTCTGAAGGTCAATAACTTCTTTTTCTTTGTTCTGTTCCTGATCTACGGGGCGCTGCAGAGCGGTCTGCCGCCGTGGAGCGCGTATCCGTTTCTCGCGTTGCTGGGCTTTTTGCTGTTGTTACCCGCATCGTCAGACCCGCTGGAGCGCATCCCGGCGGAACGCCTCGCGCTGTGGCCGCTCGGTCGGGTGCAGCGCGTTTTGCTGCGTGTGTTCAGCCTGGCTCTGAGTCCCGTGCTTTGGTTTTCAGCATTACAACCGATTCTGCTGGTCCCGCTTGGCCTGCAGTGCTTTGTGAGAATTCCACAAGGCAAAGCGATTGTCCGGGTCCCACTTCTGCCCGGTCGTCTGGGTGGACTGATCACTAACAATCTGCGCGAAATGCTGAGCGTTCTTGACACGTGGATGGCGATCCTTTTGGCGGCGCTCGCGATGGGCTATCGGGTCTTCTTTCCGCATCCCGACCCCGAGTCGCTGCCAATTCTGGGCATGCTGGTCGCCCTGGCTTTGAGCACCTATGCGCAATCGCTGTTCGGACTCGACCTTGAATCCGCCATCACCCGGTATCGCCTGCTGCCCCTGCCTGGCTGGCAAATCCTGCTCGCGAAAGACGCGGCGTTCCTGGGGATCCTGATCATTCTCACGCTGCTGCTGGAACCCTTGCCGGCGCTGACTTTCGGACTGACATCACTCACCATCGGGCATCATTCTTCCCTGCGGCTGAAGCTCTCACAGAAGCGCTGGCGCTTCACTGCGGGAAGGCTGCTGCCGGTGGGTGCACTGCAGGCAATCGCCAGCCTGATGCTGGGATTCATGGAGTTGCGAGCGGGTTTAATCGTACTGTTTGGAGTTACCGTTATCTGGGGCTTCAGCGTATGGTGGTACGGGGAAGTAAACTTTTTGGCCACACCGACTTTTGGGCCACATCGGGCGTCTCTCTAAAGCAAGGCCTTCGGCCTGCATGATAAATTCAAATTGGGGGATAAAGCACTGCAGTCGGGCTTTTGGGAACTGATTAGCGGCGGATCGATCCTCGCCAACGTAGTACTTGTAATTCTGATTGGTTTTTCGGTTTACTCCTGGACACTCATCTTTTCGAAATGGTCAGCGCTGGGCTCGGCTCGCAGGAGCGATGCGAAGTTTCTTCGCGCTTTCCGGAAAGCCAGTGGCATCGAGTCCGTGATGGTGGCGAGCGAACAGTTTCGGCCTTCGCCGATGGTGGCAGTGTTCGATGCCGGTTACGAAGAAGTCAGCCGGCAGGTGAAGACGAAGGGGATTCCTGGCAACCAGGATTCCATCGTGCGCAGTCTGCAAATCGGAACGAACCAGCAACTGTCGCGACTGGAACAGGGTCTTGGCTGGCTTGCGACCACGGCATCGGTTTGCCCGTTCATTGGTTTGCTGGGTACCGTGCTGGGCATCATCCGGGCATTTACGAATCTGAAGGGCGCGGGCAGTTCGAGTCTGGATTCGGTTGGCCCCGGCATTGCGGAAGCGCTGATTGCCACGGCGGCAGGCCTGTTTGCGGCAATTCCCGCAGCCATGGCTTACAACCACTTCAACAACATATTGAAGCATCTGGGGTCTGATCTGGACGACTTCGGGCTCGAATTCCTCAACCTGATTGAACGTAGCTTCGGCGACTAACCCATGGGAATGAATCTGGGTGGAACGGGCGGAGGGCGACGGTTTCGCGGGGGCGCCCCGCTGGCTGAAATCAACGTGACGCCGTTCGTGGACGTGGCGCTGGTGCTGCTGATCATCTTCATGATCACCGCGCATGCCATGGATTCCGGCATTGAGATTGATGTCCCGAAGACGAGCACCGTAAAGGTTGTCTCGAAGGAACTGCCCGTAGTGTCTATTACGAAGACGGGAGATCTCTATCTGGGAAAAGATCCGGTGAACATTCATGCTTTGCCGGATGCGATTCACAGTAAGTATCCAGGGCAGACCGCTGTATATATTAAGGCAGACCGTCTGACTAAGATGGATATCGGCGTGCAGGTGATGAGTATCCTGGGAAACGCAAAATTCGGCATAAATGTAGTAACAACGCTGGAAGACACAAGAAAGTAAACGTGCAGACTTACGACCAATCCGAAGCTCTTGGCAAACCGCTTGCCGGTTCGCTGCTGGCTCACGGTGCGCTGGTTGGTCTGTTTGTGCTCTCAGGCTTCGTCAAATTTCCCGGCAATACCTGGGGATCAGAACATGCCAGCAGCGGATCGGTTGGCGTGAATATGGTGGCCACCATCCCGATCCCGCGCAGTCCAGGCCCTAAGAACCCTCTGGCGAATGATACAGATAATCCCGCGCCGCAGGAGGTAACTCCGGTGAAGGCCAAGCCTGTCGAGAAGGCTCCGGAGCCCGATGCCATCGCATTGCGCGACCACCGTGAGAAGCCAAAGAATACAGCACCGAAGCCGCCGCCTGTGGCGGTTTACAGGCCGATGGCCTATCAGGCGAATCAGGTGTATTCGAAAGCGCCGCAGGCAATGAGTTCTCCTCTGTACGGGATGCAGGGCGCGGGCGGTATTGATATCGGCCCGGCGTCTGTGCTGGGCACGCGTTTCGGTGCTTATGCCGACCTGATGAGACAGCAGATTTCGCGGCACTGGAATACGGCGGATGTCCGTGCCCTGCCCACCCAGCGATGCAAAATCTCATTCACCATCGCGCGTAACGGCGCGATCGGCGACATTCAGATTCTTCAGCCGAGCGGGAGCTACCTGCTCGATACCTCCGCGAAGCGCGCGCTTCTCGATTCCAACCCTCTACCCGCATTGCCCGCTGCTTACAGCGGCAATTCGGTTCCCGTAGAACTTTGGTTCCAATTACAACAATAATGCGGAAATCTTATATATTGGTTTTGGCTATACTCAGCGCGGCTTCGGCCATGGCACAAATTACCGGCGTAATCACGAACCAGGGCGGAGCCAAACCTGCCCTCGCGGTGATCGAGTTCAAAGGCTC
>JBBQDH010000244.1:0-9102 GCA_038319515.1 Bryobacterales bacterium
CGTGGTTTGCGCCCTCATAGATGAAGCCGCTATAGGTCACATGATTGGCCTTCAGCGCTTCTTCATAAGCAGGCCAGCCGTCGATCTGCCGCTTATCAAGCGACGCATAGTGCAGCATCATCGGCGCCTTGATCCTGGCTACGTCCGCTGCCGGAGGCTGACCGCCATAGAACGCGACGCCTGCCCCGAGGTCCGCGCCGAGGCGCACTGCCAGTGAGTTCACCGTGCCGCCGCCGAAGCAGAAACCCACCGCGCCCGGTTTGCCGGTAGAGTCAGGACGGCCCTTCAGCCAGAGTGCCGCAGCCACGAAGTCCTCGGCCATCTTTGCCCGATCCACCTTGCCGAACGCGACGCCACCCTTCTCATCGTCACCGGGGTAGCCGCCCACTGAGGTGAGTCCATCGGGAGCGAATGCCATGTAACCCTGTGTACCGAGACGCCGCGCGACATCTTCAATGTATGGATTCAGGCCGCGGTTCTCGTGGATTACCAGCACGGCGGGCAGCTTGCCCGCAGCCTTGGCGGGCCGTACCAGGTAGCCGTTGATCGACCCGGTGCCCTGCGGTGAAGGAACCGTTACACGCTCCGTTTTGAGGCGCGCGTCATCTTTGGGGACCTGTTCTGCCCAGGCGTAGTTCGGGCGCAGGCTCTCCCAAATCGCCAATGCTGTCATGCTGCCGGTGGCGAACTTCTTCGCTCCATCCAGGAATGCCCGGCGGTCAATATCGCCGTGCACGTAGAGGTCGAACAGGTCCAGTAACTCCTGCGGGTATTCCGATGCTTTCCTGCGATCCATATGAAAAACTCCCCTTCGGCGGGAGGATATCATAGGTCCCGCCTGCGGTCGGTCAAATGTCGCGTATATATTACACTGATTTCTATACACGACATGCGCGCCGTACTCACCCTGCTTCTTGTAGCCGCCTGCCTTCGGGCGCAGGTCGCAACCGCCGAATTGTTCGGCAAGGTACACGATCCCGCCGGGCTTGCGGTTCGCGAGGTGCGCGTTGTTGCCCAGGACAGCCAGACCGGTGCCTTGTTCAAGGGGGTTTCGAATAACGAGGGCGAGTACCATTTGATCGGGTTGCCTCCGGCGGAGTACACAATGTCGGCGGAACTAGCAGGTTTTGAGCCGTGGCGACGGACGTTTCTGTTGCGGCTGGCTGACCGCGTGGCGCTCGACATGACGCTTGAGATCCGGCACCGCGATCTGCTGTCCATTGACGAGGCCGCCCCTTTGCTTGAAACGGCCACGGGTGCCGTCAGCTTTCATATCGACCAGAAGAAGCTTTCCACTCTGCCGCTCGACGGGCGCAATTTCGTTGCCCTCGCCGCGCTTTCTCCGGGCGTTGCGTTACCCGGCGGCGGTTCGCTGCTGCCCCGAATCAATGGCAGCCGTCCGCGCACCAATGAATACCTGTACGACGGAATCAGCGTGTTGCAGCCGGAACCGGGGCAGGTGGTGTTTTATCCGGTGATCGACGGCATTGCTGAATTCAGCCTGAATCTGAACGCCTATTCGCCGGAGTATGGGCGGTCGAACGGCGGCACGGTGATGGTGGCGGGTAAATCCGGTGGCAATGAATTCCATGGCTCGCTTTTTGAATTCTTTCGCAATGAAAAACTGAATGCGCGCAATTACTTCGCGCAGCCGGGGGCGAAGGCGGTATTCCGACGCAATCAGTACGGGCTCACGATTGGCGGACCGGTTCAGAAGAACAAGACCTTCTTCTTCGCGGACTGGCAGGGGACCCGGCTTCGCACCGGCATCACACGATTCAGCACCGTGCCCACGCAGGCGCAGCGGAATGGTGTGTTCACCACGGCGATCTCTGACCCCAATACAACTCCCCGCCAGCCCTTCCCGCAGAACACGATTCCGGTGAATCGCTTCGACCCGGTGGCGGTGCAACTGGTGCAGCGTTACCCGTTGCCAAACCTCTCCGGTCCCGCGAATAACTATGTCCGGACGGCCGTGGAGCCGGACAATCAGGACCAGCTGGATACCCGTCTCGACCGGTACTTTGGAACGCGGCACCGTGCCTTCGCGCGCTACTCGTTCTTCCATGACAATGACACGCCGGTCACTCCTTTGCCGGACGGCAGCGGGAGCCTGACAACGGGCGTCATCGGCCACGCCCTTACACGGGGCGACTCGCTGGCGACGGAAGAGGACTGGACCATTTCCGCCAACGTTCTGAATCAGGCGCGGTTCGGGTATACACGGCGCGGCCTGAATCAGGATCCGCTGGTGAATCTGCCCACCTATGCCGTGACCGGATTCCAGCAGTTGGGGCCAACATCTGCGGCGGCTTCGCGCTTCAGCACTTCTGTCACGGAAGTGGCGGATACCTTCTCGATTGTCCGTAAGCGACACACGATTAAGTTCGGCATGGACTTTCGTCGGCAGGCGCTCGATGTGCTCAACCCGCCAAACCCCCATGGCGCGTATGCGTTCACCACCAGCGTGGGTAATTCGATGGCATCGCTGCTGCTGGGTCAGGTGAATGCATTTTCCATCGATATTCAGAAGAACGTGATCCAGGAGCGCGCCCACATTGCGGAGTTCTTTGCGGGTGACGACTGGCGGCTGACAGACCGGCTGACGCTCAATATCGGTTCCCGCTATACCTTGAATTTGCCCTCCACGGAGGTGCACGATCAGGGCGCGGTGTTCAACCTGAAGACGCAGGTGCTGGATTTCCCGCATACGGCGCGCAACATCGAATGCTGCGACTTCGGGCCGCGTGTGGGGCTGGCCTGGCGGGCGGCAGACAGCATGGTGGTGCGCGCCGGCTATGGCATGGTTTGGTTCGAGCAAACGGGCATTACTACGCCGTTTACCATCCCGCAGTTCCCGTTTGTGCAGACTGTGGGACAGCAGTCGCCGGACAACGTGACGGCTGCGTTTGTACTGGCGAACGGGCCTTCGGTGCAGGTGACTGCTCCCAATCCGAACTCAGGCCTGGGGCAGGGCGTATTTGGTGCGGACCGGGCGAACGGGTCCGGGTATTCGCAGCAGTGGAATCTCACTGTGCAGAAGACGTTCGGGCAGAACTGGAATGCGGAGGTCGGATATCTTGGATCAAAGAATACGCGGCTGGGGATTCCGGATGCCAACATCAATCAGTTACCGGCACAGTACCTGTCGATGGGGGAGGCATTGCTGACGAAAGTCGCCAATCCGTACCTCGGGCAGATTCCGGCCTCGTCTTCTCTCGGTGGAAGCACAATCGCGCAACAGCAGTTACTGCGCGCCTACCCTCGGTTCACCACGGTGGCGCTGTTCCGGAATAATGTGGGCCATTCGAAGTACAACGCTCTTACGGCGAAGCTGGAAAAGCGGCTCTCGCACGGCCTCGCGTTCACCGCGGCCTACACCTGGTCGAAGCTGCTGGACGACGCCTCCACGGTGTTTTCGCAGACCATCTTCACGGGCCCGGTGCTGGGAACGACCGGCGCTGCCGATGCCTTCAACAGGCACCTGGAAAGGGACGTCTCAAGCGGCGATATTCCGCACGTGTTTTCGGCCGGCTGGACGTATGAGTGGAAGGGCTGGCAGATGGGCGGCATCGTACGCATTCAGGCGGGGGATGCGGTGCCGGTGACGCAGGGGACGAACAATAATTCGAGCCTGGGCTATGCAGTGCAGAGGCCGAACAGGATCGCCGATCCGAACGATGTTGCGAGTCGAAGCGCGGGGCAGTGGTTCAATACGGCGGCCTTCACGAATGCCCCGCAGTTCACAATCGGGAACAGTTCCCGCAATCCGGTGCGCGGGCCAGGGTTGCAGGGTGCGGATCTGATGGTCGCGAGGACCATCCGCCTGCGCGAGAGAGTGGCTTTAGATTTTCGCGCAGAGGTTTTCAATGTTTCGAACACGCCTCCGCTGAACGATCCGAATGGCATCTTTGGAACGGCTGCGTTTGGAACGATCACGACTGCGCAGAACCCGCGCGTGTTTGAGATTGTGACGAAGGTGCGATTCTAAGACAGTTCTAGAACGCCGCGCGAATGAGGCGGTCGCGTATGCCGGCCCATTCGGGAGTATCGGGCGGCAGTTTAATGCAGATCCAGTCGAAGCCCTCCGCGTCGAGTTTATGGAGCGCGCTGTAGAGGCTTGCGGCGTACTCCGCGGGTTCTAAGGGCAGCAGGAGTTCCACCCCGTTTCCGGTTGCAGGCGGGTGCCCAAGGACGACCGGCGTGCGGGGACTGTAGTGCTTCGGATGCTGACCCGGCGATTCCGCTCCGGCTCCGGTTTCCACGGGCCCAATGACTGCTTCAATCTCCGGCTGCGAAATCATTCCGGCGCGCAGAATCCTCGGGGTCGCACCGGCAAGGGAGATCACAGTGCTTTCGATGCCGACCGCACAGGCACCGCCATCCAGCACGAGTTCTACGGCGCTCCCCAGGCCCTCCCGAACATGCGCTGCTGTGGTAGGGGAGAGTTGGGTAAAGCGATTCGCGCTGGGGGCCGCTAACGGCAACTGTACGGCCTTCAGCAGCGCCAGGGCAACCGGATGTGCCGGCATCCGCAGGCCGACGCTGGGCAGTCCGGCTGTGACGACATCCGGCACCGATGGCCGCTTCGGAACGATGATGGTGAGTGGGCCAGGCCAGAACCTGCGCGCGAGCTTCTCTGCTGCTTCCGGCCACTGCAAAGCAAGGCCCCGCGCCATATCCACGGAATCGACGTGGACGATTAGCGGGCTGGTAAACGGACGCCCCTTTGCTTCGAAGATCCGGCGCACCGCTGCTTCATCCAGTGCGTTTGCGGCAAGGCCGTAGACGGTTTCGGTTGGGATGCCGACGAGGCCCCCGGCACGCAGAATCTCAACAGCTCTGTCGATCTGGTTCACGTTAGTCGGGAATCTCGTCTCCGCCCAGATCCTTCGCGGTCTTGCCCGTCTTCCGCCACACCAGATATGAGTGGATCATCGATTCCAGATCGCCATCCAGCACACGGTCCACATCGCCCACCGCGAACTTGGTGCGGTGATCTTTGATCATGCGGTAGGGGGCGAGTACGTAGCTGCGGATCTGACTGCCGAAGTTGATTTCGAGCTTGGTGGCTTCGGTTTTCCGGGATTCCTCGCGCTTCTTTTCGAGCTCCGCTTCGTACAGCTTTGCCCGCAGTTGCTTCATGGCGCTGGCGCGGTTTTTGATTTGGGAACGCTCGTTCTGGCACTGCACCACGGTGTTGGTGGGCAAGTGGGTCATGCGAACGGCCGAATCGGTCATGTTGACATGCTGGCCGCCCGCGCCGCCGGAGCGGAACGTATCGATGCGCAGGTCTTCCACACGAATATCGATCTTGATTTCATCGTCGATCTGCGGATAAACGAAAACGGACGCGAATGAGGTATGACGCCGCGCCGCCGAATCGAAAGGCGAAATACGCACCAGCCGATGCACGCCGATTTCCGACTGCAGCAGGCCATACGCATTCAGTCCGTTGACTTCGAACGTGACGGACTTGATGCCAGCTCCGTCGCCTTCCAGGCGATCTGTAATTTCGACGCCGAAACCGCCGCGCTCACACCAGCGAAGATACATGCGCATCAGCATTTCAGCCCAGTCCTGGCTTTCGGTGCCGCCCGCGCCGGGGTGGATCGTCATGATGGCCGGGCGCGCGTCGTTTTCGCCTGAGAGCAGCATCTCGGTTTCGAGCTTACTGAGCACTTCCGCGTAGCTCTTCAGCGAGGGCTCGATATCGCCCAGCACGTCTTCCCCTTCGCGGCCGAGTTCAAACAGGGTGTCGAGTTCTTCGGTGAGGGCAGTGACACGCTCGCTGTTCTCAATGCCTTCTTCGAGACGCTTGCGCTCCTGCATCACCTTCTGGCTCTTTTCCGGCTGGTTCCAGAAATCAGGCGCAGAAATCAGCTCGCCGATGCGGTCGAGTTCTACCTTCTTTTTAGGCGCGTCAAAGATAACTCCGCACGGCAGATGCCTGTTCACGGAGGGGCGAATATTCGCGTTCCAGTTCTTCGATCATCATAGCTTTGTAAGGAATCTCCTATTTTACAGGATCAGCATGCAGTCGCCGTAACTGAAGAACCGGTATTTCTGCCCGACCGCGTGTTGGTAAGCCGCGAGCATGAAGTCTTTCCCGGCCAAAGCGCAGACCAGTAAAAGGAGGCTGGTGCCGGGCAGATGGAAGTTCGTCAGCATGGCGCCGACGCGCTGAAACTCATAACCAGGGTAGATGAAGAGGTTGGTGGAGCCTGATAACTGCCCGGTCTTTGCCACCGATTCAATGGTGCGGACGGAAGTTGTGCCTACCGCGACGACGCGCTTCGCGCTCTCAATGGCTTGCCACGATTCTTCCGTTACCGAATAACGCTCGAAGTGCAGAGAGTGGTTTTCGAAATCTTCACGGTCCACCGGCTGAAAGGTGCCGAGCCCCACGTGCAGTGTGACGCGCGCGGAGTTCGGGATTCGCGCGAGCACCTCCGGAGTGAAGTGAAGGCCTGCGGTGGGCGCTGCGACTGAACCCCGCTGTTGCGCAAAGACTGTCTGGTAACGTTCCTGGTCTTCACTGCGATCCTGCCGCTTGATGTAGGGCGGCAGCGGCATGTGGCCGAGTCGATCAAGAGCTGCGTACACATCTTCGTCGCCCAGAAAGCGAACGGTGCGTTCGCCACGTTCACCGCGCGCAATCACTTCCGCAGAGAATCGCTCGTCAAAATGCACTATCTGACCCAACTGCATCTTCCGGCCTGGCCGTACCAGTGCACGCCATTCGCGGCCATCTTCAGAAGCCGGTTCAAGGAGGAGCAATTCCACGGCGCCCTCCGTGCCCTTGCGATGCCCGTGCAGTCGGGAGGGCAGTACGCGTGAATCGTTGAGCACCACGCAGTCGCCTTCGCGCAGGTAGTCGGGCAGATCGCGAAACTGACGGTCTTCCCAGCGCTGCGTGTCCCGGTGGAGCACCAGCATGCGGGCTCCGTCACGTTCGGAGGGCGGTTCCTGCGCGATCAGTTCTTCCGGCAGCGAATAGTGGAAGTCGGAGAGCTTCATTTGCGTCGCGCGAGCAGCGCCTGCACTTCCGGATAAGGGATCGCCGAAGTGCCCAGCGCGCCGAAAGTGCCCTGGTCGCGAAGTTCCCTCGCCAGGCTGCGCAGTGCTCCCATTGCCACGCGCGACGAACCGCTCCCCAGGCTGACGCGTGCTACTCCGAGATCCTGCATTTGCGCGATGGTGGGAGAGCCGGGCACCACCAGGATGTTCAAGGGGCCGTTGATTTCGCGCACCAGTCGCCGGATGGTTTCGGCATCGCTGACGCCGGGCGCAAACAGGCAGTCCGCACCGGCTGCGCGGTACTCATTCAGGCGTTCAATGGCGCGGGCGAGGCGTGTCGCTTCTTCACCGTGTTGCGCAAGGAAGATATCGGTGCGGGCATTGATCACCAGGGGCACACCGTTTTCATTCGCGAGCGACCGAAGGGTGCGGATCCGTTCCACCTGCGTGGTGACGGGCAGGAGTTCGTCGCTCACCATGTCTTCGAAGTTCAGGCCCACCGCACCAGCGGCGATGAGGTCCAGTCCGGCTTGCTCTACATCGTCGTAGCCGGCTTCCATGTCGGCTGTCACGGGGACCTTGACGGCGCTGACGATCCGGGCGAGGAGGAACACCATCTCACCGCGGGGAATCTTCTGGCCGTCCGTGTAGCCCAGGACCGCGGCACAACCGGCACTGGTGGTGGCGACCGCAGGATATCCCTCCGCTTCGATGACGCGCGCGCTCAGGGCGTCCCACGCGTTCGGGAACACCAGAACCTCCGGCCCCTCATGCAGACGCCGCAACAGCTCTGCTTTGCTCTTTTGGGTCATGAATGCCATTTTCGCCTGGCAGGGTTAGAGGCCGGCGAATTTGATGGCTGCGCCTTCGGTGAGAATTCGCCGGAGATAATCGATTTGGCCGAGGTGATAGCTCAGGTGCCCGTAGAGTGAGAGCAGCAATTGCTGCGTGGAAATGGGCGCGCCGAAGACTTCCTGCGGGTACCTCGCCGCCATCTGCACGTCGGAAAGTGCGGCGATGACGGGTGGCACAAGGTTTCGGACTTCTTCGATCCGTCCGGCCAGTTCAGCGCGTGAAACGCCGCGTCCGCTGAACTCCGCGTCGCGCTGTCGGGTGTAGGGGATTTGGCCTAATTGGCGCCCGATGAATTCCCGCAGATTGCCTTCCAGATGCAGGGTTAGATTGCCCGCTGAGTTGGCGACGCCGGGGAGTACGTCCCAGAGAATGGCGTCGTCCGGGAAGGCTTCAAGTTCTTGTGTGAGACGGGTCAGGTCACGGCGATACAGGGCGGCGAGTTCGGTAGCGAGGAGCATGGTTTTAAGTTTCCCATCGGAGCTGCTTCTGTCCGATTCCTAACGCCTAATATCGTTCAGCATGCTTCAGACCGCGTCGACAACATCTGCCGTTCGGGTCTTACCCGGCAATCGCCCTGCTTCGTGCGCTTCCCTCTCGCCGGGCGGGATGACCGTGCAACCTGCAAGGAAGCGGCGCAGTTGAGCCTGTTTGGTTGAGCGGCTTACCTGTGCGAGCACCGGGGCCGGACCCAACGGAAGAATGCCGAACTCCAAACGAACCTTGTGTTCAGCCCATTCATTCAACTCAGCCCGCCACTGCAGCGCTTTGCGGGCTGCCACGGTGATCCAGGCTGAGACACTCACCCCATCGCGGGCGACCGCCGCGAGGATATTCTTGTGAACGTCAGGTTCTATGGTCATCATGAGCTTTGGTGACGGATTGCCGCAGAATCGACTGGTGCCCTGGGCGCGACTGCGGTCACGTGTCGGCCCGCTATTATTGGGCGATGCCTCTGCGTTCCCGTCTCCGTTCCCGTCTCCGCTCCCGTCTCCGCTCCCCTCATGGCCCGGCGCTCGTCTTCGCCGCTTGTCTGGTCCTTGGTGCAGCCGGCCTTGCCCAGAACGCCCCTCAGGCTGCTGCGCCCAAAATCGAGCCCGGCGCCGCTGCGGGAATCAACCTGATCCAGAACGGCGCGCGCGGCCGCGGCGGTTTCCCGCTCCCGTCAATGCCGGCCGTGTACGACACTTTGCAGCAGAAGATCCGCGTCTCCGTGGTCGCCCGCGGGCT
>JBBQDH010000245.1:0-9061 GCA_038319515.1 Bryobacterales bacterium
TCAACCGCACTACGCTTCAACTCTTCAGTGTGCCCCTCACCCGTGTTGATAAAGGTCCGGACACTGGTGTGGATACTGAGGCACAAGCCGAAGCTTTGGATGCAGCTCCGAAGCGTGCAGGCAATACAGGCAAGGTCGAAGTAAAAATCGAATGGGACGGACTTTCCCGCCGCATCAGGCAGCTCACCACCATGGCGAGCGCCGTGAATTCCGTCATCCCGGCACCCGATAGCCGAACCTACGCGTTCACCTCATTCGGTGATGGTGGTGGCGGCATCGGCATCTACACAATTGCCGAAGACGGGACCCGTATGACCAGGCTCAACACCGCAACCACGCCCGACCCCACAGCGCCCGCACCGGCCCCGGGTGGCGGTGGAGGCTTCGGCGGCGGAAACGAACCGCAGTGGTCGAAGGACAGCCGGTCTCTCTACTTCCTGCAGGCTCGCGGCATCTACACGGTGCCGGTTCCCGCCGCACCCGCCGGAGACACTGCATCCGCTCCGGCGCCCGGTGGACGCGGCGGTGGTCGTGGCAGCGCGCCTGCGGCTGCAGCAGCCACTGCGGTTCCAACAACTGCCGGACCGCGCCGCATCACCTTCACTGCCCACATGGAAATCAATACGACCGAAGAGCGCCGTCAGGTCTTCGAAGAGGCATGGCGCGTGATGAAGCACCGCTTTTATGACGCAAACATGCACGGCGTTAACTGGAGCATGGCGAAGGATAAGTACGAGTCGCTTCTGCCCCACATCGCGGATGTGGAAGAACTCCACGATGTCGTCATGGAAATGATCGGTGAACTCAACGCTTCCCATACCGGCATCACCGGCGGCGATGTGGACCCCGGCCGGGAACTGGCGCAAACTCACTACCCCGGCTTCGATCTCGCTGTCGATGCCTCCGGGTTTTACAAAGTCACCAGCATCTACAAAAAAGGCCCTGCCGATTACGACTACATCAAACTTGCCGCGGGCAACTACATCGTGGCAGTGAACGGCAAAGAAATACGCACGCGCGACAATTACTGGAAGTCCTTCAACCTTCTGCCAGGCAGTAAGTTTGAGTTCCTTGTGAACTCCGCCCCGAAGCTCGAAGGCGCGTGGACAATTTCCGTGGAACCTCTCAGTCAGGCTGCCCAGGCCAACCTCGAATATGAGCGCTGGGTGGACACCCGCAAGGCCGCCGTCAGGGACCAGACAAAAGGCCAGATCGGCTACCTGCACATCCGCGCCATGGATGCTCCTTCGCTCGCCCGCTTCCAGCGCGAACTGGTCGAGAACCTGGATAAGAAAGCTCTCATCATCGATCAGCGCTTCAACGGAGGCGGCGGTATCGATCAGGAACTTCTCGGCATCCTCGCCCAGCGCACGCGTTATCAGACCACGCAAAGCCGGGATTCGGTTGTCGTGAACCGCCCCAGCCAGGCCTTCTTCGGGCCGATGGCGGTACTGCAGAATGAGCGCTCCGCCAGCGATGCGGAGATGTTCCCGGAAGGTTTCCGCGCGCTCGGCCTCGGCAAGATCATCGGCGTGAATACGATGGGCGCGGTGATTGGCACGGGGTCATTCACTCTGCTGGATGGTTCGGCAATTCGCACTCCCGGCGCGGGCGTGTTTGGATCGAAAGGACAGAACCTCGAGAATTATGGCGTGCCTCCGGATGTCTATATCGACAACACACCTGCGGATTTTCTCGCAGGGCATGATCGTCAGGTGGAGAAGGCGATTGAGGTGCTCACCGGACAGTTGAAGTAAATATCCAATTCGGGATAATTCGGGAAATTCGAGAGACACCGCAGTCAGTGCGACCTCCCCGTATATCATTGAGGCCCACTGCCCGATCCCGGCAGTGAGCCTTGGGATATCTTTGTCGGAACCGTCCGGCCCTTCGATGAGTCTGTGCGGAGACCTGATTCGCGCTATTGCTTCTTCGGCTCTTTCCCCGGTAACGCCGCCGGGTTCTCATGCACTCTTTCCCGGAACTTACCCCGCATACCTGACCCCAGCGAAACAGCTGACTCGCCATACTTGTCCCGCAGTTTATCCGCCGCGGTAAGAGCCTGCCGCCAGCGTTCATTCCGACCGCCGTCCATCAGATCCAGTTGCCCGGTCTCTCTCTCAAAACCCGTCGTCTGAATCCCAATCAACCGGATCGCCTCCCGCCGATCCCAATTGTCGCGTAACAGCTTCCGCGACTGCTCAATTAACTCAATATCCAGCTGTGTCGGCGCGGCCAGCGAATGCGCCCGTGTGATCGTTGTGAAATCAGAGTACCGAAGCTTCAGCTGGATTGTGCGCGCATGCAGCCCATGTTCCCGCAAACGCCGTGAGACCTTCTCTGCCAGGTGGGTCAGTGTGGCCTCCAACTGCTCCGTGTCGCGGGTGTCTTCATTGAACGTGTGCTCATGACTGATCGATTTCGGATCCCCGCGCTCCCCGATCTCACTATCGAACCAGCCGCCCGCATCCAAACCCTGCGCCTTGCCCGCCAGCGCCAGCCCCCACTTGCCAAATCGCGACGCAAGCAGCTTTTCATCAAGAGCCGCCAGATCTCCAATCCGCCGGATCCCGATGGCATGCAGGTTCTTCTCCGTCACCTTCCCCACACCGGGAATCTTCTTTACCTCAAGCGGAGCCAGATACCGCGCCTCCACTCCCGGCAGCACATGCAGAATCCCGTTACGCTTGGCCTGATCGGAAGCAATCTTCGCCACCAGCTTCGACGTCGCAATCCCGATGGAACAGTTCAGCCCCGTTGCCTTCTTCACACCCTCATGCAGCGCATGCGCCGCGCGCATCGGGGGCCCCAGCAGCTTCTCCGTGCCGGTCATATCCAGATAAGCTTCGTCAATCGACGCCATCTCCACCACAGGCGAATACCGGTTCAGCACTTCGAAGACACGCCCCGAATATTCCCGATATCGCTCCGGATGCCCTTCCACGAAGATCGCCTGCGGGCAATGCTGGTAAGCAGTGCGCAGCGGCATCGCCGAGTGCACCCCGAACTTGCGGGCTTCATAGGAAGCCGCGGAAACCACCCCGCGCTGGTCATGTTTCCCGCCCACCACAACTGGCTTGCCAACCAGCGAAGGATCATACAGTTCTTCCACCGACACAAAGAACGCGTCCATGTCGACGTGAAAGACTGTCTTGCTCACGGCTTTTCGCAGACTATCACGCGGGGAATTCCCGCCAGGTCCGCAAACGCCTCAACACCATGCCAGTCCGCGGCCAGAGCCATCACCGCTTCCGACTGACCGAACCCGATCTCCATTGCCAGCAGCCCGCCCGGCTTCAGCACGCGCCAGGCCTCCGGGACCAGGCGCTCATAAATCGAGAGCCCGCCCGATCCCGCGAACAGCGCCAGATGTGGTTCCCAGTCGCGCACCTCACGCTGCATGCCAGGCGCATCGGTACTCGCTACATACGGCGGATTGGAAACCACACAATCCAGCGCGGCGTCAGAACACCAGCCCAGCAAATCCCCCTGCGCAAAACACACCATAGCCCCCAGGCGCGCCGCATTGCCCTGCGCCACACCCAGAGCCCCGGCGGAGAGGTCGCAGGCGTACACGGCCCGCCCCAGTTCCAGCGCCAGGGTCACGGCAATTGCTCCTGACCCGGTCCCCACATCCACCAAGGCCTGTGCCCATGGACGCAAACGCAGCACGGTCTCCACCAGCAGTTCCGTTTCCGGTCGCGGAATCAGAACATCCGGCGAAACCCGAAACGACCGCCCGTAAAACTCCTGTTTTTGGGTGACGTACTGCGTTGGTTTGCCCTGCATCCGCTCATGCAGGTAGCGGCCATAGTGCAGCCACTCCACCTCGCGCAGTTCCTGTTCGGGATGGGCGAAGAAGTAAACCCGCTCACACCGCATGGCATATGCCAGCAGCACTTCCGCCGTCAGTCGCGGCTCACCCACACCCGCGCCCTCCAGCAACTCACGCCCCTGTGCCAGCGCCGCGCGAATGTTCAGATGTGCCAAGGCGGATCGTTCTACGCCGCTTTGCCCTGTGACCCGTCCTGCTGCAGTTTCTCCGCCTGGTAATGCGAAGTCAGTGCATCCACAATCTGATCGATCCGACCTTCCATCACAAGATCCAGCTGGTGCAGTGTCAGCCCGATCCGATGGTCCGTCAACCGGTTTTGCGGGAAGTTGTAAGTTCGGATCTTCTCACTACGATCACCCGAGCCCACCATCGTCCTTCGCTCCGCCCCGATCGCCGCCTGCTGCTTCTCAATCTCCAGCTCATACAGCCGCGAACGCATCACGCGCAGAGCTTTCGCGCGGTTCTTGATCTGCGATTTTTCATCCTGGCACGACACAATCACCCCGGTTGGCAAGTGCGTCATGCGAACTGCCGAATACGTTGTGTTGACTGACTGCCCGCCGGGGCCCGAGGAACAAAACGTATCGATGCGAAGATCCTTGTCTTCAATCTTGACTTCCACTTCGTCCGCTTCCGGCAGCACTGCTACCGTAATCGCCGAGGTGTGGACGCGTCCCTGCTGTTCCGTCGCCGGCACGCGCTGCACGCGATGCACGCCGCTCTCGTATTTCAAACGGCTATACACGCGGTTGCCGCTGATCAGCGCAATCACTTCCTTCAGCCCGCCCACCGCCGACTCGCTCGAAGACGTGACTTCCACCTTCCACCGCTGCGTTTCCGCATACCGCATATACATACGAAACACTTCGTACGCGAACAAAGTGGCCTCATCGCCACCCGTGCCCGCGCGGATTTCCATCACGACGTCTCTCTCGTCGTTCGGATCCTTCGGCAGCAACAGTACCTTCAGATCTTCCTCAATCTTCGCGAGCGCCGGCCCCTGGCTCTCAATCTCCATCTGCGCCATCTCGCGAAGTTCCGCATCGGGATCCGTCAGCATGGCCTTCGCCTGCTCCAGCTGCCCGTTATGCTCTTTGAACTCGCGATACTTCGTCACGATATCGGAAAGATCGCTGTGCGTCTTCGAGACTTTCCGGTACTGCTCGCCGTCGCTGATAATTGCCGGATCCGCCATCTGATCCGTCAGCTCCTGGAAACGCTGCTCAATCTGGTCGAGCTTCGACGCGTATTGTGCCACGCTCATGCAATCACCAACTCGCCGCCCTGCTTCGCTTCCAGACGCATCGCGCCTTCCAGAGCACGCACCGCAATCTCCACTTCCTCGTCCGATGGCGGCTGCGTCGTGATGCGCTGCGTCCAAAGTCCCGGCGCCGTCAGCAGGTTCATGAACGAACCCTGCCGCTTCGCCGCATACCGGATCAGCTCATAGCTCACGCCCGCAATCACCGGCAGAAACACAATGCGGATTGCCAGTTTTGCCGCGAAGCCCTGCACCGGAATCACCATGTAAACCAGCATCGAAATCAGCATGATCACGAACATGAAACTGGTGCCACAGCGCGGATGCCACGTCACGAACTTCTGCGCATTCTCCACCGTCACCGGCGTGCGCGATTCGAAATTGAAGACGACCTTATGCTCCGCCCCGTGGTACTCAAACACGCGCTTAATGTCTTTGGTCCGTGAGAGCAGTGTCAGGAATCCGACGAAGATCGACAGCCGAATCAAGCCATCCAGCCCGTTAAACAGAATTTGATTCTTCAGTACCGGCCAGTGGTTGGAGAGCATGGTCACCAGCTGCAGCGGGATCAGCTTATACATCACAATGAAAAACAGCACGGAGAAGATCGCCTGCGTCGTCATCATCCACTGCGAAACGGGCTTCGCCTCCTCAGCTCCGTCGTCCAAAGCGGCGTTGGCGGAAAACTGCAGCGCCTTCATGCCCAGCATCATCGCCTGGCCCAGCACTCCCAGACCGCGCAGAACCGGCCATTTGAAGTAAGCGTGTTTTTCAGAGGGCCGAATCACCGGCATCTCTTCCATCACGATTTCCCCGTTGGGCTTTCGAACCGCCACACAATAGCTATGAGGCGCGCGCATCATCACGCCCTCCATCACCGCCTGCCCACCGACAAGAGTTTCCTCGCCGCTTTCAAGGATGGGCAGCATCTGGACGTGCGCGAAGAGACGAAACCACTTACTAAACGACAATCGTAAACCTCAGGCTTTCATTATACGTAGATGCGCCGCGCCCGCCTTTTGTTGCGCCGGACCAGACTTCTGCTCTTTTGCTTTGGCACCCACGCCGGAAGCACCAAATGCATCGACGCGGATTTGTCGACTTTTGGGATCAGGTAAGGAACAGGCGGGTTCGACTCAACCCGGCGTCGGTGCTTTCGGACCCGGCGCTTCGGAACTTCCCCGTCCCGTTGGCTGAACCTGCATAATCAGCGTCGCGTCGGGAACGCTTCTGTATACTTCGTAGGCGAAGGAAGCCCATGAAAACCGCCCTCAAACTTGCCCTGTCCGCACTCCTGCTGACTCTGGCTAACGCCCAGACTCCACCCGCAGATGGGCTGGTCTCTCCCGAAGTCCACCCCGACCGGACCGTCACTTTCCACGTCCGCGCCCCCAAAGCCGGCGAAGTCACCCTTTATGGTGACTGGATGCCGCCCGGCAAGCCCCAGCCCATGACCAAAGGTGCCGAAGGTGTCTGGAGCATCACCACCGAGCCGCTGGAAGCGAACGTCCACCTCTACTGGTTCAACCTCGACGGCCTCGCCATTGCCGACCCCATCAACCCCGTCATCAAGCAGCGCCAGCGCACCTCCGCCAGCCTGGTTGAGGTCCCCGCCGGTACCCCCGCAACGTGGGAACTCCGCGACGTTCCGCATGGAACCGTCGTCACCGAATGGCAGAAATCGACCGTCCTCAACCGCACCGAACGCATCATCATTTACCTGCCGCCGGGATATGAAAAATCCACCGCGAAATTTCCGGTTCTTTACCTCGTCCACGGCAGTGGAGACGTCCCTGAATCCTGGACCGGTGCCGGTCATGCAAACCTCATCCTCGATAACCTCATCGCCGACAAAAAAGCAACCCCGATGATCATCGTCATGCCGGCGGGTCATGCCCTTCCTTTCAGCGCCGGTCGCGGTGGCCCGGTCAACAACAACGACCTCTTCGAAAGCTACCTCGTCAAAGAAGTGATCCCCACCATTGAGGGCAAATACCGCATCGCTGCCGGTTCCCGCAACCGCGCGCTCGCCGGACTCTCCATGGGCGGCGGACACACCATCTACACCGGCTTCAGCCATCCGGAACTTTTCAGCGCACTCGGCATCTTCAGCCCCGGTCTGCCGCGCGACTTCGACACCAAATTCAAATCCATTCTTGCCGATCCCAAACCTTTCAACGCAAAAGTCCCGCTGGTCTGGATCGCCTGCGGTGACAGCGACGGTACCGTGCAATATCCGCGCATCAGGACCTGGGCCGAATCGCTCGATAAAGCGGGCATCCACGCGCCTTTCAAGACCTACTCCGGCGCACATACATGGCCGGTCTGGCGTATGAGTCTCTCCGATTTCGCGCCACTCATCTTCACAAAGAAATAACCGACATGAAGCTCTTAACCGCACTCACCTTCGCCGCGCTCGCGCCAGCCTGCTTTGCCCAAAGCGACCGCGCCGAGGCCCAGCGCAATCCCTTCACCGGAAATGTCCAGGCCATCGCCGCAGGACGCGCGCTCTACAACCAGGCCTGCGTCGCCTGTCATGGTGCCGACCTGCGTGGCGACCGCGGGCCTTCTTTGATCAGCGGCAATTTTGCGCGTGGCAACGCCGATGGCGAGATCTTCATTAATATCCGCAGCGGCATTCGCGGCACCCAGATGCCCGCGTTCTCCACCTTCACCACAGACCAGATCTGGCAGGTTGTTTCGTACATGCGCAGTATGGCCGCCCCGGCTCCCACCGCGCCCACCGGCGCTGAAACCGTAGCGGGGGACGCCGCCGCCGGAAAGGCCATCTTCGAAGGCAAAGGCGCATGCATCAGCTGTCACATGGTGTCGGGTAAGGGAGCCTCGGTCGGTCCCGATCTCACCGCAGCCGGTAAGACCGCGGCGGCGCAGCTTCTGGCCAAAATCAACAACCCGAATCAGGTTGCGGCCCCCGGTGGTGGCGGACGTGGACGTGGTGGTCGCGGCGGCGCGGCAGCTCCTGCCACGGTTATCGCGAAGACCAAAGACGGCAAGGAATATCGCGGCATCCGCAAGGCTGCCGATGCCTTCTCCGTCCAGATGGTCGACACCTCCGGTAAGTACCACTCCTTCGAAAAATCCGAACTCGCCGGCCTCACCGTGGAAGCGAAATCCCTCATGCCGGACGATCTCGCGAAGCGCCTTACCGCGCCCGAAATTACCCACGTCGTGGCCTACCTCAAGTCCCTTGATGGCAGCGATCTCACCAAACTCGCCGCCGGCCCCGGCCTCACCTGGGACCGCATCCGCGACTCCGCCAAAGAGCCCCAAAATTACCTCACCTACTGGGGCGACCTCGGCGGCAGGCACTACTCCACGCTCAACCAGATCAACACCGCCAACGTGAAAAACCTGCAGGCCAAATGGGCCGTGCAAATGCCTGGCGACGGCATCGTGGAATCCATTCCGCTTGTCGTTGATGGCATCATGTACACCACCGGCCCGGTCGGCACCAGCGCCGCTGTCTTTGCGCTCGACGCCAAAACCGGCCGCCAGCTCTGGCGCTATGACCGCAGGCAGAAGGTCGTCAATCAATACGAAATCAACCGCATCAACCGCGGCGTGACGGTCTACGGCAACCGCCTCTTCTTCGGCACTTTGGATGCCGCGCTCGTCGCGCTGGACGCCCGCACCGGCGCCTTCCTCTGGGAAACGCAGCTGGCCGACACCATGCTCGGCTACAGTCTCACCTCGCCGCCCCTGGTCGTCAAAGACAAAATCATCACCGGCCTCACCGGCGGTGAATTTGGCATCCCCGCCTGGATTGACGCTTACGACCCCGCCACCGGCAAACGCCTTTGGCGCTGGAACACCATCCCCTCTCCAGGCGAACCCGGCAACGAAACCTGGGCGGGCGACAGCTGGAAACATGGCGCCGCACCCACCTGGCTCACCGGCAGCTACGACCCCGAACTCAACACGCTCTACTGGACCATCGGCAACCC
>JBBQDH010000246.1:0-9044 GCA_038319515.1 Bryobacterales bacterium
CCTGCAGCGCCGGTGCCGGATAAGACACGCCATCCCGCACCACCACAACCGACGCACTGCCCGGCGCAGTTGAAAGCGGCACCAGAATATTCACCAGAGTCGGGCTGACATAGTTCAACACCGCAGGCGTGCCGTTGATCAGCACCTGCACCCCGCCCAGCATCGTCGGCAAAGCGCCACCTGCAGGCGGATTCCAAACCGCGGTCTGACTCGCCATCCCGCTGCCAAACAGCGCCACCCAACCACCCGGCGCGACGCCCTGCGAATAGGTCCACGGATCCACCACACCGCCGGCGGCAATCGCAGGAGCCGCCACCGCCGGAACCGGCAAATCCCACATGCCGCGCCCGTAGGTGGCCACCCGCAAAATCCGACCACCGCGATGGAGCCGAACGCTGGTCACCGAAGCGCGTGGCAGGCCCGTGCCCATCACCTGCCACTGCCCGCCCACATCGCTCGCGGTGAAGACCCCGATAGCGGTCGCCAGATACATCGTGCCCGGCTGGTCCGGATCCAGCACCAGATCATTCGCCGGAATGTCAGGCAGATTTGTGCTGATGTCAGCCCAGGTCTGCCCGGCGTCGGTCGAATGGAATATATGCCCCAGCTTTTGCGTGTCGTAAACGGTATAGCTGGCCACCGTGACAAACACGTCATTCGCATTATTGGGATTCGATATGATCCGCGTAATCTGGCGCGGGGGTAATCCGGTGCTGCGCTCCTGCCATGTGCCGCCGCCCGACAACGCCGCAGTATTCACGAAGAAGGCGCTACGGTTCCGCGCTGTGGTCGCGGCTGCATAAACCACTTCCGGATTCGCCGCCGCCACCTCAATCGCCGTGATGGCGCCGGTGCCGCCTGTCAGATCCGGCGAGATGATATTCCAGTTCGTACCACCGTCAGGCGTCTGGTAGATCTTGTAGGTCCCGATGTACTGGCGCTGCGAATTCACAGGGTCCAACACGAACGGCGTCACCCAGGGGAAGCGGGGGTCTTTCGAATTCTTCTCGAACGTCACCACGCTGAAATTACGCCACGCGTTCGTCGTCCTGACGTAGCTGCCCTGCCCGGAAAGATACCCGATCGAGTAGGCCACCGAGGGGTTCGAAGGGTCAATCTGGCTCCACATGAAATCTCCGGTCCAGACGCACTTCCACACATTCGCAGCCCAATAAATAAAGCTGTTGTCCTGCGAACCGCCCAGCGCGATGTTGGGGTCAGTGGGGTGCAGCGCAAGTCCCGGATAGAACTCCGTCACATTCAGAGTCTGCGTCAATGTCTTCCAGTTTGGTGCGACGGAATCGGCATCCGTGCTGCTCCAAACGCCGCCGTCATTCCCCACGAAAGCCGTCAGCCCGTCATTCGAAAACCCCAACGCGTGATGATCCACATGGCTGATCACGCCGTTCGGCCCTTTGTTGATATCGGCCCACGACGTTCCTCCATCAGTGGACCGGGCCATGTGAGTGCCTGCGGCGAAGACGATGTTCGGATTCTTCGGGTGCACGGCGATGACCTCAATCGCGGCACAGGTCGGGTCACCGCAGTATCCGCTGGGGATATTGGAGGAGATGGGCAACCAGGTCTGTCCGGAGTCCGTTGTCCGCCAGGCGCCCACGGCGTTTGAATTGGCCATCCCCACGGCATAAAGCGTGGCAGGGGCGGACGAAGCCTGCGCCAGCAGTATCCGTGTGGCGGACGACGCCGGCAGCGTCTGCGCATTCCAGGTTTGTCCCTCGTCCGCCGACTTGTAGACGCCAGTCGAAACCACGGCATAAAGAACCGCTGAATTGGCCGCGTCCAGAAACACGTTCGTCGCCGCCAGGTTGTTTCCGAAGATCTTCCGCCAGTTGGCACCCGCATCGTCCGAGCGGTAAATACCACTCTTCGAGACAGTCCAGTAATCCTCCACGGCGGCAAAAACAATGGCTGGACTGGCCGGGGAAACGGCCAGCGCCCGGATGATGACGCCGGGCGGCGGCGCGGCCGCTTCCACCGGGAATGGCCGGTAAATCCAGGTCTTTCCCGCGTCGGCCGAACTCATGGTGCCAACGCCCGCATAGTTCGCACCGGTTGCCGCGTAGAGGTAGTTCCGGTTGCCGGGCGCGATCGCCAGTGCACGGATATCGATCACAGGCTGGTCATCTGTCAGCGGTACCCAGTTTGCCCCCGCATCCGTGGTCTTCCAGATGCCACCCTGGTCCGCACCCAGGTACAGGGTCTTCGGGTCGGTCGGGTCCGCCGCCAACGCGTTCACCCGACCGGAGGTCAGGGGTGAACCGTAAACGTTCTCGTTGATCAGGCCGGTCGGGCCGATTGATTTCCAGGGGCTGGTAACAGAGGCTGCCGTGCGGGGAAGCACCCGCATCGCCTCCCCCCGCATCGATTCCATGGCACGCACCGCACGGAGCCGTCCATCAGCAGGAAACTTCCCATAGGGATAGCTCTGCAACTGCTCCATCCACTTCTTCGCCGCTTCCCCATGCGATTCTTCCTCCTCGCCCGCTGCCGGTATCGGAGCAGTAAGCGTTGAGAGCCTTCTCATGGAACACCCGTCCAGCATGACGCATGTGGTAGCGACAAGCACGAGAATGAAACGGTGTCGATTCATACCAGACATTATCTGTTACATTTGAGTACTGAAGTAGCGCAGGACCCCTGATCCTGGATTGACGTTTGCATCACCCTTCTGAACTCACTTACTACGACGAACTGGGCGTGGAAAAAACGGCCGCCACAGAGCAGGTTCGGGACGCCTTCCGGGCACTCGTGCGCATCGTCCATCCCGATCACCAGACGGACCCGCAGCTCAAGGAAATCGCGGAAAAACAGATGCGTAAGCTCAACCGCGTCTATGCGATACTCTCCGATCCGGATAAGCGGCGGCGCTACGACGAGTCGCTCGAACGGACTTTCGGACCGACCATTGTCCTGAGCCCCGAGGCAACCCTGAATGTCCGCCGACTGGCCGGCAGAATTGCATGGGTGGCAGCGGCGGCGCTGACGGTCATCACTCTGGTGTGGCTCTCCACGGAAAGTCCGGCGGCGCACGTGCAGTTCGAGAAGCCGGCCTCGCCTGCCGCTGTCGCAACGCGGCCTGACCCGCCCCGCGATGACAGGGAGGAACTGCGGGAGGAACTGCGGACGACGAAACTCGAGCGGGACCTGGCGATTCGTGAGGTGCAGAAGCTGCGGGGCATTGTCCGCGCAGGCACAGGCATAACGCTTCCCGTCCCGACGTACCTCAGCCCGGCACCGATCCCCGCCACACTGACCGAATTACCTTCGCCGACGCTGCCCCGAATCCCGCCCCCTTCGGCGGAGACCGGAGTACGGATACAGGCCCCAAAAGCGGTGCCACGACACACCTTCGCGGGCTTCTGGTTCTATTCGAAACAGTCCGATCCCTTCGTCAAAGCTTCCACACTCTACCCGCCGGAGTTCATTGAAGCGACGCTCAGTGAACAGAATGGAGTGGTCCGGGGGAAGTACCGGTCACGGTACAAGATTGTGGACCGGGCTATTTCTCCGGATGTCCTGTTTGAATTCAGCGGTACGGCGAACGGGAACATGCTAACCGCCACCTGGGTCAGTCCCAGCGGTGCGAGAGGGGAAATCATCCTCAAAATGGCCGGGGATAACGCTTTAAAAGTGGACTGGAGCACCAGCCAGCCAGGCAGTGTGGTCGGGCTAATCAGCGGTACCGCGACGCTGACGCGCCGACTGGATTAAAGCTCGGTTCAATTAAAGTTTGGCGGCGGCCGAGCGGTCCAGATACCAGCTCATTTGAGGCGAGGAAAGCTGCGAAGGCACATGCAGCGGATCCCGTTCACCACGCAGCACGGTCACCAGCGCATCCGTCTTGTCCGCACCGGTTACCAGGCAAAGCGTATGACGCGCCTTTTCAAGCACGCCCGGCAGCAACGTCACCCGGTGCTGTTTGAATTTTTCTACCCAAACCAGACCAGCAATGCCGGTGCGGTCTTCCAGCAGCGGTTCGCCGGGAAACAGGCTGGCAGTGTGAGTATCCGGGCCCATGCCGCGCTGCAGCACGTCGAACTCCGGGAGTTCCCCCGGCGGCAATCCGAAGGCGCGCGTGATGGCGGCATTGTACCGGGACGTGGCTTCATCCGGCGAGTATTCAGTCTCCACGCGGTGCACCTGATGCGGCTCTAATTTAATGGCATCGAGCAGCGATTCGCGGGTCATGCGGTAGTTGCTTTGCGAATCTTCGGTGGGCACGCAGCGTTCGTCCACCCAAAACAGATTCACGTTGGTCCAGTCGAAACCCTGCTTTGCCATCCACTCGAACATGATGCGGGGCGTGCCGCCGCCCGATACCGCCAGCCGCGCCACGCCGCGTTCGGCCCGGGCGGCGATTAACAGCTGGAAGATGGCCGCGCCACAGGCTTCGGCGGCGGCCTTCGGGTCGTCAAAAGTAAGAAGTTCAGGGCTCATGCAGTGACGTGATTGAGAACCCGTTCGAACACGCGGTCGTGCACCACGATGCTGAGTTCGGCGTTCAGTAATTGCTCATCAGTTCCGCTCGGCAGGCTGGCACGCTGCTGCAGGTTTCCGATTTGTACATCGGCGCCGCCTTCGCACAGTTGCACGGAGAGCTCATCGTCGATTCGAACTGCACAGATAGCGCCCGCTCCAGGCGTGCCGCTGCCCTTCAGACCGACGCTGGTATCGGGCAGTGAGGAATCGAGCCAGGCATCGAGATAGCGCGCTTCAGGGCCGGCTTCCTTGCCCAGGTATTCGATGGCAATTTTGGCAGGCTTGCGGTTTTCCAGAAGCTGCGCCAGCAAAGAGCGCAGTTCGGTAATGCGCGTCCATGCAAGGTCGCCCGCAATGTGACCGGCGTCGAGAAGACCGCCCAGTTCGCCGAAGCCCGGCGCGCCGGTGCGGGCGGAATCGACGATGATCTTGTCGCCCAGCGGCAGGATCTTGCGGATGGCACCCGAACGAACCACACGCGCCGAACGCAGCAGGATGACGCGGGGAAGATCCGGAACAGCAAGAGGGGTGACAATCGACACCACGTGCGCCAGGCGATCCATGGAGCAGTTCAGCTCCACCGTTTCACAGCAGATCTGGCGGCGATGGCCGAAAGGCATCCAGCATTGCGCGAAGACGCGGGCAGACAGGAAGTCATCCCCTTCGCGAACGCGGACCACAATGGCGCGGCTGGGGTGTTCTTTCATCAGGCTGGCGAAGATCTCGCCGAGCGCCTGCGTATCTTCCTCGTCATCGACGAAGCTGATCAGCGTCATGGCGCAGGCGCGCAACAGGCCGCCGCCGTGCGATTGGTCTTCACCCTCGTCGGGCTTGCCCATGTTGGTCCACAACTCGCCCAGTTCTTTGAGGATCTTGTCCGGCTTGATGGTTTGGGTGGCGGACATTTACGGCTTCCTCCAGGTGTGGCCCCAGCGCGCCAACATCTCATCGGCGGCTTCGGGTCCCCAGGTGCCTGCGGCGTAGTTCGGGAAGTTGAACTTCTGGGTGGCCCAGTAATCCATGATGGGCTGCACAGCGGTCCAGCTCGCCTCCACCATGTCCTGGCGGGTGTAGAGTGTTGCGTCACCGGAAATGGCGTCCAGCAGCAGGGTTTCGTAAGCGGAGGGCGACCGTTCGCCGAAGCTGGAACCGTAGTTGAAGTCCATCGAAACCGGGCGCAACTGCATGCCGGAGCCGGGGCGCTTGGAAACGAACTTGAGGGAGATGCCTTCTTCCGGCTGGATGCGGAGGATGAGCATGTTGGGCACGGTTTCCGCGCCTGCCGTGGCCTTGCGGAACATGGCGAGGGGCGCGGTGCGGAACTGGATGGCAATCTCGCTGACGCGCTTGGGAAGAGCCTTGCCGGTGCGGATGTAGAAGGGGACGCCGGCCCAGCGCCAGTTGTCCACCAGGAAGGTGACGGCGGCGTAGGTATTGGTTTGCGAGTCCGGGCTGACGCCCTTTTCCGCAAGGAAGCCCTGCACCATTTCGCTGCCGGAGCGGCCTGAGCCGTACTGGCCGGCAACCGCGTTATCAGGCACCTGATCCGGGCGCATGATGCGGATGGCGCGGAGCAGCTTGGCGCGCTCATCGCGAACCGCGTCAGAGGTGAAAGAAGACGCCGGTTCCATGGCGACGGTGGCCATCACCTGCAGCAGGTGGTTCTGGATCATGTCACGCAGCGCGCCCGCTTCCTGGTAATAAGCGCCGCGGCCTTCCACGCCGATGGATTCGGCGGCGGTGATCTGTACGTGGTCGATATAGGTGCGGTTCCAGAGCGGTTCGAAGATGCCGTTGCCGAAGCGGAACGCCATGATGTTCTGGACAGTTTCTTTGCCCAGGTAATGGTCGATGCGGTAGATTTCGTTTTCGTGGAAGCACTTCTGCAGGCGGCCATTCAGCACACGGGCGCTGTCAAGGTCGTGCCCAAAGGGTTTCTCGATGACAATGCGCCGCCAGCCCGCGCCGTGGTTCAGACCAGCGGCGGCCAGGCCTTCAGCGGTCTGCGCGTACTGGCTGGGCTGCGTCGAAAGATAGAAGAGGACGTTGCCTTCGGTCTTGCGCTCTTCGGCAATACCTTCGAGGTGCTTGCTGAGATCGACGAATGAGTTGGGGTCGCCGACGTCGCCGGCAACATAAGAAAGTCCCTGCGCGAAGGAGCGCCAGAGGTCCTCATCGAAGGGAGAATCTTCGAGAAATTTCTTGACGGATTCGTGCATTTTTTCACGAAACTCGTCATTCGACATGGGTGTGCGGGAAACGCCGACGATGGCGAAGCCCGGGGCCAGTCTGCCTTCATAGGCGAGTCTGTAGAGCGCAGGCACGAGCTTGCGCTTGGTGAGATCGCCGTTGGCGCCATAAATAACGACAGCGCAGGGCGGGGCCTTGCGATGGAAACGAAGCGGGTCCTGCAGGGATGCGTCTAGGGACATCAGGATCACAGTACCAGATGCGGCGGAGTTTTGCATGATGAAAGGATGTTGAACTTGAAAGTGCTGGTTTTAGCGTTGGTGGCGGGGAGCTTGCATGCGCAGAGTTTGGGAGATCTGGCGGCGGGGTATTTGCGGGATCTGATCAGGCTCGATACGTCGAATCCGCCTGGCAATGAGACGCGGGTGGCGAATTATCTGAAGGGCGTGGCGGACAGGGAGGGGATTCCGGCGGAGCTGGTGGGGGATGACCCGGCGCGGCTGAACTTCATCGCGCGGCTGAAGGGGTCCGGGAAGCAACGGCCTTTGCTGTTAATCGCCCACAGTGATGTGGTGCCTGTGGACCGGTCGCAGTGGACGGTGGATCCGTTTGCGGCGGTGGAGAAAGACGGGTACATTTATGGGCGCGGGGCGGAGGACGACAAGAATCTGCTGGCGGCGGAACTGGCGGTGATGGTGGATCTGGCACGGCGGAAGGTGGTGCCGGATCGGGATGTGATTCTGCTTTCGGAGGCGGATGAGGAGGCGGGGTCAGGCGGGGCGCACTGGGTGATTGAGCATGTATACGGGAAGATTGACGCGGAGTTTGCGTTGAACGAGTATTCGTATATTTTGCCGGTTTCAGGGGGCGTGTCGGTGTACCAGATCCAGACGGCGGAGAAGGTGCCGACGCGGCTGAAGCTGACGGCGCGGGGCACGGCGGGGCATGGTTCCCTGCCCCGTGATGACAATCCGGTTTATCATTTGGCGCGGGCGATTGTGCGGCTGACGGAGGCGGAGCAGCCGGTGGTTTTGAATGCCACGACGCGGGCGTATTTTCGGGAGGTGAGCAAGCTGCCGGACTATGCGTGGGTGGGGCCTTTACTGCCTCGTTTGGAGGACCCGACGACGGCGGGGGCTGCGGCGGATGCGATGAGGAAACGCGAGCCCGAGTTTGGGGCGATGCTGCGGTTTAATGTGTCGCCCACGATGCTGGCGGCGGGGATGAAGATCAATGTGATTCCGAATACGGCGGAGGCGCAGTTGGATGCGCGGCGGATGCCGGGGGAATCGGTGGATGAGGTGTTTGCGCGGTTGCGGAAGATTGTGGACGATCCGGCGGTGACGGTGGAGCCGGCGGAGACGGGGTCGCAGCCTTCGACGGAGCCGAGTTCGCTGACGTCGCCGCTGTATGAGGCGATGGAGAGCGTGTTTCGGGAGGCGGACAGGAAGGCCGTGGTGGTGCCGTTTTTGATGCGCGGGACGACGGACGGGGCGTTTTTAAGGGCGAAGGGCATGGCGGTTTATGGGGTGCCGATTTTCCGGAAAGATGGCGAGTTGCGGCTGCATGGGAATGACGAGCGGATTTCGGTGGAGAATCTGCGGAGCGGGACGGAGTTGCTGGAGAAGATTGTTTTGAAAGTGAGCAAGTGAAAAACCGAACCCATATTTTGGTGATGCTGGTGCTGCTGGCCATCATCACGTTTCTGGACCGCATCAGCATCGCGGTGGCGGGGCCGCGGATTCAGGCAGAGCTGGGGATCAGCCCGGAGCGGTGGGGCTGGGTTCTGGGGGCGTTTGTGCTGGCGTACGGGCTGTTTGAGATTCCGACGGGCGCGTTCGGGGACCGGTTTGGCCAGGGGCGGGTGATTACGCGGATTGTGCTGTGGTGGTCGGCGTTCACAGCGCTGACGGGGATGGCGACGGGTTTCGGAGGGCTGGTGGCGATCCGGTTCCTGTTTGGCGCGGGGGAAGCCGGGGCGTATCCGAATGCGGCGGGGGTGATTGCGCGGAATTTCCCGGTTCGTGAGCATGCGCGGAGCCAGGGGTTTATCTGGGCGGCGAGCCGGTTTGGCGGGGCGCTGGCTCCACTGCTGGTGGTGCCGTTGCAGGCGGCGCTGGGGTGGCGGGCGGCGTTCTGGATTCTGGGCGGCGTGGGTGTGGTGTGGGCGGCGGTTTGGGCGTTCTGGTATCGCGATCCACCGGTGGCAGCGGGGGTTCGGCATGTGGCGTTGCCGTGGCGCGTGCTGGCGGGGAGCTCACAGATCCGGATTATTGTGGCGATGTATTGGTGCTATGCGTGGGGGTCGTGGTTCTTTTTCGCGTGGTTTCCGACATATCTGGTGAAATCGGCGG
>JBBQDH010000247.1:0-8978 GCA_038319515.1 Bryobacterales bacterium
CGGCGCAGCTTGTCGGCTGTGTCGTCATCGATCGAGCTGGAGTGGGTCACCTTTTCGTCGACACCGAGTTCGTGGAGCTTCTCGATGACCTCCCGCGACTTTACTTCCAGTTGCCGCGCCAGCTCATTGATTCGGATCTTACTCATATTCAAGCGATTAATTTACCTGCCTGCCCACCTGCACCGGCCAACCGGCACAGGTCACTACTGCCTGTTTCAAAACGAAAAACCAAGTGCTTCCGCGCCGGTCAGACTACGGGTTCAGTCCCGGAACCAGCCGCCACGCCTGCTTCGGCGGACACTTCCACCGGCTCCATCATGGTAACAGAACCGGCATCCCCTGCGTTTTCATTCGGGTTTGCTGCTTCCGCAACCGCTTCCGGCTCTGCTGCCAGGTCTGTTGCCTCAGGAATGACTTCCACCTGTTCGACCGGAGCTTCTTCGGCGTACTCCGCTCCCTGGTCACTGTAATCCTGACCGTAGTAGCCGTTGATCGCCTGCTGAATTCGTCCGACCGCGTCGTCGTCAATCCCCGCAATCGATTCCAGTTCTTCCGGCGTCATGCTGCCCAGCTTCTCAATCGTGCCCACATCGCCCTTCACCAGAGCATCCACCGTCGCTTCGGCCAGGCCGTACTCGATCAGCGCGGAAACCGGTGTGCCGGCAGACAGCAGCGTAATGGCGTTCTGCACTTCCTGCCGCTTCTCTTCTTCCGACTTGATATCGATCTTCCAACCCAGCAATTTCGCGGCTAGCCGCACATTCTGGCCCTTCTTGCCGATCGCCAGCGAAAGCTGCGAGTCATCCACGATCACTTCCATATGGTGGTCGGTCGGATCCAGCACCGTCACCCGGCTGATCTTCGCCGGGCTCAGCGCATGAGTGGCGAACTGCACCGGATCATCAGAGTATTCAATAATGTCGATTTTCTCGCCGCGCAGTTCGCGAATGATCGACTGCACCCGCATACCCTTCATCCCCACGCAGGCCCCGACGCAATCCACATCCCGGTCACGGCTGAACACCGCGATCTTGGTCCGTTCGCCCGCCTCACGAGCGCAGCCTTTGATGACCACGGTGCCGTCATAGATTTCCGGCACTTCCTGCTCAAACAGGCGTCGCACCAGTTCGCCATCGGCACGCGACACCACCACTCCCGGGCCCTTGGCCGACTTATCCACAATCCGGATCACGCATCGAACGCGGTCGCCCACGCTGTAGCTCTCCAGACGCGACTGTTCACGCTTAGGCAAACGGGCTTCCGTCTTCCCCAGATCAACCACCAGGTCCAGACCTTCCACGCGCTTAATGGTCGTATTCACCAGTTCGCCCACGCGGTCCGCGTATTCCCGGTAAATCGTGTCCCGTTCGGCTTCCCGAACTTTTTGAAAAATAACCTGTTTGGCAGTTTGCGCAGAAATTCGGCCCAGCGCTTCCGTCGGCTTCTGAATGCGAATTTCCGTGCCGATTTCCGCCTGCGGATCCACCTTCAGCGCTTCCGCGAGAGTCATTTCGAGGGCGGGATCAGCCACTACTTCGGCAACAGTCTTAACGGCATAGAGCTTCAGGCCGCCCGCTTTCGGGTCAAACACCGCATCATAATTCTCGGTTGTGCGGAAATGCTTGCGAGCCGCAATCAGCATCGCGTCTTTCACCGCGTCAAGAACAATCTGGGCGTCAATGCCCTTTTCCTTGCTGAGAATTTCAATCGATTGATAAATATTGTCCACGGTATTATGCCTCGATCCTGAATGTGAACGGTCTGAATTTATAGGTCCTGGAAACTACCACTCGAACTTCAGATTGGCCCGGCTCACCTGTTCAAAGGGGAACGCAACCTGGTGGCCGTCTGAAAGCTCGATGGTAATGGTCTGGTCAGCGGCGCCGAAGACGGCGCCTTCGAAATTCTTAAGGTCAACGGACCTGCCTGGCTTCTGGTCCGAACTGATCAGAGGTGTTTTCAACACAACCTTCACCTTCTGGCCAACAAAGCGTTCCCAATCCTGCCACTTCTTCAGTGGTCGTTCGACGCCAGGTGAACTGACTTCCAGTTCGTATGGCCCCGCGATCGGGTCGACAGTATCCACCTCGTCGCTCACCGCATGATCGATCAGCTTGCAGTCGTCGTGGGTGACGCCGCCCGGTTTGTCAATTACGATACGCAGTTGCTGGTAGCGCCCGGAACCCTTCAGCTCGACGTCGACGATCTCGATCCCGGCGTCAACCGCCGCAAGCTCTGCAATTTGCCGAATTTTCGAGACCGCTTCTTCGCGCTTCATAATCCGATTCCGTGCACCAATAAAAAAGTGGGCTTGCGCCCACTTCCTGTGTCCGTGCCTTCCATGGAAGTATAACAGAAATGAAAAAAGGCGCAACAATCGCAAGCCAACCGGTGCGCGGGTAACAAGGTACGCACCCCCCTGCACGAATACGACAGTCACACTCAAACTGAGTCTCCGCAATCTCACCGCGATTGCGGCGCGCACCCTCACCGGGGTCACCATTACGCGCTGCCACAAAGTCAGAATTGCCTGAAATCCGCAATGGGCGAATGGATCTCCCGGGAAGAATCGGTTGGGGCTGGTTTGTTCAAATCGGGCTCCAGAGCCATTAGTGCTGCCGACATGCCGTTCCGCATGCCGGGGTAACAGGGTGCAGGGGTACCGAGCCTTCGACACTTTTCCCCGCCAGATCATGCTCCACGTCGGGGAAGCGCCAATGCGGATGGAAGCCCGGCTGACACCGGAGCGGCTGAACTTCAGTTATGAATTGGTGGACGTTCGCGATTTGGATGGCGAAGGCGCTGCCGGCCAGCCCTGCGATCGGGGCGCCGGAAGGGGCAGATCGGGAGTTGCAGGAATTGACAGCCCCACCAGAGTGCCCCGGGAATCCCGCCGTCCTTCGCCGTCATGCGGCTCTCACCGCCGAATGCGCGGATCATCAGCGTATGCTCCGGAGCTGACGCCTTCCGGCATGACCGCCAGAAACCGAAGCCCACGCTGCGCGCAGGCCAGTGTTCTCAAGCACAAGGTCGCCCGCCTGCACCTGACCGCGCACACCGGCGTCGTCCAGGATGTAGCGGGCCGTTGGCCATGTTAACCTGGCGGAAGTGAACCCTCCTGACGGAATACCTGCGGGAACCTTTCTTGCAAAGGTTCGCGGCGGCGTGATCCACTTCCCTCCCCCGATCAGGAACTTTTGTCAGAACCGAAGCTGGACCCTCTTTCATGTGGTGATGCTGGATGATGACCGGCTGAAAATCCTGCCCGTGATGCCGGGTGAAGGGCAAAAGAGGGAAGGAGACGCCGATATTCTGAGCGAATACCACTCCAGCCTCTCCGATGACGGGCAGCTCTGGATTCCACTTGCGTTGCGCGAACTCGTCAATCTGGGCGAGCAGAGCGTGATGATGCGGATTGAAGACGGGGCGATACAGATCTATTTACGGAAGGTTTTCAAGACTCTTGGCTTCGGGCCCTGACAGCGCATTTCCACGGGCGGTTCCGCCTGCCTGAATGGCCCTGCGGGCCACGAATTCTCATCAAAGCGCGGGTGGGGACAACGCCTCCGGCCAACCAGGCAAATCGAGGAGCAGTTTTGGAGGGTTTCTTTGCTTCTTTGCGGCTTTGCGTGAAATCAACTGGGTCGCGGTACACCCTTGGGCCCAAGGCAAATCCGTACTGCCCTGAGTCCGGTTGGTTTCTGGCACCTGGTTTTTGAATTCCCCGAATACCCGCCGATCGCCGATGTCGGTCCCCATAGTGAACGAATCCTGGCCCCTGTTCCCGTCGCCGACTGAGAAACGGGCGTTTTCCTCAAAGAGGGGTGGCCGTTTGCACCACCCCTGCAGGTCTTTGGCAACGGACAACTACTTGCCGGTGGGTGCGGGCGTGGCAACTGCGGCGGCTGGTTTGGCAGTCGTGGCAGCAGCCTTCTTCGCATGCTTCTTCACGTGCTTCTTCGCGACGGGCGCCGCATTCATGGTGTCTTTCACAGCCGGTGCGGGGGTAGCCGGAGCCTGGGCGAATGTCAGGGCTGCGGCGGCAAGCATCAAAGTAATGGTTTTCATGGCGTTTTCCTGTTCCTTTTAGAGTTTTTGATTCGAGAGCGTCGCTCTCTTTTTGTCTCTGCTCACTAAGACGCAACCCACTATTAACCCCGCCTGAACAACGCATTAAATACGATTCACCCCGGCACCGCGCCAAGCCCCGGCATCGAAGTGGCATGGAAAGGACTCATTCAGACACTTCGCAAAACTGAGATTAAGATTTGTTCGTTTTCTGTGCCATATTGAAGTCGGGTGATCTACGCCGGATCATCAGTCGCTCCAGGCCGAGAGCAGAAACTCTGAAGGAGATCTTATGGCGAAAATAACGCTGATCGGAATTGAACCAACCGCCGCGAAGCAACTCTCCCTCGCACTCGATGCCGGGTCTCACCTCATCGAAAGCAAACCGCAAACTACACAACCTTCTGACTTCATTGACTGCGATCTTGTGTTCGTCAACGGTGAAGGCCAGAAATACCTGTCCCTGCTTCAGGATCTTCGGCGGGCACGACCGGCATTACCCTTTGTCGTCGTGACCAGAATCCCCAACACCTCGGAATGGCTGGACGCGCTCGAAGCAGGCGCAACCGACTATTGCTCCGCCCCGTTTGAGCCACGCCAGATGAAATGGCTGGTACAGTCCGCGCTCGCTTCCCATGCCCACGCCGCAGCGGCATGACGCTGCGGCGATTCGTAACATCCTGCGGCACCTGGCTATAATCGCCTGAAATGCCGCAGGCCCACTCACTCCGCCTTTCCAAACTTATTCTTCTGGCTGTCGCGGGCGCAATTGCCGCTTCGGCCGCAACCATTCCCACCCCGGAATCCCACTTTGGCCACAAGATTGGCGTCGACCGCGAGTTGCTCGACTGGGACAAGGTCGTTTCTTACTTCCAGCTCCTCGCGAAATCAAGTGACCGGATCCGCGTCACCGAATACGGCAGAACTGCGGAAAACCGCCCCCTCATCATCGCCACCATCGCCGCACCGGAGACGCTGCGCAATCTCGACCACTACCGCGAAATCCAGCGTCGCCTCGCTGACCCTCGCCTCACTTCTCCCGCCCAGGCCGAACCACTCTTCAAAGAGGGCAAAAATATCGTTCTGATGACCTGCTCCATCCATGCCACCGAGGTCGCCGCCACCCACAGCGCCGTCGAGTTTGCCTATCGCCTGGCCACCGAGACGAATCCACGCTTCAGCGCCATTCTGCAAAATACGATTCTTCTGCTCGCCCCCTCCATTAACCCGGACGGCGTTGACATCGTCACACAGTGGTATCGCCGCACCCTCGGCACCAGCTGGGAAGGCACCAGCCCGCCCGAGCTTTATCAGAAATACGTGGGCCACGATAACAACCGCGACTGGTACATCTTCTCCCAACCCGAAACCCGTGCCACCATTTCTCAACTCCACAACGTCTGGCACCCTGAGATCGTCTACGACGTGCACCAGCAGGGCGCCGGCGGCTCCCGCATCTTCATCCCGCCATGGCTCGACCCCATCGAGCCCAACATCGACCCCATCCTCTCCCAGGAGATGAACATGATGGGAGCCTCCATGGCAACGGACCTGACCAGCGCCGGGAAAGACGGCGTGGCGATCCACGCGGCCTACGATTTCTGGACGCCCTCCCGTCATTACCAGGCCTTCCATGGCGGCATCCGCATCCTGACCGAATCCGCCAGCGCACGCCTCGCCACCCCCATCACCATCAAGCCCGAAAACATCGACACCACAGCTCTTGGCTACGATCCGCGACAACGCAGCTGGAACTATCTGGAACCCTGGAAAGGCGGCACCTGGCGACTGCGCGACATCATTGATTACCAGCAGATCGCCTTCGAGTCCCTGCTCTATAACGCGGCAATTCACCGCGAAGATATGCTGCGGGCTTTCTACAAAGTGGGGCAGCACCAGGTGGCCCGCAACGCCCCGTGGGGCGCCATCATTCCGAAGAACCAGCGCGACCCCGGCGCCACGCGGAAGCTTCTCGAAACCCTCTCGTTCGGACAGGTGGAGATCAGCCAGGCGGCAAACGGCGACTACGTCATCCCCTTCCAGCAGCCCTATTCCGGGTATGCGAAAGCGCTCCTGGAGCGGCAGCACTATCCCATGGATCTGCTCTATCCTGGCGGACCACCCAAACGCCCTTACGACGTGACCGCCCACACGTTGCCGTTGCTCTTCGGAGTGGATGCGAAGTTCGTCGATCAGCCGGTCGCAGGCCCACTCACCAAAGCGAACTTCGCCGCGCAGCCCCCGGCCCAGACGTACACGGCCTCCGATTCCGATGGCTGGAAGGCGGCTAATGCGCACTGGGCCCAAGGGCAATCGGTGTGGCGTAATCAGGCGGGCGACTTCGCGTTCGGTAATCAGGGTTCCGCGTGGCATGAAATGAAAGCACCGCGCATCGGACTCTACAAGAGCTTCAACGCCAACATGGACGAAGGCTGGACCCGCTGGCTGCTGGAACAATTTGGGTTCGGTTTTTCGTCTTTGCGAAATGCCGATATCCAGGGCGGAAATCTGCGCTCGAAGTTCGACACCATTGTCTTTGCCGATGAGCTCCCCCGCGCCATCGAAAATGGCCATGCCGAAGGTGCAATGCCACCGGAGTTTACGGGCGGTTTGGGAGAAAGCGGCGCGGAAGCACTGCGACAGTTCACCGCTGCAGGCGGAACGCTGGTCTTCCTGAACCGCTCCACCGGGTACGCCATCGATCATCTGGGTGTTAAGGCGAAGAACGTTTTGGCGGGAGTGGCCGCCAGGGACTTCTACTGCCCCGGCTCTTTGCTGAATGTCCGCCTCGACACCACCAGTCCGCTCACCCGCGGCCTTCCGGCGGACCTCCCCATCTGGGATGAAAGTAGCCCGGCCTGGGAAACGACAGAGCCCTCCGTCGCGAAATTTATCGACAAAGGCGTGCTCGCCTCGGGATGGCTGCTGGGCGAAAGCCACATCGCCGGCAAGACGGCCCTGATCGACGCGAAATCCGGCACCGGCCACATCATCCTGTTCGGCATGCGGCCACAGTACCGCGCCCAGAGCTACCTGACCTTCAAGCTGTTCTTTAACGCCCTGGTGACGGGACTTTAGGAGCTCTTTCGGGAATAGCCTTCATCCGCCGTCCGGGCTCCGAAGTCAAAAGAGCCAGTGGTATCCCTAAGCACCATTTTCCAGGAACATTCCAGTTCAGGCAGTCGTCAAATAGTGGACTTGTTTACCAGAAAAGAGGAATCGTGACAAACACGCACATCAACCCGAAAATGTCAGCAAAGTCCGCCAGAGAGAGCCAACAAGCCCCGCGCGGCATGTTTATCGCTCTGATATTTGCGGCTTCCTTCCTTCTGCAGGGCGCTGATTTCGAGAGCAAATATGCCGGTCGCGGAATTTTGCGTGGGGGTTCTGAACTTTTCCGGCTGAACGTGATTGGTGGCCCGTTACCGGCGTATCCACCAACCCTCCTCCGCAACGCAGGCACCGGAACGGTCGTGATCGAACTCGTTGTTTCCGCAGCAGGCCGCGTGATCGATTCTCAGGTGATCAAGACTTTCGCTCCCGAGGCCGGAGCGGCGGTGAGCACAGCTCTCAATCAATGGCGGTTTCACACTGAGACTGAGATGATCGCGGCCGGCATCCTGAACCACTGCCAGGACTGCATCAGGATCGAAAAACTAGCCTTCAACTTTCGAATCGATGGCGGAATTGGCCGGGTCATTGATGTGGCTCAGGACGGTATAGTGCGTTCCGGTGCCCCAGATCCTTTCAACCCTGGAAAAGCACAGGGGAAGTGACACGCGATTCAACCAGCGGGTCGTCAATTCCAATGCCTTTTGATCCGTAACGGTTACGGAAGTCACCAGAACAAGGCGCTGCCGACGCTGAGGCGTAACTGACTCAGTTGCAGCGTTCACCTCCGCCTCCGCAGCCTGCCGCAGTCCCCCGGCTGATCAGGAAGTCAGATACTGCGCCAAGACTGCCGTCGAAGCCATCCAGCATTTGTAGGCTGCATAAAAATCCTTGGCACGATTATCGGAGGAATCGCCTTCTCCAGAGCTGCCGCAGATGTTCCGATCCCGCCGTGGTGAACAATCGCCACGGCGGAATCAAGTCCTGTCCCCAACGGCATGAATGCTCTCGATTCGAGTGCCTCACCGAACTCGGCTGGAGTAGATATATCCGTGCCCAGGAGTAGACCATTGAGTCCCGGCCGCCCACATGCCTCCGCACTCGTCCGGGAGAACGCGTTGACCCACCCCCTCACAGTTCCGTCAGTGCCGCTTGCGAACACTACTCGAGTGCCCGGTTGAACCGGCTTGGGTGGAACGTCGATCTCCGTCGCGGACGGGAGATCGGGTATTGGCATAAAACCAAACCTCGGTCCAATTGGAAATAGATGCGCTGCTTTCTCTGGTTCAATGATCCAGTCAGGCCATAGCGCAATCGTTGGTATCAAGGGGCGCGCAAGCCGAAACAGGCGTGAAAGATAACTGGTTTTGCCGCCTTTTCGCGCGAGCCGAGCCCAGTCTACCTGACATTTTGCCTCTAACCGGCGCTGGACGGTCGTAGATGGCCAGACAACATGGTTCTGCCGATATCGCTTGTCATATGGCGAGTCGATGGCGACCCGGAAGACCGTGCACCCGAGCTTTAGCTTTGCTGAAAGATCCGCCCACAAATTTGGTCTTTCCGAAGCCACTATCACGAGTTCACGGCTATGGTTCGCAATGATTGTCTCCAAAATCTTTTGATTCCACGCAACGGGGTATCGGGCAAAGAAGAGCGGCCTCGCGCCCACCCGGCGCCAGGAGTTCAACATACTCAATCCCGCCTGACCGCGTTACCTCACGGTACCCGTAATCGGCCACGGCGTCTGATTTCCTAGGCTATGGAAAGTAGTGGAAATACGTCTCCCGTGCTGCCAACTG
>JBBQDH010000248.1:0-8939 GCA_038319515.1 Bryobacterales bacterium
GTCAGTCTGCACTCCGGCGGGTGGCTGCACGTCCGCTTCTCCGCAACGGCCAATTAACATTCTGGACCTGATGACGCACACCTCCGGGCTGCCGGGCGGCGTGCCTCCGGGGCGGGGAACTCCTCCCTCCACGCTGGCTGAAAGGGTGGCCGAGGGCGGGAAGCTGGCCCTGTTGTTCGAGCCTGGTGCGGGCTGGAACTACAGCAATATCGGTCTGGCGACTCTCGGTCGGATCATTGAGGTGACTTCGAAAATGCCGTTTGACCAGTTCCTGTCGCAGCGTGTTTTTGAACCGCTGGGCATGAAGGACACAATGTTTTTCCCGTCCGATGACCGGAAACCCCGCATCTCCGCCGTCTACACAGATGACCACGGCGTCCTGAAGCGCGCGACCCAGTTTGACGCGCCGAGCGGCCTGCGGATCCCTGCGCCGGAAGGTGGGCTGTTCAGCACCGCGGCGGATTTACTTCGTTTCAACCAGATGATTCTCAACAAGGGGAAACTGGATGGAAAGCGCGTGCTCTCCGCAGCGGCTGCGGAAATGATGGGTACTTCCATGACTGGCGAGATGAAGACCGGTTTCGCTCCCGGTGTCGGGCATGGGCTGGGCTATGAAGTGGTGCGGGACAACCGGGGCACCTACCGATACAATTCTGTCGGCACACGGGTGAAGGGAGGAGCTTACCGGACGTATGAATTCATCGATCCTGCGAAGGATCTGATCGGTATCATTTTGTTACAACGCACCAACGGCGGCGGCGATGTTGCGGATGAGATCAATATTTTCCTCGCCATGGCGGCTGCCGCAATTGAAAAATAGAAAGATGCGAACCACACTGGCATTCCTGTTCTTTGCCGGGCTTTTCCTGGCAACCCTGTGCGGAGCTCAGACTCTGACCACGATTGCCGGAACTGGTGTGGCAGGCGCTTCAGATGGAAAGATGGATCAGCCTTTTGGGCTCGGCATCGGCCCGGACAAGGCGCTCTACTATTGCGAGGTCGGCAACCACCGCATTTCCCGGCTCGACCTGAAGACCAGGAAAAGCACGGTTGTGGCGGAGGGTCTGGGAGAGCCGTACGAGATCGCTTTCGACAAGGCCGGCGATTTGTTCTTTTGCGACCGTACGAAGCATTCAGTTAGCCGGATTGACCGCAAGACGAAGGCCGCAACGCTGGTCGCCGGAACAGGTGCGGAGGGCTTTGCGGGGGACGGAGGCCCGGCCATTCAGGCGCAGTTCAGACAGCCCCACAGCATTGCGTTCACTCCTGACCAGCACCTGCTGATCTGCGACATTCTGAATTTCCGAATTCGTAGTCTGGATCTGAAATCCGGCACGATCTCCACTTGGGCAGGTACCGGCAAGCGCGGGCCGGCTCCGGATGGATCGCCCCTGACAGGTACGCCTCTGGACGGGCCGCGTGCTCTCGCAATCGACAAAGCGGGTAACTACTTTCTGGCGCTCCGGGAGGGCAATGCGATCTATCGTCTGGATGTAAAATCCGGGAAGATGTATCTGTTCGCCGGGACGGGTGAGAAGGGGTTTTCGGGTGACGGCGGGGATGCAAAGAAAGCGAAACTCTCAGGACCAAAGGGCGTTGCACTAGCCCCGGATGGCAGTCTCTATATTGCTGACACGGAGAATCATGCGATTCGCCGGGTGGATCATAACGGGATCATCTCCACCGTTGCCGGAACGGGTGAACGTGGGGACGGCCCGGATGGCGACCCGCACAAAGCGAAACTGGCCCGCCCACACGGCGTTTTCGTCGATGCGAAAGGGGTCGTTTATATTGGCGATTCCGAAAATCACCGGATCCGCATCCTGCGCTGATAACGGAATTGGCGATTCGTGCGTGTCTTTCGGCCTGGACCCTCAAGTTCTCCCGCCTTTCCGCCGATAGACACCCAGGTCATGTTTGCAATCATTGGTCTCGTCATCGTTATCGGCGCCATCATCGGCGGCTTTCTCATGGAGAAGGGGAATCTGGCAGTTCTGGTCCAACCGGCCGAGCTGGTCATTATCGGGGGGGCCGCGATAGGCACTCTCCTCATTGCCAACCCCTTGCCTCTGATCATCAAGATCTTCAAGTGCGTGCTGGGTGTGATCTCCGGTAGCAAATACAGCAAAGATTTTTATCTGGAGAGTCTCAAAATGCTGAACGACATCTTCAGCTTTGCGCGTAAAAGCGGCATGGCCAAGCTGGAAGAGGATGTCGAGAACCCCGACAAGAGCGCGGTCTTCTCGAAGTACCCGAAGCTGATTAAAGACCACCACATGCTGCACTTCGTCTGCGACACTCTGCGCACGGCGGTGGCAGGCGTTGTGCCGCCCCATGATCTCGATGCCATGCTGGAAGCCGATATCGACATTCACCACCATGAGGCGATGCTGCCGGCGAAAGCCCTCTCCACGGTTTCCGATGCTCTGCCTGGTCTGGGTATTGTGGCGGCTGTTCTGGGCGTGGTCATCACCATGGGCGCGCTTGGCGGACCACCGGAAGAGATTGGCCACAAGGTCGCGGCGGCGCTTGTCGGCACGTTCCTGGGTATTTTGCTTTGCTATGGCGTGGTCTCGCCCATTGCGGCAAACCTTGAAAAAACCATTGACTCCGAGGGGCAGTTTTATCAGATGTTGCGCGCAGGGCTGATGGCCTTCGCACGGGGAATGGCGCCGATGATTGCCGTCGAATTCGCGCGCCGGGCAATTCCGCATGATCTGCGACCATCCTTCAAGGCCATGGAAACGGCCTGCAAGGGCGGTGCTGCCACAAAGGCGGCCTGATCCGATGGCACAGCAGCTACAGCCGATCATCATTATTCGCAGGAAGAAAGGCGGCCATGCAGCACATCACGGCGGGGCCTGGAAAGTGGCCTACGCCGATTTCGTTACGGCCATGATGGCTCTCTTCATCGTGCTCTGGCTGCTGAGCAGCAGCGAACAGGTGCAGAAGGCCGTGGGTGGTTACTTCACTGATCCCAAGGGGCACGGCAAGGAAATCGGCAATGGTCTTCGCGGCGCAGGCAGTGAAAGTCTGGCGATCCACAAAGACGACATGAAGAAGCTGAAAGAGAAGCTGGAACAGGCCGTCAAAGATACCGGTTCGCTCGAAAAGATCAAAGACCATATCGTGATTACGGTGACGGGCGAAGGTCTTCGGATCGAGATGCTGGAAGACGACAAGGGCATGTTCTTCGAATCCGGCAGTCCGGCGCCGACGAGCTTTGGCAAGGACCTTCTGCTCACGCTTGCAGAGGAGATCGGGAAACTGCCGAATAGGATTACCATGGAAGGCCACACGGACTCCAAGCCGTTCGGGTCAAAGGCCGGCTACTCCAACTGGGAGCTTTCGACAGACCGCGCCAATTCGGCGCGCCGCTGGATGCAGGAAAATGGTGTTCGGGACGATCAGGTGACTCAGGTACGTGGTTTTGCTGACCAGAGTCTGCGGGATCCCGAACACCCCGATGCGGCTGCGAATCGCCGCGTCACACTCATCATTCAATACCAGAAGCAGGAGAAGTCGGCAGCAACAGTAGCTGCCGTGGCCGCCGCCGCCTCATCCGCGACGGAAGGCAAAGGCGCACAGGCGGCCCACGGCGAAGCAAAAGCCGGAGAGGCGAAGGCCGGCGAAGAGAAGCATGGAGAAGCAAAACCTGCCGAGCAAAAGCCTTCAGCGGCACATCCTGCGGAGGAAAAGAAACACTAACTCGCTTTGTGCGTCAATTCGATATCATGCGAGATTAATGATTCAGGTCCGCCAAGATCTCAGCCCCTCCGCCCTGGGTGCCAAAATAAACACTCTCTTTGAAGCTTCCGCCCAAAAGCTTTGCTCGCTGGAAGCTTCCTGGGATCCTTCCCAGGGGGCTCCGGTGTTTACCATCAACGGTAAATACACCAGCCGCGGCTGGACCGAATGGACACAGGGTTTCCAGTTCGGGGCGTCTATTCTTCAGTTCGACGCGACTGGCGACAAAGCATTCCTTGAATCCGGGCGTAACCACACGGTCCGCCTGATGGCGCCGCACATTACCCATGCAGGGGTGCACGACCACGGCTTCAACAACGTATCGACTTACGGCAATCTTCTCCGCCTGATAAATGAAGGCTCCATTGAAGACAATGCCTGGGAGCGGCGCTTCTATGAACTCGCACTGATGTGTTCGGGTGCCGTTCAGGCGATGCGCTGGTCCCGTACCGCACAGGGTGGCGGGTACATCTACTCGTTTAACGGTCCGCACTCACTATTTGTCGATACTATTCGGTCCCTCCGCGCGCTTGCGGTCAGCCACAAGCTTGGCCATGTCCTGATGGGAGAGAACGACAGGAAGATCTCGCTTCTGGGCCGCCTCGTTCAACACGCCGGGGCGACCGCCCAATACTCGGTTTATTATGGCGAAGACCGGGACATATACGACCTGCGGGGGCGCACCGTCCACGAAAGTATCTTCAATACCAACGATGGCAATTTTCGTTGTCCCGGTACCCAGCAGGGCTACACGCCGTTCAGCACCTGGACCCGCGGTCTCGCCTGGGCGATGTGCGGTTTTGCCGAAGAACTGGAGTTCATCGCCACGCTTTCTGACGCAGAACTACTCCCTGTCGGAGGTCGCGAAGCCATCACGGCCACCATGCGCCGCGCCGCCGAAGCCACCTGCGACTTCTACATCGAACACTCGCCCACCGATGGCATTCCATACTGGGATACCGGGGCCCCCAATCTGCACAAGCTGGGCGACTGGGCCTCACGCCCGTCGGACCCCTTCAATCCCCACGAACCGATCGACAGCTCCGCAGCCGCCATCGGCGCGCAAGGGCTGTTGCGCCTGGGCAGGTATCTCAAAAACGAACGGTACTGGCAGGCTGGACTGACCGTCTGCAATTCACTCTTTTCCGAACCGTACCTCAGCACGGACCCGAACCATCAGGGCCTGCTCCTCCATTCTGTCTACCACCGCCCCAACGGCTGGGATCGAGCACCAGGCTCCGACGGGGTCCCGCGGGGCGAAGCCTGCATGTGGGGCGATTACCACGTTCGCGAAGTTGCGTTGTACCTTCTTCGCATCATTCAGGACCGCCCTTATCTCACCTTCTGGAGTGACTCTAAGTGACTATTGCAGACCTTACGGAAATAGCCGGTCGCGTCTATCCCGCGCGCCGCCGTACACAGAATCTGGTAGGCGGCCTGAGTCCCATCCAGTGCACGAATTTTGCCATGGGCATGGTAACGCTCGAACCTAATGGCGGGCAGGTGCCCTGGCACAATCAGGAGCAGGAAGAGATCTATTTCATTGTCGAAGGAACCGGCGAAATGTGTTTGGGAGAAGAGCGCCGCGCCATTTCGACGGGGCAAGCCGCCTACATCCCACCCACGGTCTTTCATCAGCTCACGAATACCGGCGACACGCCGATGCGGATGATCTACGTGTACGGCCCTGCCGGCGACGTCGCGCACTGGCGTCAGGAGCTGGCGGGCACTCTTCCGCGTGCCGGCGTCGACGTTCCGGCGCTGCCGGAAGGCGCGCGGCCACAATGCACGGATCTACCTAAGTAACGGAAACCGAAAACTAATCATGTCCTCTAAAACTATTCACTCCGTCGGCATCATCATGAACGGCGTCACCGGACGCATGGGCCTGAACCAGCACCTGCGCCGCTCCATCTACGCCATCATGCAGCAGGGCGGACTTAAGCTGTCCGACACTGAGGTCATTATGCCCAGGCCACTGCTGGTGGGCCGAAATGCCATTAAGCTGGAGAACATCTCGCGCGAATTTGGCGGCATCCCCTGGACCACGAACCTCGAAGAGGCGCTGGCCAACCCGGAATATTCCGTCTATTTCGATTCCCAAACCACGGATCGGCGGGTGGATGCGGTTTCGGCTGCGATTGCCGCCGGAAAGCACATCTATTGCGAAAAACCGAGTGCCGACAAGACGGAAGTGGCCCTGGATCTTTTCCGGCAGGCCAAAGCCGCGGGCGTGAAGCACGGAGTCGTCCAGGACAAACTCTGGCTACCCGGCATCATGAAGCTGAAGCACCTGGCCGATCTCGGCTTCTTCGGTCGCATTCTCTCGGTGCGTGGCGAGTTCGGCTACTGGGTCTTTGAGGGCGACACTGTCACCCCGCAGCGCCCTTCCTGGAACTATCGGAAAGAAGATGGCGGCGGCCTTATTCTCGACATGCTTTGCCACTGGCGCTACGTGCTGGACAACGTGTTTGCTCCGGTGAAAGCGGTTTCCTGCCTCGGCGCCACTCACATCCCGGAACGCCGTGACGAAGCAGGCAAGCCCTACGCCTGCACCGCCGACGATTCGGCTTACGCGACTTTCGAGCTCGAAAACGGCATCATCGCCCACTTCAATTCTTCGTGGACCGTCCGCGTTCGTCGCGACGATCTGTTGACGTTGCAGGTAGATGGCACCAAAGGTTCCGCAGTTGCCGGGTTGCGCGATTGCCGCGTCCAGACCTACGCTGCCACTCCGCGTCCCACCTGGAATCCCGACGCCCCCCAACCGATCAATTTCTTTGATGGCTGGCAGACGCTGCCCGACCAGGACCAGTTCGACAATGCCTTCAAGCGGCAGTGGGAACTCTTCCTGCGCCATGTCGTAAAGGACGAACCGTTCCGTTGGGACCTCCTTGAAGGTGCCAAGGGCGTGCAACTCGCCGAGAAGGGCCTTGAATCCTGGGCGAAACGCGCCTGGGTTGACATTCCGGCTTTATAGACAGTGGCGGTCATCGCATTTCCGATCCTTCCTGGTCCTGCAATTGCTCGGTAAATCAGGTGAGGGAGATGATGGACAATCCAATGCCCAAAAACATTCTCTATCCGGTCGATTTCTCTGAACGGTCGCATGTTGTGTGGCCCGCTGTTGCTGCAATGTCGCGGCAACTGGGCGCCGAGGTGACGGTGCTGCATGTGCTGAATCTTCCGGAGGAGTTTGGCGAGGCGAACGATTTGCGCCGTCGTGCGGAAGAGAAACTCACGGTATTTCCGGCGGCTCGACGGGCGGTTGTGGTGGGGTCTCCTGCGGAGTCGATTGTTCGGTTCGCGGAGGCAATGGAAGCTCCGCTGATCATGATGCCCACGCAGGGGCGGACGCGGTTTCGCGAACTGCTGCTGGGGTCGGTGACTGCTTCGGTGTTGCATGATGCCGATTGTCCGGTTTGGACCGACGTGCATTCCGCAAGTGCGGTGGCGCATGGTGAGAATTACAAATCGCTGGTGTGCGCGGTGGACATGGGGCCGCAGACTGCGTCGATACTACGGACGGCCTCTCGGTATGCGGGGAAGTTCGGGGCGACGCTTCGCGTGGTGCACTCGGTGCCGGGGGTGGATCCTTGTTTTCCGAGCGCGGCGGCGGACCGGGCGCATGTATTTCTTCTGGATCGGGCAGCGGAGCATTTTCCTGCGGTGTGTCAGGAGGCAGGAGTGAAGTTGCCGCTCGAGATTGTGGAAGAGATCGGGCTGGTGGAGGGGATCACCGGGGCAGCGGTGCGGCACGGTGCGGATTTGCTGGTGATTGGGCGAGGTGTGAGCCAGGGGGCGCTGGGCAGGCTGCGGACTAATGCGCATGCGCTGATTCGCCATTCGCCCTGCGCCGTACTGAGCGTATGAGCGGTTTGTCTACGCAGAAGCGGATCGGCGAGGCGGCGCTGATTTTGATGACCGGTCTGGCGTTTTACCTGTGCTGGCTGCTTGCGGAGCCGTTTTTAGCGGCGCTGACCTGGGCGCTGGCGCTCGCGGTGGTGGGGCACCCGCTGCATCGACTGGTGGAGAAACGGCTGCCGCCGGAACTGGCGGCATTCGTTGCTGTACTGGCCGTGCTTTTGATCCTGCTGGCTCCGGGAGTATTTTTGTTGCAACAGGGGCTGAGCCAGGTTCCGCGTGCATTTGATTTTGTGGCGGACGGGCTGAATCCGACACGGTTGCGGGCGGCACTGGGGCAGAACTCCTCGGCGGCATGGCTGCTGCAGCAGGTGGAGGGGCGGTTTGATTTGCCTCAGGAATTGCGGCGGTTGGCGGGCGCGGTGGCGGGGCAAACACCGGCCGCACTGAGCGGATCTGTTCAGTTTGTGACGCAGTTCAGCATTATGCTGCTGTTGCTGTTTTTCTTCTTTCGGGACCGGGTGACGTTGCTCGCATCCGTTGGGCGATTGATTCCCCTTTCGGCTGACGAGACCGCGGGACTTTTTGCGCGGATCTCTCAGACCATTCATGCGACGCTCTACGGCAACGTGGTGGTGAAGCTGATACAGGGGCTGCTGGGCGGGCTGATGTTTTGGTTTCTGGGGCTGCCAGCGCCCGTGCCGTTCGGGCTGGCATTTGCGGTGGCCTCGGTGCTGCCGCTGGTCGGGACAGCGTTTATCTGGGCTCCGGCGGCGATCTGGCTGTTGGTGCACGGGAGCTGGGTGAAGGCGCTCATCATGGTCCTGTGGGGCGGGCTGGTGGTGGGGCTGATCGATAACGTCCTGTATCCGGTGTTGGTGGGGGCGGAAGTTCGGATCCATCCGTTGGGGGTGATGCTGTCACTTTTCGGCGGGCTGATTGTGTTCGGGATTGCGGGGGTGGTGCTGGGGCCGGTGATTCTGGCCTGTACGGTGGCGCTGCTGGAGGTTTGGACCATGCGGACAAGTCTGGGCGATTGCACATGAACGGCCTGAGCGAGGCGGAAGCGGCCCGGCTGCTGGCGGAGGTGGGGCGAAATGAGCTGACGGGCAGCGGCCTTCGCAGCCCGTGGCGGATTGTCCGGGAGCAACTGACCGGGTTGATGATGCTGGTCCTGATGGTGGCTGCCGGGGTGTCGGCGGCGCTGGGGGATTATGCCGACGCTGTGGCCATTGGGGCGATTGTGGTGCTGAACGCAGTGCTGGGTTTCACCCAGGAGTATCGCGCGGAAGCGGCGATGGCGGCCCTGAAGAAGCTGGCAGTGCCGC
>JBBQDH010000249.1:0-8936 GCA_038319515.1 Bryobacterales bacterium
ACAGGCGTTTCGCTGCGATCTCCCTCGGGCCGAACGGATGATCTTGGTGTCACCGGGTCCACCTTTTCAGACTCACCTCTTCTGGCTCGCTCGCCGGCTTTTAGCCGCGTACTTTCCGTATTGCGGTGTCCGTTGAAAGCAGTGCGGCTTCTGAGTCTGGCACCGGGTTCGTTTATTCGCGAGCACTGCGACAACGCGCTCGACTTCGAAGATGGCGAGGTGCGCATTCACATCCCGTTGCAGACCAATCCCGACGTGGAGTTTTATCTGAATGGCGAGCGACTCGGGCTGGAAACCGGCCAGTGCTACTACGTTAACGTCAATCTTCCGCACCGGGTGAATAATCGCGGCACAACAAATCGCGTCCATCTGGTGATCGATTCGGAAGTGAACGACTGGCTGCGGGAGGTTTTCGCCCGCAGCGAACCGGTTCCGCGCATTCCCGCGCCACAACTGGGAATTGACCAATTCCGTAAGATCGTCGTGACGAACAGGAAGCTGAGCGCGATCCGGGACCGGCGGGAGTTACTTGCGGAGGCGACACGGGAAGCGACAGCGCTCGGGTTCGGTTTTCACGAGGCCGATCTGGAAGCAGCAGCGCGCTCGGCTTCGACCGAGTTCCCTGACGACCGGACCGGATGGATTCCGTTCCATCTGGAATTTCCTGCGGGCTCCGCGCCTCTTGCCGAATGGATTTACGCTCCGGGAGAACGCCTTACCGAACCGTTTTTCGAGGACAGTATCCGAAAATTCCGCTGGCATCCTCTCACCAACCTGACGCGGTGCAAAGCGCCCCTGCGGGCCGGGATCGGCGCACTGGCCGGAATGATCTTTCACCTCTCCCGTTGTGGGTCCACGCTGGTGGCGAAGTCGTTTGCGGCGTTGCCCCACACAACTGTTCTGTCCGAGCCGCCGCCGTTCGATCAGATCCTGCAATCGGCAGGGTCGGACGAGGAGAAGATTGCCTGGCTGCGTTCTTTCGTCGGGGCGTTCGCGGGGCGCTCAAAAATTCTCAAGCTGGACGCCTGGCACATGCCGCATCTCCGGCTCATCCGGCAGGCATTTCCGCAGACGCCCTGGATCTTCCTGTTCCGCCATCCGCTCGAAGTATTGGCTTCGCATTTGCGACAGCCGGGGCTGCACATGATTCCGCCACCGGAGAACCGGTTGTCCCGTGTGGATTTCGCGGCAGGGGTGCTGGCCGGAATCCTGCTTGCGGCCCTCAACGCCCGGTCTGAGCCGGGGGGCCTGTTCGTTGACTACACAGAACTGCCGCAGGCCATCATGGGGAAGATCGCGGCGCATTTCGGAATGCCGCTGAGCGAAGCGGATTATTTGCTGATTCGGGAGGCCAGTCAGGTGGATGCCAAGCGACCATCGAACACCTTCGTGCCCGATACGGAAGCGAAACGGCAGGCCGCGCTCGAATATGAGCACATCCCGGCGGTTCGCGAACTGGTCAGTTTGTATGTTGGGCTGCGAAAGGATTGCGAATCGTGAGGCCATGAATCACGTGGCCGTCCGGCAGGTCTTCGGAATAGAACACCGTGCAGCCGGACTCAATCGCGGCGGCCAGAAGCATGGAATCATCGATGTGATACCCATGCGCCTGCGCGATGTGGAGTCCCCGATAATGTATCTCTTGTGTCAACGGTACAGGCGGCGGAGAAAGCTTATGGATAACAGTCAGCCACGAGAGGATGTCCACCCACGGCTTGCGCAGCTTCCGGACCGCGACACTAACGAGTTCGTTCAGCGACTGTACCCCGACGGTGCATCCACCGATGACCAGCGATTCCGCGACTGAAGTCTTGATGCCCTCCTCGGCGAACGAGTAAATCAATACGTTGGTATCGAGAAAGGCGTCAGCGGGCATTCGCTTCTTCCCGGTCAAACCTGAAGCCGGGGGGCAGAGGAGTCCGCATCGCTCTCATCTTCGCGATAGCCTCCTCTCTGGTCATTTCGCGTTCCACCACAAACTCAAACTGGCCTGCGGAACGAATGTTAATTTCGTCGCCTGCCTTGAGATTGAGTTCTTGCACCAACGCGGCGGGCAGCCGGATCGCCAGGCTGTTGCCCCATTTGGAAACGTGCATTTTCAGTCCGTTCATGGATCCACAATATCACAAACATAGATCCAACACTACAACCCGATCACGTCGGCGTTTCGTTGCATCGCCTGAATACAGAAATCAATGTGATCGTCCAGATCGAGGCCCATTTCCGCCGCGCCATTCACGATGTCGTCCCTGTTGACAGAACGGGCAAACGCCCTATCTTTCATCTTCTTACGCACGGTTTTGACATCCACTTCCGCTACCTTCCGGCTGGGCTTCACAAGTGAACAGGCCGAGATGAACCCCGAAAGCTCATCGCAGGCGAACAGGGACTTTTCAAGGAGCGAATCGCGCGAAACACCGCTGTAGTTGGCATGCGACAAAATCGCGCGCCGGATCTCCGCCGGGACGCCCAGCCCTTCCAAAATGATTTCACCCTTCATGGGATGATCCGGGGCCTCCGGATGCATTTCATAGTCGAAGTCATGCAACAGCGCCGTCACGCTCCAGGTTTCCGGGTCCGCGCTGAACTTTACGGCGTAGGCGGCCACGCAGGTCTCCACCTGAAACGCATGGCGGCGCAGACTCTCCGACTTTGTGTGCTCATGCAAAATCTCAATTGCCCGCTCGCGCGTAATCATAAATGTTCCCGTCGGATGGTTAAAAAGGTCAATACCATTTTACGTAACGCTTCCTGCAACTTCTTCGTCAATTGGAAAGCGGCGAAAGACCGGCTTATGGCGGATATGCTAAACTCCATGCGAGAGTGGGGTTTTGCCTTCGTTTCCGTTTTGTATTGAACGGAACGAAAAGAGCAGATCTCTCGTCAAAAATTTAAGTAGGGCGGTGGCCGTGCCGCCGCAGGATTGGTTGACTGGATGCCAGAAGTTCCCCATCATGAGGTCGAGACTGCGGTACATGACGCGAATGGCGCCGTGAAACTCCACACGGATCCTGACGACCATCTCAGCCGATTGCTCGCGCCCGATACCGAAGCTCCGTGGTACATGTCCCTGTATGAGGCGGTGCACGACCTGATTAAGCCCCCGCAACTTCCGCCGCTCGAATTGACTTCGCGTCCGGTTGCCGTGAAGGAAATCTGGGGACTGTACGACAAAGATCCCAAGTCGCGGTATATTTCGGCGGGCGTCCATGTAGCGGTTTTCGCGCTGCTTTGGTTTGGACTTTCCAGCCCCATTGTGCAGAAGGCGATTAAGCAGAACCTCAGCCTGATCGATCCGAACATCAAGGCCTTTGTGCCGGATGTGAAGCCCAAAAAAGACACCATGCAGGGTGGCGGTGGAGGTGGTGCGCGTGAAGCGCTGCCGGTTTCCAAGGGCAGGCTCCCCAAACCTTCCATGAAGCAGTTCGTGCCGCCCATGATTGTGGACCACACGCCGAAGCTGGCAATGGACCCCTCTATTCTGGCTCCACCGGATACTCCCCTGCCCCAGAGTACGCTCAACAACTGGGGAGATCCGCTGGCGAAACTGATGAACGGCTCAAACGGCAACGGCTCGGGCGGTGGTATGGGCAATGGTTCGGGCGGCGGCGTTGGTTCGGGCAGCGGTGGCGGTTTTGGTCCCGGCTCGGGCGGTGGCGTGGGTGGTGGCGTATTTAAGGTCGGCGGCGGCGTCAGTGCCCCGGCAGTCCTCTATAAAGTAGACCCCGAGTATTCCGAAGAGGCCCGCAAGGCCAAATATAGCGGCACCGTGTTGCTCTCCGTGATCGTCGATACCGAGGGCAAGGCGCGCGATATTCGCGTCGTGAAGAGCCTCGGCATGGGTCTGGATGAGAAAGCCATTGAAGCTGTCCAGAAGTGGAAGTTCAAGCCGGGCATGAACAAAGGCACGGCGGTGAACGTCCGCGCGCAAATCGAAGTCAATTTCCGTCTGCTGTAAACGCTTTCCGGGGCGCGTGTGTGTTCTGCTGAAAAGAGCCTATGCGCGCCAACCGCCTCATCCACGAAAAAAGCCCCTACCTTCAGCAACACGCTCACAACCCTGTCGATTGGTATCCCTGGGGGGAAGAGGCGTTTGCGAAAGCCCGCCTGGAAAACAAGCCGATCTTCCTTTCCATCGGATATTCCACCTGCCACTGGTGCCACGTCATGGAGCACGAGTCCTTTGAAAATGAGGAAATCGCGGCCTATTTGAATCAGGAATTCGTTTCGATCAAGGTGGACCGGGAAGAGCGCCCGGATATCGACCGGATTTACATGAGCTATGTGCAGTCGACCACGGGCAGCGGTGGCTGGCCTATGTCAGTTTGGCTCACTCCGGATTTGATGCCTTTCGTGGGTGGTACATACTTCCCGCCGGACAATCGTTACGGGCGTGCCGGATTCCCCATGATCCTGAATCGTATTGCCGAGGCCTGGCAAAAGGATCGCGAGAAAATCGTCGAATCGAGCGTCAACGTGATGGAGCAGATGCGCGAACAGGCCGAAAGGTCTTCGGGCAATGCCAAAACGGTTGGCGAGGCAGTGCTCGACAGCGCCTTCCAGTATTTCCGACGCTCGTTTGATTCGAGGCTGGGCGGGTTTGGAGGAGCACCCAAGTTCCCTCGCCCATCGGTTCACAACTTCCTGCTGCGGTACTGGAAGCGAACTGGCAATGAAGAGGCTCTCGATATGGTGGGCGCGACCCTGATCGCCATGGAGAAGGGTGGCATGAACGACCAGTTGGGTGGCGGATTTCACCGCTACTCGGTGGATGAATACTGGTTCGTTCCCCATTTCGAGAAAATGCTCTACGATCAGGCGCAGCTGGTCACCTCCTATCTGGAGGCATTCCAGATTACGAATAATGACGCCATGGAAATGGCGGCGCGCCGGACGCTGGACTACCTGCTGCGCGATATGACGGCTCCCGAAGGTGCATTCTGGTCAGCGGAAGATGCCGACAGCGCGCCGGATCCGGCGGAACCGAAGCAGAAGAGTGAAGGGGCTTTCTATATCTGGGCCTGGCAGGAGGTGATGGACCTGGTGGGCAAGGAACACGGAGAGTGGTTCGCGTTCCGCACCGGCATGGAGCGGGAAGGCAACGTTCGGCAAGACCCGCATCAGGAGTTCACCGGCCGGAACATCCTGTTTCAGGCGCATACCCTGCAGGAGACAGCAGCACATTTCTCTCAGCCGGTTGAGGACGTGGCAAAGGCGCTTGCCGAGGCGGAGCGAAAGCTGTTCGAAGTGCGGACCAAACGCGCGCGCCCGCATCTGGACGACAAGATTCTGACCGCGTGGAACGGACTGATGATTTCGGCCTTCGCCAAAGCGGGCCACATTCGGAATGAGCCTGGTTATCTGGCAGCCGCGAAGAAAGCCGCCGGATTCATCCTGACTGGCCTCCGCACACCGGATGGGGCCCTTCTGCGTCGCTATCGGGCCGGAGACGCGGGCATCGACGGAATGCTGGACGATTACTCGTTCTTCGTACAGGCGTTGCTGGATCTCTACGAGGCTACATTTGATTTCGGATATCTGCAGGATGCCGTTTCGCTGACTGAAAAGCAGCAATCGCTGTTCGAAGACAGGGAGCACGGGGGCTTCTTCGCGTCATCTCAGGCCGATGCCTCAAAGCTGATGCGGCTGAAAGACGATTACGACGGTGCGGAACCCTCCGGCAACTCCGCCGCTCTGATGAACCTCTTGCGCCTCAGCCGGATCACGGGCCGCAGTGATTTTGACGAGTCCGCGCGACGGCTGATTGCCGCCTTTGCTGATCGGGTTGCGTCCACGCCGTGGGCGATGCCGCAGATGCTTTGCGCCTGTGAGTTCGACCTGTCTACCGGGCGTGAAATTGTAGTAGCCGGTGAGCTTGCTCCGGCAATGACGCGACTGCTGTGGGAGGGCTTCGACCCTAACCGTACTCTGCTTGGTGCGGGCGCGGAACTGGCTGTGTGGCAACCGTCGGTGGCGGCAATGATTGGGCCCGCCGTTTACGTTTGCGAGAATTTCACCTGTCAGGCTCCGGTCACCACGCTGGAAGCCCTGGCAGCATTGCTAAAGTAGGGTCTTCAGGAAAAGAGGAACTCACATGGAACGTGCAGCCGGAACTACGCTTATGGGAAACCCGTTTACGCTGGTTGGCCCCGAACTCAAAGCAGGCGACGACGCACCGGACTTTTCGGTGATCGACAGCGCGATGAAGCCGGTTCATCTGTCCGATACTACAGGCAAAACCCGAATCTTCAGCGTACTGCCATCACTCGACACGCCGGTTTGCGACGCGCAGACAAAGCGATTTAACGAAGAGGCAGGGAAGCTGAAAGACGTGGACATCTACACGGTCAGCATGGACCTGCCGTTTGCCCAGAAACGCTTCTGCAATTCTTTTGCACTCGATAACGTCAAGATGCTGTCTGATCATAGAGAAGGCTCTTTTGGCGAGGCTTACGGGACGCTGATCAAGGAATTGCGGATTCTCAGCCGGGCCATTTTCGTGGTGGGCCCGGACAACAAAGTGAAGTACGTGGAGTATGTCCCGGAAGTGGCCGACTTCCCCAATTACGAAGCTGCCCTGGAAGCTGCAAAACGCTAGCTGCAAGCAAAAGTTTCTGCAAACGTCTCTCTCCAGCCCGGCGCCCGGCATAACCGGCGCGATCACGAAGCTCGGCCAGAGCAATCTGGTGCGGGGCGGGCTCGTGGTCGGCGCCGGTATTCTGGCCGGTAACGTTACCGGCTTCTTCCGCGTGCTGGTTACGGCCTGGTTTCTGGGAACGCATGCGCGGGCGGACGCGCTGGCTGTTGCCATCGGCCCGATCGACACGCTCACCACGGCCATCATCAACACGATGCTGGTCTCCTTCGTGCCCATGCTGACGGCGCGGCATGTGGGCAATCGTGCGGCTGTCTTTGAACGTGCCCGCAGCGTGTTTGCGTGGATTCTTCTTGTAGCCAGTGCATCGATTATCCTGTTCGCCCCGGAACTGATATCACTGCTGGGCCCCGGTCTGGCGGTTCAGCAGCATGACGAAGCGGTGACACTGCTGCGCATTATCGCTCCCGCGATCTTCTTTGGGGGCATCTCAGCCCTCTGCTCTGCCCTGCTTTATACAGAGCGCCGCTTCCTGATGCCGGCCCTCTATCAGGTGTGTGTCAACGGCAGTATGATCCTGTGTGCCGTGACGCTGTGGCCCATGTTTGGAGCGAAGGGCTTCGCGATTGGCTATGTGTCCGGCTCGGCCCTGCAGATGTCACTCACGTGGTTTGCCAGCCGCGATCTGCGCCGCAGCGGACATCGGGCGACAGAGAGCCCGCCGGCCCTGATGGATCTGCTGCGCACACCCGGGATGTACCTGGCCTACGCCAGTCTGATCTCGGCGAACGTGCTGCTGACGCGTGCCTTCGCCACCCATGGCGGGCCGGGCATGGCGGCGGCATTCGACTACTGCCTGCGCTGCACAGGCGTGGTGATCGCTTACCTGGTCTATCCGATTGCGAACAGCCTGTTGCCGGAGATCGCTCACCTTCGCAGCACCGGCAACAGCGCTCAGGCGTATCGGCTGATGAACAGGAGCCTGGCACTGATGGCGGGCGCGTCTGTGCTGGCCTGCCTGATCGGGATCGCGGTTCGTCGCCCGGCCATCAGGTTGCTGTTCGAACGCGGCAGCTTTACAGCGGAATCGACAGCACTGGTGTCCGCGGTATTTCTGGGGCTGGCGCCCTGCATCATCGGATGGACACTGCTGGATCTGGTGGCCCGATGTTACTTTGCGCTTGACAGGCCGCAACTGCCGTTGCGGGCCGCGTTTATTCCGGTGACGCTGAACCTTGCAGTGTTGTTAATGCTGGGGAAGGCAGTCCCGCCGGCGATGCTGGGTCTTGGCATGTCTGTCGGACTGGCTATCGGGTTCCTGGCTCTCTTCTTTCAGGCGTTTCCCAAATACCGGAAGCGCGCGATGAACGGCGCGGTCAGCAAGTAAACCATCCATGTGCCGAGATCCTCATCATGCTGCCCACGATGATGCGACACGTGGCGGCGTCGCCGGTCACGCCGGGCTCAGGTAGTTCAGCAGCAACCGCAGCGCGTGGCCACGATGGCTGACTTCGAACTTGCGGGGGCCATCGACTTCGCCGAAGGTGCTGCCGAACGGGGGATAGAAGAACATGGGGTCGTAACCGAAGCCACCGGGGCCCCGGGTTTCATGGATGATTTCACCTTCAACAGTGCCACGGAAGAGGTGAGTGGTTTGGCCCGCTTCGGCGAGGGCAATGACGCAGACGAAGCGGGCAGTGCGATGGGGGTTACTGCCCAGACGTTCGAGCACCAGGGCGTTGTTCTGATCGTCAGTGGCGTGCTCGCCTGCGTAGCGGGCTGAGTAGACGCCGGGTTCACCGCTGAGGGCGTCGACTTCAAGGCCCGAGTCGTCAGCGAAGAGCAGACCGGGGGCGAATTGACTGTAGTACGCCGCCTTGAGAGAAGCGTTGGCTTCAAACGTGTCGCCGGTCTCTTCGGGGGCCGGGATGGACTTCAGGTCTGGCAAAGGCTCCACTTCAATGCCCAATAGTTCACCGGCAAGGCGGAATTCCCGGAGCTTCCCGGGATTGCCTGTGGCGCACCAGACCTTCATGGACTCAGGCAGCCTCGATGACAGTTTTCTGGAGCGCGATGAGGTCCGCGACGCCGTGGCGCGCGAGGTCTCGCATGAGGTTCATCTGGTGATCATCGAAGCTCTTGTGTTCGGCAGTTGCCTGGAATTCGACGAAGCGACCGGTATCAGTCATGACGATATTGGCGTCCACTTCGGCGCGTGCGTCTTCTTCGTAGCAGAGGTCGAGCAGGGGCTCGCCTTTGTGGATGCCGACGCTGATGGCGGCTACCGCGCCGATGAGCGGGGAGCGGTGGACCATCTTGTAATTCACCATCTGTTTGACGG
>JBBQDH010000250.1:0-8784 GCA_038319515.1 Bryobacterales bacterium
GCTTACTTCATTACATGGGGAACAGGGACGACAACAAGTTCAGTTTTGAACTGAAGGACGAGATTGCTTAGCTGGCTGGTTCGGTCTATCCGTAAGTACTGAAGAGGTCGTACTACCGGGCGTTGAGGGGGATTGCACGCCTGGCGAATCGACGGCTGGATCGGTTTGAGGCGAAGCGCAGTTCGCTGTTTTCACAGTTCCGTGACAGAACGTCCCGCCTTTCGAATGCGGATTTCTCGATTGTGCACGGCGAGATCTATTTCCGGTCTTCGGCTGCGGCGGTGACGGACCCTTCGGTGCTTTTGCGGTTGTTTGACTTTGTGGCGCGCCACGGGTTGCCGCTGGCGGGGGACACCGAAGAGCGTGTTGAGAAGGCGGCGGTCGGGTTCGAGGCGTGGGTGGCATCGCATCAGCCGATCTGGCCCCTATTTCGCTTGATCCCGGCTCTTCCACACGGCGGCAAGGCGTTGCGTGCGATGCATGACTGCGGGGTGCTGGAAGCGATTTTCCCGGAGTTGCGCGAGATGGAAGCGCTGGTGATTCGCGACTTCAACCACCGGTATACGGTTGACGAGCATACCTTGGTCGCGATCCAAACCCTGCTTGACCTGCGCGAAAAGAAGAATGATCTGTTTGGCGATCTGGCTTCGGAGACGGAAGACCTGGACCTTTTGGTGACGGCGCTGCTGTTCCATGATGTGGGGAAGGCCGATCCGTTGCTGGGTCACGTGGAGCCGTCGTGTCGGACTGCGGAAACGGCGCTGTTGCGATCCGGTACCAGCGAACGTGCGCGCGACGTGGTGAATTTCCTGATTGGCGCGCATCTGGAGCTTTCGGGTGCCATGCATGGCCGGGATATTTCAGACCCGGCGACGATCCGCGACGTGGCGGCCCGGGTGGGCACTGTGGAGCGACTGAAGCTGCTGACGCTGCTGACCTATGGCGATATCAGCGCGGTGCATCCAACCGCCATGACGCCCTGGCGCCGGCAGTTGTTATGGAATCTCTACGCGAAGGTTTATGCGGAACTGACGCGAGAACTGGGCACGAAAATTACGGTGCCTGAACTGAATGCCAGTCCGGAATTGCGGCAGTTCCTGGAAGGCTTGCCGCCCCGGTACCTGCGGATTCACGATGAGGCGGAGATGCTGGAACATCTTCGGCTGGCAACGGCGGGGCGTGAGAAGGGTGTGGCTGTATCGCTCACGCGTTCGACAGTCTGGCTGCTGACCGTGGTGGCGACCGATCATCGTTTTCTGTTTGCGTCGGTGGCGGCGGCGCTTTCAAGCTTTGGGTTTAACATCCTGAAGGCTGACGCGTTTTCGAATGCGCAGGGGATGGTGATCGACACCTTTACTTTCTCTGACCCGCATCGCAATCTGGAACTGAATCCGGGCGAGTCGCAGGATGTGATCCGGACGGTGACGCGGGTGGTGCGGGGCGAAATTGCGGCAGAGGATCTGCTGAAGCGGCGGCCTCGCGTGAAGCCGGACCCGCATGCGATGGCGGGGTTCCGGGCGACTTACGACAATGAGGCTTCGCCCACTGCGACGCTGATTGAGTTAGTGACGCAGGACCGGCCGGGATTGCTTTACGATGTTGCCTCTTTGTTTTCGAAGCATGGCGGGAACATTGAGGTTGTGTTGGTGGATACCGAGGCGAAGAAGGCGATTGATGTCTTCTACGTGACGAAGGGCGGCGCGAAGTTCAGCGATGAGGAAGCACGGGGAATTGTGTCCGCGCTGACGGAAGTTGCAAAACCGGCTTGACGTGCGCTCAGATTTAAACTACGATGTAGTTTAAATGGCTCAGGCATCACTTGGCGATTTCGAACAGATTGTTTTGCTGGCGATTCTGCGGGCGGGGGAAGACGCCTATGGCGTGACGATCCGGGCGGAAATTGCGTCCTGCACGGGCCGCGATCCGGCACCAGGCGCGCTCTACACAACGCTTGACCGGCTGGAAGAGAAAGGTCTGGTTAGCTCACGTTTGGGGGATCCGACTCCGCAACGGGGCGGTCGGGCCAAGCGGTTTTTCACGGTGACTGCGAGCGGTACTGAAGCGATCGCGCGGACACAACAGGCTTACCGGCAGTTGCTCATGGGTCTCACGATTGCAGGGGTGGAATATGCGTAAAGCTTCGATGGCGGAACGGGTGTTGAGTTTGGCGACCACGCCGGAGCGGGCGGCGGTGATTGTCGGGGACCTGGTGGAGTCGGGCGCGCCGGTCTGGCTTAACGTGATTCGGACTACCGTATCACTGATGCTGCGGGATGCACGGAGCAGCCCTGGCACAGTGCTTTGGACAGGCAGCATGATCTTCCTGCGGCAATTCATCGCCTCATTCCTGCTCACGATGTCGGACTTCTTCGCATTTGGAATGTTCGGTCTTGGTCTGAGAGCGAAGCCGGGCATATTAGTCTATTTCGCTGTCTGCAAGTTGCTGTTTGCCACGTCCCAGTTCCTGTTGGGGCGGGAATTGCGGCGCAATGCCCGGCAGCATGCTCTGGCGGCGTGTCTCGTTGTGCTGGTGCTGAATGTGGTGGTTACATTTGCCTCGACCTACTACAGGGGAATTCCGCAGCGCTTTGTGCTGCAGTCCGTGGTCTGGTCGCTGATCAACTGGCAGATTCCGATGCTGATGGGGATGCTGGTGTCGAAGCCGAAACAGTCGGCGTCGACACAGCCCAGGTGAATGAATTGAATAAACTCTCAACGGCGGAACGGCTATTGACTCTGGCGACTACGCCGGAGCGCGCGGCGGTAATTGTCGGGGACCTGGTGGAACTGGGCGCGCCGGTCTGGCCCCATGTGATTCGGACGGCGGGATCACTGATGGTGAAAGACCTATTGAGGAGCCCGTGGAGAGTTTTGCTCACCGGGGGCGGGATTTTCCTCCGGCAGTTTATTGGTGCGTTGATGGTAAGTATTGCCAATACAATCGCATTTCGGATTTACGGCCTGAAGGCCATGCCGAGTCTGCTTGTGTACGAGGCGATTTGTCTGCTGTGCTTCGGCTGGACGCAGTATCTGCTGGGTCGCGAACTGAGGCGAAACGCGGGTCAGCACGCTCTGGCGGCTTGCGCGGTGGTGGCGTTGCTGAATCTGTCTGTCACGCTGGTCTGGAACCTGAATATGGTTTCGTTGCCTCTGGTGCTGTGGCAGATTCCGATTGTTCTGGGGATGCTGCTGTCGAAGCCGAAGCAACCGGAGTCGGCCATCCAAGGCGAGCGATACGCATAAACTCTCAACTGCGGAACGCGTATTGTCTCTGGCAACCACGCCGGAGCGCGCGGCGGTGATTGTCGGGGACCTGCTGGAGTTGGGCGCGCCTGTGTGGCCCCATGTGCTTCGAACGGCGGGATCGCTGATGATCACGCACTTTCTTCAGAGCCCCGGGCGAGTGTTGCTGACGGGGATCCTGATATTCCTGAACCAATGGCTTATGTTTGCGCCCGCACGATTGACTGTTTTGAGGATGTTTGGACCGAGCGCGACACCGGGCCTGCTTATCCGGCTCGTGATCATCGAAGGGTGTTGCTGGTTGGCACAGTTTCAATCAGGTCGGATATTGGGGCGGAAGGCCCGGCATCACGCGCTGGCTGTGAGCGCGTTGGTAGCGGTGCTGAATCTGACAGTGGGTACGGTTTGGCTGGAGTCGGTTTTTGGTGTTCCCGCGCACCACTTTGTGCAGGCGGCGTGGATTCCTCTGCTGCTCTGGCAGGTACCGATGATGGTGGGGATGGCGTTGTCGGAGCCGAGGCGGTCGGTGTTGGCTTAGCTGAATCGGAGGTCGAGGATGGTGACGTCGTCAGTGCTTACTGCCGCCATGCCCAGCGCCTGGGCTAACGATTTTGAACCGGCGCGGGCCAGCATTTGGATGCACTCGACGGCCCAGGCGTCATCGTCTCCACGGGCTTCGGAAACACCATCGCTGAAGAGGACCAGGCGATCTCCGGGCGACATTTGAACCACGCGTTCTTCAAAGGTCGCCCCTTCGAACGCTCCCAACATCAGGCTGGTGACCTCAAGACGTTCGAGGGCGCCCTCGGCACGCACCAGAACCGCAGCCGGGTGTGCGCAATTCACATAGCGGAGTGTTCGGTCCGCGGCATCATACGCACCGAAAAAAAGTGTCGCATAGTGTTCGGGGGTGGTGGAGTGGAAGAATTGCCGGTTGGCTTTTGCGAGCAATTGGGCGGGGTTGCCCGCCAGATCCTGATTGCTGCGCACGATGCCGTGGAGAGTGCCCATCAGGATCGCCGCTCCGGTGCCTTTGCCTGCCACGTCACCCAGCAGGAATGCCGATGAGTCCGGACCGGTTTCGAAGACATCGCAAAGATCGCCACCCACTTCGCCGGCGGGCCGGAAGACGGACTCGGCTTCGAATCCGGGCACGGTGATGCGGGGGCGCGGAAGCAGCCTGCGTTGCACGCGCTGCGCGATGGAGAGTTCGTTTTGTTTGGCGGTTTGGCGGGCGACCAGTTCAAGAACGTGGTCGTTATCCCAGGGCTTGGTAATGAAATCGCTGGCGCCGCGCCGCATGGCATCGACCGCGAGTTCGATGCTGCTCCAGGCGGTCATCACGATGACAGGAACTTCGGGGCGCAGCGCGCGCAACATATCGAGAAGGGCCAGACCTTCGCTGCCTGACGTAGTGTCGCGGGCGTAGTTCATATCGATCATGACCAGGTCGTGGTCGCCCGTCGAAGCTGCATGGAGGGCCAGTTCGGGGGAACAGGCGGTTTCGGCGAGGAAGCCGCTGCCCTTGAGCAGCAGGCGCATGGCTTCCAGAATGTCGGGTTGATCGTCGACAACGAGTATTTTGCGGGTAGTTTGCTGCACCATGGATTCCTGCACATGAAGTGGCACGCTCATGGCCATCGCGAAGGCAGCTGATTCTAAGGAGTTTGACTTAGATTGGCGGGGCTGGTTAGTGTCCGCAAACGGACACCTGCGTCCGCGAGGGGGCACTTACAAAGCCCACCAGTCAGATAACCTTTTTCTTCCACGCGCCCCGGCGGAACAGCACGAGCGAACAGAGGGTCATGGCGGTCTCTGCAGCAGGGATGGCGGCGAAGACTCCCCGGTGGCCCCAGTGCAGGCCGATGGAGAGCGTCCAGGCGAGCGGAATCTGGAAGCACCAGTAACAGAAGAAATTGATGACAGTGGGGGTACGGGTGTCGCCGGAGCCGTTGAAGGCCTGCACCAGCACCATGCCCCAGGCGTAACAGATGTTGCCGACGCTGATGAAGCGCAGGCAGTCGGCGGCGACATGCCGCACGGCGGGGTCTGTGGTGAATAACGCGGTGAGTTGCGGGGCGAAGATCAGGAAGACGATGGCGATGGCGCCCATGTAGTACATGGTGTAGCGCCCGGTTTGGTAGACGGCGGCTTCGGCGCGGTCGGGCTTTTTCGCGCCCAGACTTTGGCCCACCAGGGTGGCGGCGGCGTTCGACAGGCCCCAGCTGGGCAGGATGACGAACAGGAAGATCTTGATGGCGACGGTGTAGCCGGCAATGGAGACGCTGCCGAAACTCGCGCAGAGGCGCACCAGCGCTGCCCAACTGGCGGTGGAGATGACGAATTGCAGGATGCCGCTGAAGGAGACGGTGAGCAGGCGCCAGAGCAGTCCCCAGTCGATACGGATTTGGCTTGCGTAGATGCGCACACGGCTGTAGCCGCCGAACAGGAAGAAGAGTTGCATGGCCACGCCAAGGCCGCGACCGGTGGTGGTGGCGACGGCCGCGCCCATCACGCCGAGTTTCGGGAACGGACCCCAGCCATTAATCAGGCAGGGGTCGAGCACAATGTTGATAGTGTTGGCAAACCAGAGCACGCGCATGGCGAGAGAGGCGTCGCCTGCGCCGCGAAAGATGGCGTTAATAAGGAAGAGCAGGAAGATAGTGACCGAACCGCCCAGCAGGACGCGGGTATAGTTTGATCCCACACGGACGACGGCATCGGTTGCGCCCATCAGCGCCAGGAGTTGGGGGGCGAAAAGCAGGGCTGCGGAGGCGACGACAAGCGAGATCAGGATGCCGACGATGATGGCCTGCATGGCGGCTGCGGAAGCACCGTTGGGGTCCTTTTCGCCGATGCGCCTGGCGACGAAGGCGGTGGTGGCCATGCTGAGGCCCATCGCGATACCGAAGACGATGACGAGGATGGATTCGGTGAGGGCGACGGTGGCGAGGGCATCCACGCCAAGGCGCGCGACGAAGAACATATCGACCACGCCGAAGAGCGATTCCATGACCATTTCGAGAATCATGGGAATGGCCAGAAGGATGATCGCCCGGCGCAGGTTGCCTTCGGTCAGGTCGCGATCAGAGCCGGTGAGGGCTTCTTTGATGGTGGCAAGGGCGCTCACAAAGTCAGCGTACACTGGTCGGGCGTCAGGGGAAGTAGCAGAGCAAAATCGATCCTCCAATCCGCTCTTTCGGTTCGATGCGCTGGGCTTAGCGCGGTTGTCCGGTGATTTTCCATGGGGTGATGGACACGGCGGCCCAGCCGTGCGGCGGTGTAGTAGCCGGGGCTATTCATCTTGAAGGTGACGGAAGTGGCTCCCACCGCGGAGTCGCGTGGCGAGACGGCCGATGGACTGGTCCCAGTCTGGATCGGAATCTGCGAGGATGCGCTCGGGGTGAGAGCCGGCCGGTTCGTTTGTGTATGCGAGGTAGTCGGGATGAACGCTGGCCGTGGAAATGATTTGCCAGGACACAAGTGCGAATACGGCGAGCCTGTTCACGGGCCACAGGCGGGCGGCGGCCACACCCGCACAGATCGCCAGCACCAGGCAGAGGGGCAGGATGTGGCGGATGCCGATGTTGATGTGGGTAGGGATTACGACGCACAGGATCCCGGCGCCGAGCGCGAAGGCATGGCCAGATCGCGATGGTTCCGGCGAATGGCGACCAGGACGAGGATGAGTGTGGCGAGGGGCGTTTTTACCGTAGTGACTACCGGAGGTAGGCGAGGTGGCCAATCTGGTTGTGTTCCCGGACCGAACGAAGGCCGCCGGTCAGGTCGGGAATGAGTGCGATCAGGGCGGCGGCGGTCAGGATGGCGGGGATAAGGCGCGGGATGTACGCGAGATCTGCGCGGCGAGTGTGGGAGAGGTGCCAGAGGTACATGAGTAACCATGTGGCGGGCAGGAACGCAAGCGCGGAAAATTTCGACATCACGGCGAGGCCGACAGTGAGTCCCGGAAGAATGGAACCGCTGATATCGGGATTCTCCGCCCACTACACGGTGCAGAGCGCTGCGGCTCCGCCAATCTTTCCGGCCCGGAGGAAGACCACTGCCACTTCAATCCAGAAAAACGGCAGCATGGCCAGACGCGCGAAAAAGAGATTGCGCCAATAGCGGCCGTGCTGGCCGAGCAGATGCCAGCCTTCCCAATACATATCGGGGTGGCGCTGCCATCGGCTCCCCGCAAAATGCAATCCCAATGCGCCGACAAGACGGGCGAGTGGCGGATGCTGCGTTTCGTAGGTGTAGCGCCCGCTTTCCAGCAGTTCCATTCCGGCTGCAAGGTGTGCCGGTTCGTCAATGGTGCTGCTGAGTTGCCTGTACGTGGAAATGATGCGGGCAGACGCGATGAGTGTGAGCAGAACCGCGATGGCCCGATAGTGCCGAAGCAATTCAGGCCCTCTTTTTCGGCATCGAAAGTCCCAGATCCTGGCCGGTCAGGTTCTTGGTGGCGTAGATGATTTGCCCGGTGTGCTGGGCGAAATGGTCTACAACGTTCATAACGGCATCGACGCCGGTCGCGGTCCGGTTCTGGATATTGTATAGGCGGGTAAGCTGTTCGGTCGTGAGGGCTTCGATGATGTTGGTCGCCTCAGCGATAGTGGCGCGGATCTTGCCTGCGAGTTCTTCGCGGGTCAGGCCGCCCGCAGCCTCGAATTCGGTATCCCGCATGCGGATGTCCGGCGTGCCGCCCAGACCGGAAACAATCCATTGCCGGGCGTTGCCATCCAGATGGAGAATCAGGTTTCCGACCGCGTTCTCATTTTCATGGCCGCGCGCCCAGATCTGGTCTTCGGTCAGCTTCCCGAGGCAAATCGCGATCCGGTCTGTGAACGCCCGCAGCTTGGTCACGGTGGCTTTGAGGAGCAAATTTTCAACTGTCATGGGCATTTCCTGCGACCCAGTATAGCGGTCCTTATACAATTTGCTTTATGGCAAAACTTGGATTCCTTGGACTCGGACTGATGGGCTACCCCATGGCCCGCAACCTTCTGAAGGCCGGACACGAAGTCTCCGTCTGGTCGAACACCGGCAGTAAGGCCGATCAACTGGCGGCGGAGGCGGGCGCGACTGCCTGTTCCAGTCCGGCCGAGGTGGCGAAAAACGCTGAGGCCGTGTTCCTTTGCGTCGGCGATACCGAAATGGCCGAGGCCGTGATTCTGGGCGCGAACGGTATTAAGGAGGGCGGGAAGCCTGGTCTGGTGGTGGTGGATGCCAGCACTATCAGCCCGTCTCACAGCATCCGGATCAGCGAAGAACTCGCTGCGGTCGGAATCGAATTTCTGGGTGCGCCCTGCACCGGTTCCACGCCTGGCGCCACCGCAGGGACGCTGACGTTCATGATTGGCGGCAAGGAAGAGGTCTTCGAGAGCATGCGCCCGTATCTGGAAGCCATGGGCAAGAAGCTCTACTATTGTGGTGGTCCCGGTACTGGTCTGCACGCCAAGCTGACCCAGAACCTTGTATTGTCGAATATTCTGCAGGCGTTCAATGAAGGTATTGTGTTGAGCACGAAGGCCGGGATTGCGC
>JBBQDH010000251.1:0-8772 GCA_038319515.1 Bryobacterales bacterium
CGGCAGATTGAGAACTGCTACAACGAGAACTCGGACTACATCATCGGGTCGGAAGGCACGTGCACCATCGGCCGCGGCCCGCGTCCGAAGATCGAGGGCAAGACGAACTGGACGTGGTCCGGCCAGCCTTACGACATGTACCAGCGCGAGCACGACGTGCTCTTCGCCAGCCTCCGCAAGAACACGCCCATCAATGACGGTACGCGGCTCGCGACCAGCACCATGCTGGCGATCATGGGTCGCATGGCGGCTTATACCGGGCAGCAAGTCACCTGGGAGCAGGCGATGAACTCGCAGGAATCGCTGGTACCGGACAAGATCGACTGGAACGGCAGCCTGGAAGTGAAGCCTCTGGCCCGGCCTGGCGTAACGAAACTGATCTGATGCACGCACGTTTTTCCCTCGCTTTGCTGCTTGCGGGCTCAGCGGCCTCTGGAGCAGATTTTGCGGCCGATATCGCGCCGCTGTTTGAATCGCACTGCGCGGCCTGTCACACACAGGCTCGCGCGGCAGGGGGGCTGGCGATTGTGTCGCGTCAGTCCCTGCTCGACAAGAAAGCGCTGGTGCCGGGCAAGCCCGATGCCAGCACGTTGTATACACTCGCCGCACTCCCTTCGGACAAGCGCGGCGCGATGCCTCCTGGCGGTCCGCGTCTACCCGAGGCGCAACTGGCGAAGCTGCGCGAGTGGATCGAGGCGGGTGCCGTCTGGCCCGCCGGTGTCGCTCTGAAGACTGGCCCGGCCGCCGGACCGGCCGATGAGAACGACACCGTCCGCAAGATCCACGGGCGCATTACGGCCAGGCCTTCGGCCGCGAAGCCGGGTGCGAAGTACAGCATCACGATCCCGAACTCTACCGTGACCTACGCGATGGTTCCCGTGCCTGCCGGCGAGTTTCAGATGGGGCCTCGCAAGGTGAAGGTCGACGCGTTCTGGATGCAGGCGCATGAAGTCACCTGGGACGAATACCGGCTGTTCATGTTCCAGACGCAGACTGGCCGTACGCCGACCAAAGACTCCATTGTGGACGCAGTCGCCGGGCCGACTCGACCCTACGTCGAGATGAGCTTCGGCATGGGGATCAATGGGTTTCCCGCGATCAGCATGACGCAGCATGCGGCCAACAAGTACGCCGAGTGGCTCAGCGCCAGGACTGGCGAGTTCTACCGTCTGCCCACTGAAGCGGAGTGGGAGTACGCGTGCCGCGCCGGAGGAACGGGCCAGACGGACGCGTGGCATTCGGGCAACAGCAACGGCAAGTACCAGCTGATTGGCAAAAAGCAGCCGAACGCATGGGGCTTGTACGACATGCTGGGCAACGTGATGGAGTGGACGCTCGATCAGTACGCCCCCTACACGGATAAGCCCGCAACCGAACCCTGGGTCGTCGCGACGAAACCCTACCCGCATGCGGTTCGCGGCGGAAGCTGGGCCGACGACGCCGAAAAATGCCGCTGCGGAGCCAGGGTCGCCTCGGATGCCACCTGGAAGCAGCAGGACCCACAACTCCCCAAAAGCATCTGGTATCACACCGACGCCCAGGGACTCGGCTTCCGCCTCGTTCGCCCCCTGAAGGTTCCAGGCCCGGAAGATCTATTCCGCTACTGGAATAACGGCGTGGAGCGCGATCGGTAATAGGGGCATGCCCGGATGCCGGAGTGGCTTAATCGTAGACGAAGTGTAACGCCTTCTTCAAATCTTCCCACGCTTCCCGCTTGGCATCCTGGTTATAAGGCCGCAGTAAATACGAAGGGTGATACGTCACCATCAGCGGTATATCCTTCCATTTGTGCCACTTACCGCGCATCTTCGTCACCCCGTCCTTGCCGCCCAGCAGCGCCTTCGCCGCCGTCGCCCCCAGCGCCATAATCGCCTTTGGCTGAATCGCCGAAAGCTGCCGAAACAGAAATTGCCCGCAGATCTCCATCTCATCCGCCTCCGGCGTCCGATTCTCCGGCGGCCGGCACTTCACCACATTGCAGATATAAACATCCTCGCGCTTCAGCGGAATGCCCTCTTTTGCCGACGTCCCCTCAATCATCTGCGTCAGCAACTGCCCCGCGCGTCCCACGAAAGGCAACCCCTGCGCATCTTCATCCGCCCCGGGCCCTTCCCCCACGAAGACCAGCTTTGTAGCAGGATTCCCGACCCCAAACACAATCTTGTTCCGCCCCACATGCAGCTTGCAGCGTTTGCAGTCGCCAATATCACTGCAAATTCTCTCCAGCGTGTCATTTTCAGGTGCAAGCCCCGGCAGGGCGATCTCTATTTTCGGTGGCATAGGCGGTGGAGCTTCAACTTTAGGCGCAGCAACCGCCTCGCGCCGGTACAACTGTTTAATCCCTAAATCCTGAAAGTATTCCAGTTGTCGGCGTAGTTCTTCTGGCGTCATCGCTTCAACTTCCGGATCTGATCCAGGATTCCGTCCGCGACCTCGCGCTTCGTTGCCCTCGGTAAAGTCACATACTCCCCGTCGCGCATCGCCAGCGAAACCTCATTGAAATCCGCACCAAATCCGGTCCCGATTGCCATGTTTGGGCCACCCACCAGATTCGCCACCACCATGTCACACTGTTTCGCCTGGAGCTTTCCGAACGCATATTCCCGCAGATTCTCAGTCTCTGCCGCGAACCCCACCAGCACTCGATCTCCGCGCTTCCGCCCCAGTTCCGCCAGAATATCCGTCGTCGGTTCCATGGACAGCGTCACCGGCGCACCGGTTTTCTTGATCTTCGTCGCCGCCACCGCCGCAGGCCGGAAATCCGCCACCGCCGCGCATTGAATGATCACCGTCACAGGTTCCAGATATGCAAATACCGCGTCATGCATCTCCTGCGCTGTCTCCACGCGAACCACCTGGGCCCCGCGCGGTGCCTCGATACTCACCGGCCCCGTCACCAGCACAACCTTCGCGCCTCGCGCCAAAGCCGCCTGCGCCAACGCGTACCCCATCTTCCCGCTCGACCGGTTTGTCAAATACCGTACGGGATCAATCGGCTCCTGCGTGGGCCCGGCCGTAATCAGCACGGTCTCGCCCGCGAAATCCGCCCGCGCGCGCCTTGCCAACTCTACCGCCGCCAGAATCTTCCCGTTCTCCGCCAGCCGCCCCGGCCCGTAAGTCCCGCAAGCCAGAAACCCGTCATCCGGCTCCACAATCACATGTCCGCGCCCGCGCAGCGTCTCGATGTTCGCCAGCGTCGCCGGATGCTCCCACATGTTGTTGTTCATCGCCGGAGCCAGCACCACCGGCCCGCGAAACGCCAGATACATCGTGGAAAGGAAATCATCCGCCAGACCGTGCGCAAGCTTCGCCAGGGTATTCGCCGACGCCGGAACGACCAGCAGCAAATCATGTTCCTGCGCGACGCCAATATGCTCCACCGCACTCGAAAGTGTGGCGTCAGGGCTTGCAGAGGAAAAGATGTCGGTTATGACTTTGCGCCCCGTGAGCGAGGCGAACGTGAGGGGACGAACGAACTCTTCAGCCGCGCGGGTCATGACGACCTGCACTTCGTGGCCGCCCCGGATCAACAGGCGGGAGAGTTCCGCCGCCTTATAAGCCGCGATCCCGCCGCTGATCCCGAGGATAATACGCATGTCAAAAAACTTGGGTGCTTAAATCTCGCCCTCGACCGGAACTTCCTGCACCACTACCTCCGGCGGTAGTTCATACTTCACCAGGCCGCGCCGGGCCTCTTCCATCGCAATCACGGTAGGCTTCTTCGACGACGTTGGCAGCACCGGGCGATGGCCGCTCTGCAGCTGCCGCGCGCGCTTCGCCGCCACAATGATGAAACGATAGGTGCTCTGGTCCGGATCGTCCGGGATCGAGCAGTGCAGGTTATTGCGAACTGGTGTATCAGCCATATTTTTTTTATAAACTCCCAAACGTGGCCAGAATCGGCCGGATCTTTTCTTCCACACGAACCCGCTTAACTCGCTCCGCGCGAACAATCGACTTCAGCGTTTCCGCCGCAAGTTCCAGATCTTCGTTCACCAACACGTAGTCGTACAGGCCGTAATCGCGTATCTCCCGGGCCGCATCCGCCAGCCTGCGGCGAATGGTTTCCTCACTGTCCTGACTGCGGGATCGAAGTCGCTGTTCCAGAATTTCCAGCGACGGAGCAAGAATGAAAATGGTGACGGCGTCGGGAATACGCTTCTTCAATTGTGCCGCACCCTGCACGTCAATGTCGAGTACCAGATCTGCGCCTTTGTTTTCAGCGATTTTGAGCGCTGTCTGGTGCGTCCCGTAGTAATTCCCGAACACTTCCGCGTGTTCCAGGAACTCGTCAGCCGCCATCCGGCTCTCAAATTCCGCCCGGTCAATGAAGTGGTAGGCCTCGCCATCCACCTCCGCCCCGCGCGGTTTCCGCGTCGTGTACGACACCGAAAACGTCAGCTTTTCCACTTCGCTCATCAGCCGTGATACCAGCGTGGATTTGCCCGAGCCCGACGGCGCGGAAATAATGAAGACACTCGTCATTCGATATTCAGGCTCTGCTCGCGGATCCGGTCAATCTCAGCCTTCGCCGCCAGCCCCAGGTCCGTGAGCGTCAACCCCTGCTCCCCCAGCCCGCCCGTTTTCGAAAGGATGGTATTCGTTTCCCGGTTCATTTCCTGCAGCAGGAAGTCCAGCTTCTTGCCCGTCTCACCCTCCGCCGAAAGCAGCGCGTCAGTCTGGTCCGCATGCGTCTTCAACCGCACCAGCTCTTCGCTGATGTCGGACCGCTCCGCCAGCACCGCGGCTTCCTGCGCCAACCGCGCCGGATCCAGATGCGCCCCGCTCAACAGTTCGCCCAGCCGGTCCCGCAGCCGGTTTTGAAAATAGGGCAGCGCCCGCGTGCGAATCTCTTCCATCTTCGCCGTGATTTCCCGCAGCGCTGCCGCCCGCATCCGGATGTCCGCCTCAATCGCGGCGCCCTCGCGCAACCGAAACGCGTCCAGCTCTTCAATCGCCAGAGCCGCCGCTTCCAGAGCCGCCGCCTCCACCGAAACATCCGCCACCGGAGCCCCCCGCGATTCCATCATCCCCGGCAACCGCAGCGCCTGGTTCAGATCCGGCTTCGACTCAATCCCGTACCGCGTCGCCATTTCGCGAAACGAATCGAGCCAGGTCTGCAGCAATGCCTCGTTCACCACAACCGCCGCACCCGCCGCACTGTTTTCGCGCTTATAGAAGACCTGCACCTGTACGTGCCCGCGCGAAACCCGCTTCCGCAAAGCCGTGCGCAGCGCCGGCTCGACTGCGTCAAACTCCATCGGCATGTGGAAGTGGACGTCGAGGCCCCGATGATTAACCGTTTTGATCGAAAACGTCAGTTCCCCCGAAGCCGTGGGCCGGGACACGCGGGCGAAACCGGTCATGCTGCGAATAGGCATGAAGTGAAGTTCCGATTATGACATTTCGGGTCGGTTGGCCGCCGTTCAGTTCGCGCCAGGAAGTTTCGTCATCTCGTCGACCACCAGCACATCGCGGGATATCTTCCGCCGGTCCGGTTTCAGGCCTTACTTCTTCACAGAACTCAGTATCGCCGTGAACTCTATTATCTTCTCTCGTCAGATCGGGATTTTTGTCAGCGCGCACTGTTTTTCCATGGTATTCACGCGCAGTTTAGAATTACGGTCGCCGCAATCCCCCAAAACGGGCGCGGGCAAACTCGTCGCTCACCGCCGGTTTCTTGCGGTCGGAACTCGCCGGGGCCTCGGGGGCCGCAGTCGCAGCGGTGAGCTTCGGTGCCTGTTCCGCCAGCGTCTCCACATAAACGAATGGCGGCAGCCCTTCCCCTCCGGCATCCCGCTTCAGAACCAGGCCCAGCTCTCCGAAGGTCGAGATCATTTTTGTGATCTGCTCCACATACGGTTTCGAGAAATCCAGACTCCGAAGCCAGTAGGGCCGCGTGTTGAATGCCGCCATGCGTGCATCCGGCGACGTGTCCGGATTCATGATCGTGTTGAACTGGGCCTCCGTCATCACGTTATTCGGCACACGCGAGGGCCAGAATGTCGGGATAAAAGGATCGGACGGAAACTCCGTGCCCGGATAACCCGCGCGGCAACTCGCCGTATCTGCCTGCCACGGCACCGCCATCCACTTCGAAATATCCCCGGGACCGCTCACCGAAAGAGGCCCGTCGGATGCCGTTACAGTTGCCTGCGTCAAAAACTCACCGTAATCCGACTTCGTCATCCCATATGGATATTGCCGCAACCTGTAGGGTGCCGAGTACAGGGAGGAATGCCGCATCGGCCAGGTCATTTCACATCCCGGATGGAACGGCCCGCCCATGCAGAAATGCAGCGCCGCAAGGTCCAGCGTGGCTGGCTGCTCGTCCAAACCCACGTCGGCTATCGTCGACGAAGGCATGGCCTCCACTTTGTAGTCCGCGATGAACTTCCCGGCGCTCCACTGCTTCAGATTGTTGTAAATCGTTTTGGTGACGGCAAAACCGTCACGCGCCACGGCGGGCGTATCGTAACTGCCGAACGCATCGCCATAAATCGGAGGCCAGGCCAGCGGCTCAAAAGTGGTGGAACCCGGGTTTCGGAAGCTCAGAAAAATCTGTCGTCGCAGTTCGCCGTAGGGATCGTCGTCGCCCGGCGCGGCCGCCAACTTCGCCAAAATGTCCGGGCGCAGAAAATCGTTCGGAGCCTGCCATCCGAACTGCGCCGCAAAGCCGAAATTCACCCACTGCGCCTCGCTGAACTGACGGAGGAGCGGCAGAATATTGCGCGTGAACGAGGTCGTCTTCGGCGTCGTCAGCAGGGAACCCGACAGCGCGTCCGTAATCACGTCATACATTGTTTGCGGCGTCACCAGGTCCGGCGAATAATTGGGGGGCGTCGTGACCACCCACGCCGGAGTGACGCTGAGCTGTCTGCCTTCCACCACCACCTTCGCCGTCACCGGCCCGTCGGAGGTATCGTCGTGCCAGCCCGGATTGTTCGCGAACGTCACCAGGGTGAAATTCACCGGCGACGCCGAAACACCCTTTCCGCCGACAAATTGCAACCTTCCCGCGTCGTCCGTGAAAAGCTCCCCGAGATAAACCGGAAAATCAAGAAACTTGCCCGTGTCAAAGGGCTTCGATGTGGCATTTGCACCAGACACTTTGCGCGGGCCGGGATCGATCACCAGCTTTTCCCGCTCCGCTCCCTGAATAAATGCATTTCGCCGGCACGATTTCAGCTCCTTCGCTTCCGGCAGGTCGAGCGCGGCATCAAAGTCGTACCAGGAGCCTTTCTTATTTGCCACGTGGACGGTCCACTCGATGTGGGCGTTTGCCGAAGTCAGCTCCGCCACCACCGCGCCATTCGCGTCATAACCGTAAATCCGGAACTGCGCGGCCTGTCGCTTCAGCTTTCCTGAGGCATCGCGGTACCCGCCGGGCGGTGGTGGTACAGGATGAGGAACTTCCGGCCCGATAAACCACTCATCACTGTTCCCGATGCGCGCAATTCCGATGGCCGGATGGACGCGGGCTTCCACAACCGATTGCAAATCCATAAATGATCCTCGCAGTTCGTCATTAATTCTAGTGCATAATAAGTGGTCTGACGCAATTAAATTGTGGGGATTTTAACGTTCTCGTCGCGGGCGGCGGGCCGGCGGGAGCGGTGACCGCGCTTTGCCTTGCGCGCCGCGGCATTCGGGTCGTCCTTTGCGAAGCCACAGCTTTCGATACAGACCGCTTCGGCGAAACTCTGCCCCCCGAAATCAATCCCGTTCTGCGTGAACTGGGCCTGTGGGATGCCTTTTACGCGCTGGGCTCTCTCGAAGCTCCGGGTATCCTGTCCTCCTGGGGTTCCGATTCTCCTTCCATGCAGGATTTCGTCTCGAACCCTCATGGCTGCGGCTGGCATGTCGACCGCAACCGCTTCGACGCGATGCTTTGTCGTGAGGCCGAACGTGCCGGAGCGAAGCTGCTTCTCAATTGCCCTGCTCCCGGAGAAGTGCGGGCCGAATACCTGGTCGATGCCTCCGGGCGCACGGGAATCCGCATGGGCGACGATCATCAATACGATAAAGACGACACTCTGATCGCCATCGCGCTCCGGCTGGAAGGCTCCGGGCCGGATTTGCGGACCATCATCGAAACCACGCCTCAGGGCTGGTGGTACACGTCACCCGTTCGGCCAGGCGAGACCATGGCGATGTTTTTTACCGATCCGGATCTGTACGCCACCGAAGGCATCGTCATCGGCGAACAACTCGAACAGGCCCCGCTGACCTCTGCGCGCCTCGAATCCACGCGCATCGCCGGCACCCGTATCCTCCGTGTGACTTCTGCTTGCCGGGAGAAAATTTTCGGAGAAAATTGGCTGGCTGCCGGCGACAGCGCATCCTCGTATGATCCTCTCTCCGGTCGCGGCATCCTCAAGGCCTTGCGACAGGGCGCCGAGGCTGCCCGCGCCGTCGCGGAAAACTCGCAGGAAACGTATGCCGCCATGGTACGAAGCGAATTCCATGACTATGTTCGCCAGCGCAGGGCCTTTTACGCGGGTGAACGGCGCTGGCCCGAATCCAAATTCTGGAGCCGGCGCGCGCGACAGTGAAATTCGCACCAAAAAATACACTGTAACCGGATCTGTGCAGCGTAACATTGCACCACGTAAACCGGTCTGTTAGTATCAGATCAGTAAGAGATCGGACCTCCCTCCTCTGAACCACCAAAAAACCAACCACGGAGTGCATTTAAGCAACTGAATGAGCTTTACCGTCTTTTTGGGCAATTTGCCCACATGGGTCGCGGCTGACGACATTAAACAATGG
>JBBQDH010000252.1:0-8707 GCA_038319515.1 Bryobacterales bacterium
GATCTGCTTCAGCTGGAAAGTCTTCCCGTTGATATCGACGAGACTGAAGGAGTGCTCGTACGAGATGAACTTATCGGTGAAGGCCTGCCAGGTTTCCGGCTGGTTCATTTGAGCGGGGTCGTAGAGGCCCGCGCCGCCACCGCCGCTGATGACATAGATCACACCCTTCGGCCTGGAGGCGGAACCGCCGCCGAAGGTCTTGTCGAGAGTCCACTGCCCGGGAGCTTCGCCTTTCGGGCCCAGGGTGGCGCTTTCCGGAATGAACGTCAGGGGAAAGGTTCGCTGGTAGTTGTGAACGTGGCCGCTGAACACAACATCCACGCCGGCCTTTTCGAAAACCGGGGCGAGCCGGCGCATCCACTGATCAGTGAAGTGCGACTTTGAAGAGTTGAAACCGGGGTGATGGAAAGCAACGAAGCGCCAGGTGGCATTGGCGGCGGAGGCGAGATCTTTCTCCAGCCAGGCGCGGAGTTCGGGGTTTGACCAGTCCATGTAGGTGTTGGAGTCAAGCACGGTCCAGTGGGCGTTACCGTAGTCGAACGAGAAGTTCGCCATGACGGGATAGCGCGGTGCGGCGGCGGCGCGGAAGGCGGGCTGAGCGGCTTCACTGCCAGTCAGTTCGTGGGCAGTCTTCACGCCTTTGACTTGCGGGCCGTTGAGGGGCTGGTCCCAGTAAAGAAAGTAAGCCAGTGCGTCGGGAAAGCGCTGAAAGTTCTGGAGCACGGTATCGTGATTGCCAGGAGCGGCAATGAAGGGCACACTGCGAATCAGCGGGGCGCCGGTTTCGTCACTGGCCTTTTCGGCGTTGTAAATGGGGAAGTACTTATCGCGGTATTCGGAGATGCGGCCGGAAGTGTAAACGATATCGCCGGTGACGAAAACGAAGTCCGGATTGGTGAGTGAAACCTGGTTGGCAATGGCGCGCTGACCGGGAGTGTTCTGGGAAGAATCGCCAAACAATGCAAAACGAACCGGCTGTGTGGCGGATTTGCGGGCGTGGCCAACAGCTTCGAAGACGGCCTTGTTGTCTTTCAGCACCTGGTAGTGAAACTCGCTACCCGGCAGAAGGCCCGTAAGCTTCGCGCGGTAGACCTGGTGCGTGGGAATTCCGGGGGCATCCACGGTTTGGGCAACGGGTGCCGCCATGGGCCGCCAGGTCCCGGATGCCCCGTTGCGGACTTTGACCGCCCACGCGCCCGTGGTTTCTTCTGTATGCCAGAGCAGAACCATACTTTCGCCGGCGGCCGGCTTCGGCACGTCGCCCAGTTGCAGGTAGGGTTTTTCAATAAACGGCTGGGGAGTTTGGGCGGAGAGGAATCCGGTGAGGAGCAGCAAGGTCAAGGTGCGGGACATGAACAGTATTGTCTCGCGACATCGTTTCAGCCCAATGAACTTTGCATGAGAGAATACGGGACCATGATGCTTCGAGTAATGTTTGCAGCTTTACTTCCGACGGCTCTCTGCGGCCAGATGCCCTGCGAAAGCCTGGCCGGGGTCAAGCTCCCGGGCGTTACGATCACGGCGGCTTCCGCAGTCACAACGCCCTCGGCACACTGCAGGGTGCTGGCACTGGTGCAGCCGGAAGTCCGCATCGAACTCTGGATGCCCGCGCAGTGGAATCATAAGCTGCTCGCGGTGGGCAACGGCGGTCTGGCCGGCACTATCCCGACTGCCGCGATGGCAAAGCCCCTGCAGCGCGGTTATGCGACCAGTGCAACGGACACCGGGCACGTCGGCGCGACGACGAATGACGGAGCATGGGCCCTGGGTCGCTATGACCGCATCGTTGATTTCGCCGACCGTGCGGTGCATGTGATGGCTGAGGCCGATAAGGTGATTCTGAGGGCCTTTTATGGCGAGGCTCCGGTGCATTCCTACTTCAACGGTTGTTCGCAGGGAGGGCATGAAGCGCTGATTGAAGCGCAGCGCTATCCGGCGGATTTCGATGGCATCATTGCGGGAGATCCGGCGAATAACTGGACACGGCATTATGCCGGTGGACACCTTTGGGCGGCCTTCGCGATGGAGGGCGACGGGTACATTCCGGCGGCGAAAATTCCTCTTCTGGCGGACGCGGTGAACGCCGAATGCGATGCCCTGGATGGGGTAAAAGACGGTGTGTTGAGCGATCCACGCCGCTGCCGGTTTGATCCGGCGAAGCTGCAATGCGCGGGTGCCGAGACTGACACCTGCCTGACGGCGGCGCAGGTGGGGGCTGTGAACAAGCTCTGGACCGGGCTAAGGGATGCGAATGGTGATCTGATTTACCCAGGCATCGTGCCGGGTGGTGAGGCAGGCCCGGGCGGTTGGGCGAACTGGATCACCGGGCCCGCGCCCGGACAAAGCGCACATGCAAAACTCGGGATCCCGTTTTATCGCTACATGGTGTTTGACGATGCGAACTGGGATTTCCGATCTTTCCAGTTCGGGGCGGCGAACGGCTTTGACAATGATGTGGATTTTACTGATTCCAAGCTGGGTGCGCTGTTCAATGCCACGTCGCCCGACATGACGGCGTTTCGGGCGCGCGGCGGCAAACTGATCCAGTATCACGGCTGGAGCGATCCGGATATTACGCCGCTCAACAGCATCCGGTATTACGAAGGCGTGGCAGATTTCATGGGCCGCGGGGGGAACCACGGGATGCGCGACACGAAAGAGTTCTACCGCCTTTTCATGGTGCCCGGCATGCAGCATTGCAGTGGCGGGCCGGGTGCGACATCGTTCGATATGGTGGAGCCGCTGGAGAAATGGGTGGAGAATGGCGTGGCACCGGAACGGGTGACGGCGGCGCGGCTTTTAACCGGGACTTCCGCGAATGGGACACCTGACCGCACCCGCCCGCTCTGCGCGTATCCGATGGAAGCGAAGTGGACGGGGAAAGGGAGCACGGACGAGGCCGTGAATTTCGTCTGCGCGCTGCCTGGGCGTTTGTGATTTTTTCCAAACGGGCGAGGCATTTCGGGCCTGGATGCGACAGAACCACGCGACCACAGCAGAATTGTCGGTGGGCTTTCATAAGAAGGGCCGCGGCACGGCCGGCCTGACCTGGACGGAGTCTGTGGATGTGGCGCTGTGCTTCGGCTGGATAGACGGTGTGCGGAGGAACGTGGACGCCACGCGTTACTGCATTCGATTCACGCCGTGCCGCAAAGGGAGTATCTGGAGTGCCGTGAATATCCGGCGGCTTCCGGACCTGGCGGCTGATGGGGCTTGTTCGGCCTGAAGGCCTGCGCGCGTTTGAAGCGCGGACGGAGAAACGTTCGCAGATCTACTCGTATGAACAGAAAGAAGAAGCTGCGCTCAATGCGGCGGAGCAGTCCGTTTTTGGTGGGTCTTGAGTGCAAAGCGGGAGTTCACTTTTTGAGCAGGTCGCCCAGGCGGTCGAGGCGGCGTTCCCAGAGAGAGCGGCGGTCGTCGATCCACTGCTTTGCGGGCGCAAGGCCTGCGGGGTTGATGCTGCAGGTTCTGACGCGCCCCAGCTTCTCCGTTTTCACAAGGCCTGCGTCTTCCAACAATTGCAGATGCTGACCCACGGCGGTGACCGTGATGTTGAGGGGTAGCGCAAGCTGTGAGACTGAGGCGGGGCCATCGCTGAGTCTTTCGACGATGGCCCGCCTTGTCGGGTCTCCCAGAGCGTGAAAGATGCGGTCGATACTCACTGGTTGGTGAATTCGCGGGCGAGTTGTTCCAGCAGCTTGCGCCAGCCGGCTTCGCGCATCTGTGGCCCGTCCGCGCCTTCGAAGAACGCGCCCTGGTATGTGCAGATCAGGTCTGTGCCCTGATCAGACGCCAGTAGTTCGATGGTGACCAGTGAAGCGGAAAATGGCCTTTCACCGAAGGCCATGGTGGAGGCGGTGACGATGCGGAGGTTGGGAATGACATCCAGAAACCGACCGTCCGCGATCATCAACTTGCCGGCGAGCATGGTGCCCTCCCTGAAGCGGTAGGCGACGCGTTCGGCTCCGCCGGGACGGAGGTCCGTGGAGAACTCCTCCACGGTGTGGTTCAGTCCTTCGGCGAACCAGCGACGTTTGAACGCCGGGTCGGCAAAGGCGGCGAAGACGCGCTCCGGCGGGGCCGGGTAGCTGCGTTCCAGAACGAAAGTGCTGTGAATAACGGGAGAATGTTTCATCTGTTTAGCCTTTTGTATTACTGAAGCAAAAACTTCAGTGTTGCAAGGCCTCCGTCTATTGTCAAGCATTCACTTCAGTGTTTCCGGTGTCCGTTTTGGCACGTGGATTGCACCACTCCTTTTGCGTGGTTAAACCGCGCAAAGGAGAAGTTAAGAAATGCTCTACACAATTGCAGTTGTGCTGGTGGTCCTGTGGCTGTTAGGGATCGTCACAGCCTACACGGTCGGCGGTCTGATCCATATTCTCCTGGTACTGGCGCTGATCAGCGTGCTGATCCGTGTCCTCCAGGGCAGGAGTGCGGTATAAAATCCGGAAAACATCGCACAAATATCAAGAGATTCTTTACGCGAGTTGCATTGGTGGAAGGTTCGCAGCCCCGATTAACACTCATTACTTCTGAAGCGGCTTCAGTTCTGAGGCCGCTTCGGCTTCCTCGGCGGCTTCCGGCCCTGCAAGTCGGGCGTCCGCGAGGATCTGCTCGGCTTTGGTGAAGAGGTGCTCCGGCACGTGCACCTGGAAGTCGAGACTGGGCAGCACGTGGGGCCCGACCAGCATAACGGGAATATCGCTGGCTTCGAGAATGCCCTTGATGGTGAGCGCTTCCATCTCGGCGTCGTGATTGGAAGAGGTGAAGACGGGCACGAACGATTCGTTGTTAAGTTCGTCGTTTACGGAATCGACAGGCATTGTTTTACGATACTCCTGTTGGGCAACGGAAGCGAGCGGGATTAGAATGGAGGCTTATGGAAGACAATCACAGCAACGAGACGGTGGGCTGGTTTCTGGCGGGTGTAGTCGTGGGGGCCGCAGCGGCGCTTTTGTACGCACCCCAATCGGGGAGAGTCACGCGGAAGTATATTGGCCGCGCGACAAAGGACAGCCGCGAAGCAATGGAATCAAGCGGCAAGGAACTGATGGAGCGGGGCAAGGAACTGTATGATCGCGGCAAGCAGATTGCTGACGAAGCGGCAGATCTGTTTGAGCGCGGCAAGAAACTGGTGCAGGGCTGATTGTCGGCTCTTGAAATCGGCGATTTTCGGGTCACGCTGGTGCGGGCCGGTTCCTATTGGTGGGACGGCGGGACATTTTTTGGGGTGGTGCCGAAAACACTTTGGGCGAAGACACAACCCTGTGACGATCTGAACCTGATCGAAGCAGGATTTAACTGTTTTGTAGTGGAAGACAGCGTCCATCGAATCCTGATTGAGACGGGTGGCGGCGTGCGGCATGACCCACGGGCGAAAGAGCGCATGCGTACACCGGAGTGCCCGGTACTGCGCGAGGTTCTTTCGGCACATGGCTTCGCGCCGGATTCGTTCGATCTGGTGATCAACACACACCTGCACTGGGACCACGCGGGCGGCAATACGGTGGATGAGGGCGGGCGGGTGGTGGCGGCCCTGCCCCACGCGCGATACCTTGCGCAGCGCGGTGAGCTGGACCATGCGCGGGAACAGCATCCGCGGGACTCAGTGAGCTATCGCCCGGTCAATTATGAGCCGTTGCTGGAATCGGGCCAGATGTATCTGCTGGATGGAGATACGGAGGTGATTCCGGGCCTGGAGTTGATTGTTACGCCGGGGCATAACCGGGCGATGATGATCGTGAAGTTGCAATCGAAGGGGCAGACCTGGTGCCACTTTTCTGATCTGGTGCAGTTTGCCGTGAATGTGACGCCGACGTGGGTTTCCGGGTTCGATCTTTTCCCGCTGGAAGGGATCGACAACAAGACGCGGCTGTTGGGTCAGGCGGCGGCGGAGGGTTGGTGGTGCAGCTTCGGTCACGATCCGGCCTGTGCTTTTGCGAAGGTGGAGGTGCGGGAGGGGAAATGGCTGGCAACGGAGAAAATCAGTTGAATATTCCGGAATTTCACAACGAACCGTACACGGATTTCACGCAGCCCGAAAATCGCGCACGGATGGAAGCGGCGCAGGCGGCGGTGCGGGCCCGGCTGGGACGCTCGTATGATTTGCTCATCGGGGGGGAACGGGTTCTTTCCACAGATCAACTGACCAGTGTGAATCCGGCGCGTCCTGATGAGGTGGTGGGTGTTGTGCAGAAGGCCACGGTGGAAATGGCGGAACGGGCTGTTGAGACCGCGTTTGCCAACTTCCCCGCGTGGAGCAGGACTCCGGCAGCCGAACGTATTCAGATGGCGCTGAGATTGGCCGGCATCATCCGTGAGCGCAAGCTGGAGTTCGACGCATGGCTGGTTTTCGAGGCGGGCAAGACTTGGCCGGAAGCGGAAGCAGAGGTGGCTGAGGCCGTCGATTTCTGTGAGTATTATGCGCGCGAAATGGCGCGCCTGGCGGGTCCGCAACCGGTGGTGCAGTTACCGGGTGAATTGGGAGAGATGCGGTATCTGGCGTTGGGTGTGGGCGTGGTGATTCCGCCGTGGAACTTCCCGTTTGCCATTCTTTGCGGGATGGCGGTGGCTGCGCTGCTGGCAGGGAATACGGTGATCATCAAACCTTCCAGTGAGACGCCGGTGGTTGCGGCGGTATTCGTGGAAGCGCTGCTGGAAGCCGGCTTTCCGCCGAAATCGTTCTGTTTCGTAACCGGCAGCGGGGCAAAGATCGGCGATGCTCTGGTGGGGCATCCGAAGACTCGTTTTGTCTCGTTCACGGGTTCGCGGGATGTGGGACTGCACATTAATGAACTGGCCGCGAAGGCGCAGCCGGGGCAGATCTGGATTAAGCGCGTTGTGGCGGAGATGGGCGGTAAAGACGCCATTCTGGTGGATGCGGATTGCGACCTGGACGCCGCTGTGGAAGGCGTGGCCGTATCGGCATTCGGGTATTCGGGACAGAAGTGCTCGGCCTGTTCACGGGCGATTGTGCATGCGGATGTGTACGACGACTTTGTGGCGAAACTGAAGCCCCGGGTGGAGAAGATTCGCACCGGTACGCCGGATGATCCGGCACATTACATGGGGCCGGTGATTAGTGCGGGAGCCCGGCGGACCATTCTGTCGTATATCGAAATTGGTCGTGGTGAGGGGCGTCTTTTGACGGGTGGCGGCACGCCGGATGGATCGGGATATTTTGTGGAGCCAACGGTGATTGTGGACGTCGACGCGAAATCGCGCGTCTTCCAGGAAGAGATCTTTGGACCAGTGCTGGCGGTGGCGAAGGCGGGGAGTTTTGAGGAGGCGCTGGGGATGGCGAACGATTCGGTTTATGGCCTGACCGGGGCGATTTATTCGAAGAATCCGGAGCATCTGCGACGGGCCAGAGATGAGTTTTTTGTGGGGAATTTGTATCTGAACCGCAAGTGCACGGGCGCGATGGTGGGGGCGCATCCGTTCGGCGGGTTTAACATGTCCGGCACGGATTCGAAGGCTGGCGGGCCGGATTATATGCTGCTGTTTTTGCAGGGCAAGTCGATTGCGGAGAAGGTGTAGCGCCGGTCATCGCCGGGGCATGTTACCTTTAAAGGACCCCGATTCGAAGGGGACGAAGAAATTGCAATTACAGGGTCAAACCTGATCGACGCGGCGTGGAGCATGCCTCCACTCCCTGAACCGGGACCTTCGGGTCCCGGTTTTTTATTGTAGGGACGCACATGTTTTCCTTCGTACCGTTGCAGAATCCGATCGGCTTTGGGGCGCTCGACGCCCTGGAACTGGCCGTGGCTGCGCTGCTGGTCGCGATGGTGTTTTACCGCAGACCATTCCGGGCGAGCCGCACCACCTGGTGGATGGTGGCCTTCGGCGCAATGCCGATCCTGCTGCGCTACATTCTGACGGTCTACCACCCCACCCCGTCGCCGGATATTTACGACGAGTTTGGGCATCTGCTGGTGGCCGACACCTTACGACACTTCCGTCTGGCAAATCCGCCCCACGCACTGCCGCAGTTCTTCGAAACTTTCTTCGTGTTGCAGCGGCCCACCTACAGTTCCATTTACCCCATCGGCAACGGCCTGCTACTGACCCTGGGATGGCCCGGGGTGCTGCTCTGCATGGGCCTCTTCTGCTCGCTCTGCTACTGGATGCTGCTGGGCTGGATCACGCCAGGCTGGGCGCTCACCGGCGGCTTTCTGGCGGTCTTCCAGTTTGGCCCGCTCAACCAGTGGACGAACAACTACTGGGGAGGAGGGCTGTCGGCTGTTGCCGGTTGCCTGGTTTTCGGCGCATTGCCCCGGCGCAATGGCTGGTTGATCGGGCTGGGGATCGGGATTCACCTGCTGTGCCGCCCCTATGAATCGGTGTTCCTGGTGCTCGCGGTGGTGCTGTATTTTCTGCGCCCGGTCCCCTGGCGAATCTATGCCACAGCCACACTGGTCATCCTGCCCGCGCTGGGCTTGACGCTGCTCCAAAACAAACAGGTCACGGGTAACTGGATGACGTTGCCTTACCAACTCAGCCAGCAGCAGTACGGCGTGCCCGCGCCGCTCACCATTCAGGACAGCCTCACGCCGACGGGCCCGCTGACGCGCGAGCAGGTACTCGACTACCGGATGCAGAAGGCATTCCATCCGGGGCGCGATTCAGTGGGCAGCTACCTCGCACGCCTCGCGTTCCGCATCCGGTATTACCGGTTCTACTTTTACGCGCCACTCTACCTTGC
>JBBQDH010000253.1:0-8618 GCA_038319515.1 Bryobacterales bacterium
CGCCGCGTTCAACGATCCAGTCCATGACGCGAACGTATTGGGCGAAACCGCCGCCGGCAGGCTCGAAACCTGCCGTGACGCCTACCTTCTTATAGACGGGGCACTGGGCGTAGAGCTTGCGTTGGCAGTAGAAGCATTCGCCGCAGGGGATGTGGTGGAAGACGATAACGCGGTGGCCGGGCTGGTATTTGGTGACGTTTTTGCCGACGGCGGCGACGATTCCGGCGGTTTCGTGGCCGTAGATGCGGGGTGGAGTGAGAAGGTTGTATTCGATCTTTTTGAGATCGGTGTGGCAGACGCCGCAGGCTTCCACGCGGATGAGAATTTCGCCGTCTCCGATGACCGGGGTTGCGACCTCTTCAACGGAAACGACACTTTCGCCTCGGTAGACGGCGGCTCGCATCAATGAAAGCACTTCAGTAGACGACGTGGGCAAGAAATTCTCCAAGGTTCTTTGATGCAACGGACGCGCGTTTGGAGAGACGAATTAATTCACCAAATCGCGCGACTGGACTGCCGAATGCGCCGAAAATCAGACGCGGGATGTTCATCCGGCCGTCATTCATAAGGTATTTATTAAGATTGTTGGCGAAATCCTCCTCAGAAAGATCGCTCACAACCCGAACACAGTAGAATGGCACGTTTAGCGTGTTGGATGCACGCGCCACGGCTGCGGCTTCCATTTCGACAACAAACGCTCCGGTTTGACGGAGTTGGCGCTTTTCGAGAGCGGTTTGAGCGATGTGAAAGATGGAAGCGAGGGGGCCGGTGCGGGCTGTCCTGCACAAACCTTCGGGATCCTGCGGGAGTTGAGCGGGCCAAACGTCGTCGGAGCCCCGGACTTCGGTGGCAAGGAAAATGTCGCCGATTTGAAGAGAGGGATCGAGGGCTCCGCAGTAGCCGACACTGTAGATGGCACCGACGGTTCCGGCGGCTTCGACAGCGACTGCGACGGCGTCGTGGGCGCGGTCCCAGCCTGCTCCGTTGGCGAGGGCCAGCATGGGGCGGCCCTGCCAGTTCCCTGCCCTGCTCCAGTGGACGGCGAGTTTCGGGTCATGGACACTGGACCAATGGGCGACCCAGTCAGCACACTCACGGGCGTCGGCGGCAATAAAGATGAGGGGGGCCGTCATTTGCTGAACCATTTGATGGCGTCCGAGAGGGCTCCGCGGGCGGGGCCGGGGTGATAGCCGAGGTCGCGGGTGGCTTTGGCGTGGGAGACCCACATCTTCTTTTTCGCCATGCGCACGGCTTCCATCGGCGCGCGGGGCGGGATGCCGGTGAGGTGGGCGAGGGCAGTGGTGACCACTCCGGCGGTCCAGGCGACGAAGTACGGGAGCCGGATTTTGGGGGCGGGCAGACCGGTTTGGGCGGCGAGTTCGTGGAGAATCTGGCCGAGGGTCATGTCTTGTGAGCCGAGGATGTAGCGCTCGCCAGGCATGCCGCGTTCGCAGGCGAGCAGGTGGCCGAGAGCGACATCCTTCACGTTCACAACATTGAGGCCGGTATCTATATAGGCGGGCATGGCACCGTTGAGGAAATCCTTCACGATCTGGCCGGTGGGGGTGGGCTTGAAGTCGTGGTCACCCATGGGGGCGGTGGGGTTGACAATGATGACGGGGAAGCCGGATTGCGCGAATTCAAGGGCGACCTGTTCGGCCATGAACTTTGAGCGCTTGTAGGCTCCGGCCATTTCGGCGAGGGTGAGGGGCTGGGTTTCGTCGCCGATGCCATTTTGGGGGACGCCGATGCAGCCGACGGTGCTGGTATAGACGACCCGGTCGCAGCCTGCGGCACGGGCGGCGGTGAGCATGTTGCGGGTGCCATCGACGTTGGAGTGGTAGAGGTCGGCGGGGTTCCGGGACCAGAGGCGGTAGTCGGCGGCGACGTGGAAGACGAGGCCGCAACCGGTGGCGGCGGAAGCGAGGGAGGCGGGGTGGCGGAGGTCACCCTGCACGCCTTCAACGCCGAGTTCGGGGATCTGGCTGCCGGGGCGGACGAGGGCGCGGACTCTGTGGCCTTGTTCGGTAAGAAGGCGGGCGACGTGCCAGCCGACGAAGCCGGACGCGCCGGTGACCAGGGTGGGCTTCATGAAAGTACCAGTTTAGCGGGGTGGATGGGGAGATCTGATTGGAAGCCGTTGCGAGGCGAAGGGAAGCGGTTTCGAACTGATACTGAAGCCATGGGGCTGCGTTCGGGGCGTGGAACCAGGATCTGGCTTTGGCGTTGAAATTGAGGGAGGGGTGTCCATTGCAACTCGACGTGCACCATGAAGTGCAGATGAGATGGCTCTCCGGTTCGCCCGCAACCCGAATTCAAAACGTGCGGGTGAGCTCAAGGACAATCCGTTTGACCTGGCGGGGTACAGACAATCGGGGGATGTGATCCGCGATCTGCGCCAACTCCGGTCTGAATCCGTGGAAGCCGGGTGAAAACCTTTAAACACTCTCTTGTGCCCCACACTTGACGATATGCTTTAACCTAAGCATGAAAACGAAGTCCGTGAAACCGGCAGACCGACAGTCTGTTCTCGAAAAACGTCGCAACTTAAAGATGGCGCGGTCGGCTCACGCTTATGTGCGGGGCAACACCTTGAAATTTTACGAGTGGCTCGAATCGGGACCCGGAAAGCAGATACCCGAAGGGCCGCCCGTCTGGATTTGTGGCGATTGCCATGTCGGAAATCTCGGGCCTGTCGCCAACGCGAAAGGCCGCGTCGAAATTGCCATCCGGGATCTGGACCAAACCGTCATCGGCAATCCTGCACACGACCTTATCCGCCTGGGATTATCTCTCGCCACGGCGGCCCGGGGTTCTGATTTACCCGGTGTGACCACCGCAGTCGCTCTTGAACAAATGATGGATGGCTACGAAGAAGCTCTCTCCCATCCGGCTCGCGACTATGACGACTTTGAAGAGATGCCGAAACCGGTACGGCTCATTCTGAAGCAGGCCACCAAACGGGAATGGCGGCATCTGGCCGAGGAGCGCCTTGAGAATGTAAAGCCCAATATTCCCCTCGGGGATTACTTCTGGGCCCTCGCTTCGAACGAGAAAAAAGAGATCGACCGCCTTTTTGACACGAAAGAAGCGCGCCATCTGGTCACCTCGCTGCATGGCCGGGAGGATCAAGCCAAAATCCGCGTGGTGGATGCGGCCTACTGGATGAAAGGTTGCAGCTCTCTCGGTCGGCTCCGGTATGCCGTGCTGATTCAGATCGGAAAGCGCGGCGAAATGTGTCTCATCGACATCAAGGAAGCGATCAAAGCCGCAGCCCCGCGAACAGCTCACACGGCCATGCCGGCAAACAATGCCGGGCGGGTGGTCGAAGGTGCCTGCAGACTTTCTCCCTACCTGGGTGAACGGATGCTTGCAGCCTCTTTACTAAGCCGTGACGTGTTTGTGCGCGAACTCATGCCGCAAGACTTGAAATTAGAACTCGATCAGCTGACCCGTGAGGAGGCCACTTCGGCGGCCCGCTATTTAGCGTCCGTGGTCGGCAAAGCCCACGGCAGGCAAATGGACGTGGAGACGCGCAGGAAATGGAGCGCGGAACTTGGCCGCCATCGAGCCAAAAATTTAGATGCGCCCTCCTGGCTTTGGGCCAGCATTGTGCAACTCGTCGCCAGCCACGAGGCCGCCTACCTCGAACATTGCCGACATTACGCCATGAAGAAGACCGCATAGCGGACCGCAAACCAGCCCGGTCCCCCAGGCAATCCGTCTCGTGCGGCCTGGTGATTGATTCTGAGATGCCACACTGCCGGGTAACGAATCCCGCCGCTGCTCCGAAGGCGCTGTTCGAAGGCCGCCATTTCCCCCGCAGGCCACGCCTGCAACAGGTCTTCATGACTCGGTGCATCCGATGCCCGCGTCACCGGCACTTTCAGCAACTGAACGCCCAAAAGTGATACCGGCTCCGCAGCCACCCACCGTGCCGAACCTGCGCCGGCGCAGCAAACCCGGGCAGTTGGGAATTCACAAGCAGACACCGCCCCTGCTCCCAATGCTGCCGCCCGGACCCGTCCTCCGCCCCGGCGATCCAGTTCCGTGCTCATGCGTCCGACCTCTTCACGATCCTATCGGCAGATCCCCAAAAACTCTTTACATTATTTAACCTCCACGCTACAGTACTTGGAGTACTGCTTTTTGTGACAGAAAATTCACATTCCGGAGAGTGAAAGCTTGTTCAATTCGAAAAGCACCACCATGACGATTTGCCTGGCACTGGCAATCAGCCCCGCCTGGGCATATACGGACGATAAAGAGAAGGAAGACGTAAAAATCTCTGAACACCATATCAATCCCGTAGACGGAGCCGTTACTTCCGGTTCCACCGGACAGCAAACTCCGGCCATCACGTTCCACAATGGGCCAGTAATGTCCACTCCCAACGTCTACCTGATCTGGTACGGCAACTGGGCGCAGGCCAACGCGAGCGACACCGCCGCAGGCAAAGCGCTGGTCACCAACTTCCTCGCCGGTCTCAGCGGCTCTGCGCACTTCAGGATCAACACCACCTACAACAACGTGCCTTCAGGCTCATTCATCGTGGCCGGCAGCTACAACGACGCCTACTCGCAGGGTACCCGCCTCTCAGACAGTAAAGTGCAGTCCGTTGTCAACGCCGCCATCGCACCCACCAAACTCCCGAAAGATACCAACGGCATCTACTTCGTGCTCACGTCGTCGGACGTTTCCGAATCCTCCGGCTTCTGCACGCGCTATTGCGGCTGGCACACGTATTCCACCATTCAGGGTGCCAACATCAAGTACTCGTTTGTCGGCAACGCCAACCGCTGCCTCAGCGCCTGCTCCGCCCAGACCATTAGCCCCAACACCAACGCCGGTGTGGACGGAATGATTTCCGTCATCACCCATGAGCTGGAAGAAACCGTCACAGACCCTAACCTGAACGCCTGGTATGACGCGAACGGCGCGGAAAACGGCGACAAATGCGCCTGGACCTTCGGGCAGCCCGCTGCCTCCGGCGGCCCGCTGAAAACCCTGCCCGGCGGAGCGTATTACAACCTGACCGTCAACGGACTGAACTTCCTTGTGCAGCGTAATCTGCAGGCCAACAACAGCCAGTGCTATGTGGCCCTGAACGGCGCACAGTAGACATTTCCAACCGAGAGACCCGTATCAGACAGGCCCTGCTTCGACGAGGGCCTGTCTGCGCCTCCGCCCCTTGCCGCCGCACAGCCCCTCTGCGACGTCTCCGCTGAACACCCCTAAACCGTGCGCGGAATTCAAACTTGTGTTGAGAACTTACCGGCGATTTTTCCGCCGGGAGTGAAAAATCCACCGACGAATTTCCAGGCCGGACCGACGCGCAAAACCCCCACATGTTGGCTTGCCAAACCAGCACCCGCAATTTGTCCTGTTTGATACTTATGAATTATTGACATCATCTTTATGCGCGGGCTATAGTGTTTGAGGGCCTATAGAATTACTTGCCCCTGGAGGAGGTCTTTTGATCTTGAACAAACTAGCGCGACTTGGCCTTGCCACAGCCGCATTTACCTTCGCCATCCCCGCTTTTGCGGGCGTTGTGGCGGTCACGCCGGATAACGCAACATCGTTGAACTGGTACTGGTTTAACGATGTGGACGACACTGCACTTCCCAATACCATCTCAGACGCGCAAACACCGCCGTCCAGCCTGATCGGCAGCGTGAACATGAGCCTTCCGGACGCAATTGGCACCCAGAAGCCCCTCGTCTTCACCACCAGCTATGCGGGCCTCCTGCTTTCTGACCTGACGGCTCTTTCGTTCCAGACCTACGTTGTTGGCGGAACCGGCACCACCGCGACTCCGTTCTTCCAGCTCGGCCTGGGCACCAGCACGACCGACACCACTTTCCGCGGTCGCCTGAGCTTCGTTCCCACGGCTTCCCCCGGCGGCACTCTCGTCACCGATAGCTGGCAGACCTGGGACGCCCTGAGCGCCACCGGCGGATGGTTCTTCTCCCGCCCCGCCTCCTTCACCAGCGAAACCTGCACCCTCGCGAACCCCGGCGTAATCGGTACCTCCCACTGCTCGCTTTCCGCCATCCTGAGCCGTAACGCCGGTCTGGCGATCAATGCCGCACAGGGCCTCGGTCTGCTCGGTGTTCGCAGCAACAGCAACCTCAACCAGCAGGAACAGAGCTACACGGACACCATCACCGTGCAGGTCGGTTCCAGCGAAGCCACCACGTTTGACTTCACCACGCCCGAGCCGTCCACCATGGCGCTCCTCGGTTCCGCCCTCGTCGGCCTCAGCTACTTCCGTCGCCGCCGCCAGGCCTGATCAGGCATCTCGGTTACAAAAAAGGGGCAGCCGCAAGGCTGCCCCTTTTTTTCGTTCCATGTGCAGGCCCCGCCGCGCCTCCGCCCATTGCCTCTCCGACATCGCACTTTCCCCCCGGCAGTAGGACCAAAGCCCAATTACCCAAAGTGAGTACCCCGTGGCACACTGTACCAGGGAGAATCAGTCAATGCGGATTTCTCAACTCAAATCAGCGTTTTTCGTCGCGGCCTTTCTCATGGTGGGCGCGGTGCTGTCCTTCGCGCTGGTCCGGGACAGACCCGCCACCGCGGCGAGTTCCATCCCCAACTCCACACAACAGCGCACCGTGCTCTTCCTGCTGACCGGTATCGTCGGCATCATCGCTTTTGGCGGCTCCCGCCACACGCCGGTAGCCATTCCAGGCCTTTCAAACTTCATGCCCAAATGGAACCAAAGCAGTATTGAGTGATGGCGCCAACCCCACCAGCCCCGTGGTGAGCGGCAACCCCTTTCAACGGCCCCGGCCAGGAACACTGGGCGCGGAACCCGCCGGCCTGGCCTGTCGATCATGCTCGGTTGGTGCTCGGGAGACCTTGTCCACGCAGGAGCATCATCGGGATCCTCATCATCCTCGCGGAAACCCTCAACGGCGTCATCCTGACCCTCTTCATCACCCCCACCACCCGAAAATCCCAACTCTCCACCGGCTTCCTCTGGCTGGCCCTCGGGCTCGCCTTCGAACTCGGCGCAGGCCACTACCTCTTCCGTCGCTCCTGGCCCGACCTCATTACTGCCCAGCCAACACCCGCGAACTGATATAGATATCTCTGTATGCAAAACCGCCGCGCTTTCGTGACAACCACCTTCATAACTACACTGGGCGCCGCCACCGCCGCCGCCCAGACAGCCATCTCCCCCACACCCACTCCCCGCGACTGGACCGGCCAGCAACCCATCCAATACCCCGACCCCGACATCATCGCTCTCGACAACCGCTTCCGCCGCTATATCATCGGCAACACAGTCATCAAACGCCTCCATACCGGTACCCTCTGGGCCGAAGGCCCCGCCTGGAACGGCGTCGGCCGCTACATGGTCTGGAGCGACATCCCCAACAACGTCCAGATGCGCTGGACAGAAGAGGACTCACGAGTCACCACCTTCCGCAATCCCTCCGGCTATTCCAACGGCAACACCTTCGATTTCGAAGGCCGCCAGCTCTCCTGCGAACACGGCGGTCGCCGCGTCGTGCGCTACGAATACAACGGAACCACCACCGTCATTGCCGATAAATTCGAAGGCAAACGCCTCAACTCCCCCAACGACATCGTCGTCCACCCCGATGGCAGCATCTGGTTCACAGATCCGCCTTACGGCATCAACGGCAACTACGAAGGTTTCAAAGCAGAGAAGGAAGTGAAGGAATCTGTCTATCGCATCGACCCCAAAACCGGCCAGATGGACAGGATCAGTGATGAAATGAGCGGCCCCAACGGCATCTGCTTCTCACCGGATTACAAAAAGCTCTACGTCGCCGACACCGGCACCGGTCGTGAAATCCGCGTCTGGGACCTCGACGGCAAAACCGCCCGCAACGGCAAAAGCTTCGCCAAACTCCAGGTCCCCGGCTCTAACGCCCCCGCCGCAGCCGACGGCATGCGCTGCGACACCGATGGCAACCTCTGGGCCGGTGCCCGCCCCGGCGTCCAGATCCTCAGCCCCGCAGGCGAACCCATCGGCATCATCCGCCTCCCCGAAAACTGCGCCAACGTCTGCTTCGGAGGGACCAGGCGCAACCGGCTGTTCATGGCCGCCAGCCAGTCGCTCTACAGCGTCTATGTCGGGGCTACCGGGGCGCACATCGCCTGACGACGGCGGGCCTGCCCATACCCTGAAAAGCAGGCCCGAAATGCGCAGACAATTACTGATGTTTATATCGCCGGAGCCACCGCTTCCGCGATCCGAGGGACTTCTATCCGGCATTCGACACAACCGACCTTGGCGGCAAGGGCGCCGATTGGCCCTCGGCATCTCAGTCGCCCGGGACGGAAGCGCCTGGACAATGGGTTACTTCGAATCGTCAGCAGATGTTTCCCCGCACCAATGACAATTTTGCGCAGCCAACCAACTTCCCCCCCCTTCATGAAGCACCTTCCTTTCACAGATCTCGCCGGATAGCGCGCGCGGCGGCACGTTCGCATATCTGCCGGTTGGTTTCCTTCGGGAAGGCCCGCGCCTCGCTTTCGCGTAAGCGACCGGCTCATTCGATGAATTCGACCTCGTGTCGGTGGTCGGTCGCTCCCGGGTGGGTCGCATCCGTTATACCGGCAACAATGAGCAACTT
>JBBQDH010000254.1:0-8521 GCA_038319515.1 Bryobacterales bacterium
CCTGATTAATAAAGTCGATCTGCGCGCCGAATGGGAGAGCCCTGACAACACCTGGGACGAACTGAGGTCCGCCGGCTGGACACTCCTCGAAACCAGCGCCCGGACCGGCGACCACGTAGAGGAAGCGTTCCTGAGTCTGACCAGGCGCATCATCCAGGCTGCGACCGCGTCCGAAGACGGCGACGACGAAGATGATGACTAGCCTGTCAGCGCTTGCCAACCTGCCCGGCACTCTGGACCTCGCGGCGTTTCAGCAGGTGCCTGGAAGCAGCCTGTTTCAGCCGGTTGGCACGCTGCCGGCATGGGCGCATCTGCCGACAGCCGGCGACATTGACCTGGGCGACCACTACCCCATGCTGGAAATGTTCTTCGCGGAACTGGACAGCGCGTGGCAGGGAACATCTGATCTCTGGACCGAGTTTGACGGCCAGAGCGGCGAGCAGTACCTGCAGGCTGTCGCCACGGAACTGGAAGGCCACCGTTTCCTGGTCATCAAGTCCCTGCCCCAGGCGCTTTTCATTTACCAGCAACTGGCGCATGATTTCCAGCTGGAAAAGGAAAAGGTCGAACGGCTCAGCTGTGAACTGGAGATCAAGCGCAAGGAAGCGGAACGCGCTACCCAGGCCAAGAGCGAATTCCTCGCCCGCATGAGCCATGAAATCCGCACGCCGCTCAACGCCGTGATTGGCATGGCGGACGTCCTCTCCGGCACGGACCTGACGGCGGAACAACGCCGCTGCGTTGAAGTCTCCCAGCGCAATGGCATTGGGTTGCTGAACCTGATAAACGATATTCTGGATCTGGCGAAAGTGGAGTCGGGGAAAGTGGAACTGGAAGCTACGAGGCTGGATCTTCGCGACGTGATTGCCCGCGCCCTGGAGGTGGTGGAAATGCGCTCCGCTGCCCGCGGGCTCTCGCTGCGCCACACCATTGCGCCAGGCGTTCCGCTACATCTGACGGGCGATCCCAACCGCCTGCGGCAGGTTCTGATCAACCTGCTGGGCAACTCGATCAAGTTCACGGAAAAGGGTGGTCTGGAGGTCCGGGTGGATGAGGACCCTGAAGACAGCGCCCCTGGTCGGCTGCGCTTCGCCGTTTCTGATACCGGCATTGGCATCCCTGCCGAAAAGCTCGCGTCTGTATTTGAGAGCTTCAGCCAGGCCGATACTTCGACAACCCGCAAATACGGGGGCACCGGGCTGGGGCTGACGATATCGAAGGAATTTGTAGCGCTGATGAACGGGCGCATCTGGGTGGAGAGCACCCAGGGAGTTGGCAGCACTTTCTTCTTCACGGCCGCCTTTGGAATCTACGATGGCCCCCTCCCCATGGAAAGTGACGTGGCCAAACCCACGGCAGGCAGCGAAGATCGCACCGCCGGCATGCGATTGCTGATGGCGGACGATTCCGAAGACAACCGGTTCCTGATTTTGTCCTACCTGCGCAAGAGCCAGTGCACCATCGACATTGCCGAGAACGGCGCCGATGCTGTGGACTTATTCCGTCAAAACCAATACGATGTTGTCCTGATGGATGTGGAGATGCCCGTGATGGACGGCTATACGGCGACCCGGACAATTCGTGAGTTCGAACTGTCGGAAAATCGCACGCAGACGCCCATCCTGGCGCTGACAGCTCATGCGTTCGCCGAGATGGAGAAACGGGGTAAGTCTGCGGGCTTTACCGAACTGCTGACCAAGCCGATTCGCATCGCCACACTTTTCGAAGCCCTCAATCGCTACGCCGCGCCAACTGCGGCCATTCGTGTGCAAGTGGAAGAAGGCATGGAAGATGTTGTCCCCGGGTATCTGGAAAAGCGGCGCGCGGAAGTCCCGACATACCGGACGGCGCTGGCAGCCGGAGATCTTGCCACTATTCGAATGATGGGCCATCGTATGAAGGGCACGGGTGGAGGATACGGTTTCCCGATCCTGACGGACCTCGGCGGAGCACTCGAAAAAGCCGCCAGCCTGAACGACCTGGCGGAAATCGACCGGAAACTCAACGAATTCGCTCGATATATTGACGCTGTAGAGTTAGAGTACAAGAAAGCCTAAAACATGCTTGTCCGCTTCTGGGGAACACGAGGGTCGATCGCCACGCCGGGCCCGACCACCAACCGCTACGGCGGTAATACGTCCTGTGTCGAGATTGTGACCAAAGCGGGGCAACGCTTTATTTGTGACTGCGGCACGGGGGCGCGCTCTTTGGGCGGATACCTCATGGCCAACGCCCCGAAGCCCATTGAAGCAGCCATACTGCTGAGCCATACGCACTGGGATCACATTCAGGGCTTCCCGTTTTTTGCCCCGCTGTTTATCCCCGGCAACAAGATCACGGTCTGTGGGCCAAAAGGTGCCAACAGTTCCCTGCCGGAGGTTCTCGCCGGCCAGATGGAGTTCACCTATTTCCCGGTGGAACTGGGCCAGCTTGGCGCGCAGATCGAGTATCGCGATCTGTCAGAAGGGGTCAACGAGGTGAACGGGGTTCGCATCACCGCCCAATACCTGAACCACCCGGCAGTGGCGCTGGGTTATCGCTTTGAGGCAGATGGCGTTTCCGTGCTGTATCTTTGCGATCACGAACCTTATTGGGAGAGCCTGTGGCGCACCGACATGGCCCCCGGCACACTCGACGCGATCCTGCACGAGGGCGACCGCCGTCACGCAGCCTTCATGCAAAACGCGGACGTCGTGATCCACGATTGCCAGTACACGCCGGAGGAATATCCGGCGAAAAAGAACTGGGGCCACAGCACCTATTCCTATGTGACTCAGATCGCGGTCGCCGCCAATGTGAAGCACCTGTTCCTGACGCATCACGACCCCACGCACAGTGACGACTTTCTGGATGACATGCAGGAGAAGGCCCGGCGGATCGCCGCTTCCCTGGGTTCTTCCATCGAGATCAACTGCGCCCGCGAAGGTTCGGAACAGAACTTCATGGGCGAACCGGAGACGCAGGGGAAGGTGAACGCCGTGGCGGCCGCAGACAAGGAGTCAGCGGGCTCCATCCTGGTGATGGTGATCGATGACGATGAGGACCTGCGCGTTCTGGCCAGGAAAGCTCTGACACGCGCCGGGCATCTGGTGCGTGAGGCATCGAACGGCGAGGATGCCCTGAACCTGCTGCAGACCGGGGGCAGAACGCCGGACCTGATTCTGCTGGACCTCAACATGCCGGGCATGGATGGCTTCGAAGTCCTGCGCCGACTCCGCGCCAACACAGCAACCAGCGGCATCCCGGTGGTGGTGCTGACTGCGCACGGCGATGAGGAAAGCGCCCGCAACAGTTTCGATGTGGGCGCCACTGATTTTCTGGCCAAACCATTTACACCGCCACAACTGGACGCGCGTGTTCGCTCCTGCGTGGCAAGGGCGGGGCAGGCAAAATGAAGGCATCCAAACACAAGACAGCCAGCGCCAAACCAGTTCAAGGCAAGCCGGTTGCAAAGCAGACTGCAAAGCCGGTTGCAAAGCCGGTTGCAAAGCAGGCTGCAAAGCCGGTTGCAAAGCAGGTGACAGCGCCGGCCGGACCCCAAAAAGCCGCCCCCAAAAAGGTGGCCGCGAAGAAGGCTTCCCCGGCCCCGGTGACCAAACCTCCGTTCCGCAGACCCCCGCCAGCTCCCGTCCCGGCTACCGAAGCGATTACAGTTAAGGAAGAACCAAAACCCATGAGCTCACCCGAACAAACTCCTTCCCCCCTCGCCGCTGATCTCGACCGCTCGCAGGTCCTGCGTGGCGGCGCCGGCAATGTCGATAAGATCCGCGACATTCTCTTTGGCTCGCAAATGCGCGACTATGAGTCCCGCTTCGCGCGCCTGGAAGAAACGCTGGTCAAGGAAAATGCCGAGATCCGCGAGACCAGCCGCCGCCGTTTTGAGCAGCTGGAATCCTACGTTCACAAGGAATTTGAAACCATTCAGGCGCGCTTCAAGGCAGAACGCGACGAGCGCCTGGACAACGCGGCGCAGCAGTCGCGTGAAGTGAAGGACCTGGGCGATTCGCTGAGCCGCCGGATCCGCGATCTGGATGACCGCAGTTCCAACGTGGAACGCGAACTCCGCAGCCAGCTGATGACCCAGGCCCGCGACCTTACTGACGAGATCCGGATGACGCAGGAGAGCATCGTCAGCCTGCTCGAAAAGCGTTATCACGAACTCAAGGACGGCAAGACCGACCGCGCCGCCCTGGCGACGCTTTTCACCGAAGTCGCGCTTCGCCTGAGCGATCAGTTCCGCATCCCGGGCTCGGACGAGTAATATGCCGGAGCCCGCCGCGAACGGAGGCGACGGATCCCTCGCCAGCGCCGATTTCGCGGAGCTGCACGACCTGCTGGTCGGGCCGGATGTTTCCCGCATAGCGAGTATTGAAGATCGCCTGGACGATCCGGGGAAGCGCGCCATCGAAGTCGCAAAGGTGCTGCCGGACGCGATCAGGGGCGCGAAAGGCAAGCCGCTTCGCGAAGCGCTGGAGCCTGTCTTTGAAAAGGCGTTTGAGAGTTCGGTGCGCAAGCATCCGAAAGAGCTGGCGGATGCGATTTTCCCGGTCATCGGCCCGGCCATTCGGAAATCCATCACGGCATCAATTGCCGAGTTCGCCGAGACGCTGAACCAGATCGTGGAAAAAAGCGTTTCTCTGCGCGCGATTCAATGGCGCATAGAGGCGCTTGTCACCGGTAAGCCCTTCAGTGAATTGCTGCTCACGCGCAGCCTGCTCTATTCGGTGGAACAGGTGTTTTTGATCCACCGCAAGAGCGGTCTGTTGCTGCAGCATGTGGCTGCACAGGGTTCCGTGCTGAAAGATGCCGATATGATCGCCGGCATGCTGACGGCTATCCACGATTTTTTCAGCGATTCGTTTACCGAAGGTGGTCAGGACCTGGAGACCGTCGACACCGGGCGTTTCAAACTCTGGATTCAGTACGGCCCGAAAGCGCTGGTGGTAGGCGCCGTCAGCGGCACGGCTCCGGCGGAGCTGAAGGGCGTGTTCCGGGGCGCCATCGATAAAGTCCACCAGGAACTCTACGCTGAGCTGGATAGTTTCAAACAGGGCGACACCAGCGTTTTCGAACCGGCCAGGCCGATGCTGGAAGCCTGCCTGCTGGGCCAGTCCGGCCCGGGCAAGAAGAAGTCTACGTGGCCCGTCTGGGCGCTGATCGGCGCGATTGGCCTGCTGATTGTCGGTGTGGTCTGGTACCGGGCGCGGGAACAGAACCGCTGGACCGATTACTTCGATTCTTTGAAAAGACAGCCGGGCCTGGTGATTACAGGCGTGGACAAACGAAGCGGCGTGTGGATGGTGGACGGCCTGAAAGATCCGCTGGTCAAGTCGCCGGTTCATGATGGTGTGCGCTTCCAGTGGCAGCCCTTTCTCTCGCTCGACCCGGCATTTGCGCGGCAGCGGGAATTCGAAACTATCAGGGCACAACTGGAAGGGCAACTCATCCGCTTCGACGCGGGCAGTACAAAATTACAGCCTTCGGAAGCGAGACGGATTGACGAGGCGACTCTGGCCATCGGCAAGCTGCAGCAAATCCAGCCGGATACAACAATCGCCGTCACTGGACGCGCGGATGACGTCGGCAGTGAAGAGTCGAACAATAAGCTATCGTTGGCGCGCGCGCAGCAAGTGGTGGATGCGCTGGTTGTTCAGGGTCTGCCAGGAGATCGCCTTGTGCCCTCCGGCCTCGGCAAAGCGCAACCGCTTCGCAAGGGCGCGTCTGACTGGGACCGTGCCGCCAACCGCAGTGTAATTTTTCAGATAACGCACCCATAAAAAGATTTCTTATGTCAACCTCAACCAAAGTAGCTCTTGTCACAGGGGCGGGAAGCGGTATTGGACGCGCCGCCGCGCTGGCTTTGCAGGGCGCCGGATATTCAGTCGTGCTGGCCGGTCGCCGCGCGGAAGAACTGGAAAAAACCGCGGCTGCCGCAGTGTTGGATGGCGGCACGATGCTGCCCTTCCCCGTCGATATCGGCAAGCCGGAAGCAGTGAAAGCACTCTTCGCGAAAACGAAGGAAAAATTCGGTCGGCTGGATCTTCTGTTCAATAACGCCGGCATGGGCGCGCCCGCCATCCCGATGGAAGACCTGACTTACGAGCAATGGAGCGCGGTCGTCAGCGTCAACCTGACCGGTTCATTCCTTTGCGCGCAGGAAGCCATTCGCATGATGAAGGCGCAGGAGCCGCGCGGCGGCAGAATCATCAACAACGGTTCTATTTCGGCCCACACGCCGCGCCCGCACTCCGCTCCCTACACAGCCACCAAACATGCCATCACGGGCCTGACCAAATCAATCTCGCTCGATTGCCGGGGCTTCGACATTTGCTGCGGGCAGATTGACATCGGGAATGCCGCGACGGAAATGACGCAGCGGATGACGGGGGGAGTGTTACAGGCAAACGGGGCGCTGGCGCCGGAGCCACGAATGGACGTGCAGAGCGTGGCGGATGCCGTGATTTATATGGCAGGGCTTCCGCTCACGTCCAATGTTCTGTTCATGACCGTGATGGCAAATACCATGCCGTTCGTGGGCCGGGGGTAGAGTCTTCAGAGCACCACGCGGGGGCTATTGGCCGTTCCGCCGAAAACAAAGAAACCGGTGGCAGGACCACCGGTGCTACCGTGGCCATCCGACCGCTAGCCGCGCTTCGCGGGCTTCGCTTCGGCGGGGCTCATCTTCTGCAACCTGTCGATTTCTGACCACATCACTTTGCGGTCTTCATCCATCGCGAGGTTGGTCAGAATCACGGTCGCGGAATCGGCCAGACCAACTTCCAGATTCGCCTTTGGTTTACCCAGCGTCCTGCAGTCTTTGAAGAAGCTCTCCAGTTCAATATCCACCGGATTGCGCGGCTCCTCAGGCATCATCACGCCCTTCGAATACAGCCATTGCCGGGCGAACTTCATTTCCTTGTCGACGAAAGCTTCGTTCGGCGCAACCTTATCGCGATCCAACAGAATTGGCACGCCCTTCGAACCGCCTGCCGCCACCATGGTCGCGCCGGCCACGTAGGCCTTCTTCTCGCCGCTTTTTGAGACAGAGGGCGGCGGAGAAGGCTCACGGTACCAGACAGCCATCACCGGGTGTGAATCGTCGCCCACGGTGATTTCCACTGCGCCCTCAGTGCCCATGATGATTTCGCCAAATTCCGTTCGCGTGCCGCCGAACATCGAGAGGTGCGAGTTCGTCGACATGTACATCGAAACCAGCTTCTGCTTCTTCGGGTACTTATAGATCACCTGGATGTTGTCCAGAATGTCACGACCGTCGAACTGGTAGTCGTGTCCACCCACACCTACAATCGATTCCGGCGGCGCACCGAACATCCATTCCGCCACATCCACCTGGTGGGACGCCAGTTCCGCTGCCAGACCACCAGAGAACTCGCGATAGAGACGCCAGTTGGCCATCTTCTGATCGTTGATATTCGGCATGGGCTTCATCTTCCAGCCCGGGTTACGGTTCCACTGCGAATACATGTGGGTGACGTTGCCAAGCACGCCTTTATCCACCATGCTTTTGACGGCCTGATAGAACTCGCTGTAGCGGCGTTGCAGACCCACCTGCAGCACCTGCTTCGGCCGTTGTTCCACCAGAGTCCGGAGTTCCGCCATTTCCGGGGCCCTGAATACGAGGCTCTTCTCACAAAGTACGTGCTTACCTGCCATCAGGGCGTCTTTCGTGACCGGGAAGTGCATGAAGAGAGGCACCGCGATAATCACGGCGTCGATATCGTTCCGGCTGAGGAGTTCCCGATAGTCTTTAAATTTCGCGGGGTTCGTTCCGATGGTTTGGGCGGACCGGTCCAGATGCTCCTGGCTAATATCGCTCAGGGCCACGCAGCGACCGTTGTCAATTGCCTTAAGATGCTTCAGCAGGTAATCGCCGCGGCTGCCTGTGCCGATCATGCCGTAGCGAAGCTGGTCGCCCGCAGCTTTCACAATGGCGGGAGCGCCTGCAATTTGCGTGACCGCAGCGGTTGCTGCAGCTATGGCCACACCGGCACTACCGGCAATTTTTACCGCGTCCCGGCGGGACAGATCGTTCGGATTCTCCATGCATTTGTCAGTCTATAACAACGCGTGGGGGTTTAAGAAGCGAGCGGTTTGGCAACAAGGCGTTCCAGAATCGACGACGGCGCCAAAGCGGGGTTCGCCATGCTCTTGCGGGAGACAATCACGGTCTGCTCCAGCGCCAGCCGGCCACCCAGTACAGCGTGCGGCACCACGTCGGTGAAGACGAGCCAGGTGGAACCGGGCGGCAGATCGAAGTGATACTTCTTACAAGTCCGCTGATACTCTTCGTTGTACTTGAGCCAGTCGTGGAAATGCAGCATGAAGGCGTCACACGGCGACCGATCCACCAGTGGCAGGCCGCAGGCCCCAAGCCAAGAAAGCGGGTTTTGCCGGGGATTCAGCCCCAGCCGAAACCCGGCTCTACACCCAGCGCCGTGCCGCCCGTCGGGGGCTTAGGGCCAGCGGCCAGCCCCAGGTGGTTAGGTCGCCCTGTGAAGCC
>JBBQDH010000255.1:0-8507 GCA_038319515.1 Bryobacterales bacterium
ACCAGGCGTAGAAGATCCACAACATGGCGCAGTGTGCGAAGAAGGCAATGGAAAGCGCGATGTAACCGGGCGTCCACAGCTTCGACGAATCCCCCTCTCGCACAGCGATTCGAACCGGGATGGAAGCGGGCAGCTTCCACGCCAGCACGGCTGCATAAACCAGCCCGACCGCTGCGGCCAGCGCGCAGCCGGTGCGCCAGCTCCACTGGTCCGCCATCCAGCCGCCGTACCAGCCCCCGGCAATGATCCCCGCCAACTGCGCGGATTGATGGATGCCCAGCGCTCTGGAACGCGTGCCGGAATCGTACACTTCCGCCAGCATCGCCGCCGCCGCCGGATAGTACAGCGCTTCAGTCACGCCCATCATGGCCCGCCAGAACAGGAACACTGCCACCGAATGGCTGAGGCCGCAGGCCAACGCCGCCAGACTCCACAACACCATGCTGGCCGCGATCATGCGGTCCCGACGCAAGCGGTCAGCCAGCCAGCCCGCCACCGGCATGGAGAGCGAATACACCCATGTAAAGACCGACCCGATCAGCCCCAGTTGCACGGCGGTGAAACCAATATCCGTACGCAGCGCCGGGTAGATGGAAAACACCATCTGCCGGTCGACATAGTTCAGGCACAGCGCGATCCAGAGGAACGCGACCAGTGAATATCCGCGTCGCCGGCCGTTAGACGCCAAGCCTCGCCCGCAAATCGGCCATGCTCACACGCGAGTACTTCGACACGGCATCCAGGCTGATTTCCAGACCCAAGCCAGGCTTCGAGGGGATTGCCAGCATGCCGTCCGCATCCAGTTCCCAGCCGCCCTCCGCAATCTCATCAATGAAGGGCGAGCCCGTCAGATATTCCACCAGATCGGTGTCCGGAAACGCGGAAGAAAGCTGCAAATCCGCCGCCAGGCCCACCGCCGTATTCCACCCGTGCGGGATGAACCGAATCCCGTGGTCGCGGGCCATTTGCGCAATGCGGCGCTCTTCGCTGATGCCACCCACCTTCGTCACATCGGGCTGGACGATGTCGAAAGCTCCGGCCTCCAGCCACGGCTGAAAACTCTGCCGCCGCGTCAGCACTTCCCCGCCCGCAATCGGCACGGGCGAACCCTGCCGCAGGTTCACATAGTCATTGAGCGCATCGGGATGCAGCGCTTCTTCAAACCAGTACACCTGGAAATCGGCCAGCATCTCTGCGGTGCGGAGCGCCCATTTGTAATTCCCCGGCCAGAACGCGTCGCTCGCGCCCGCGTCCACCATCAGCAGGGAATCCGGCCCCACAGCTTCCCGCGCCGCGTCCACAATCGCTTCATCCAGCACGGAATTCTTCCGGCCAAACGGGCCCCAGCCGATCTTGAACGCGGTAAAACCCTGCTCCCGCACGGGAGCCAGCACGTCTTCCATCTCTTCGGGCTCCCGCATCAGCAGCGACGCATAGGGCCGCACACGCTCCCGATAACGCCCGCCCAACAACCGCCCCACCGGATACCCGGTCGCCTTGCCCAGCAGGTCCCACATCGCAATATCGATGCCGCTGATGGTATGGGTAATCGCCCCGCCCCGCCCCAGCCAGAACGTGTTCTGGTGCAGCTTTTCGGTCACACGCTCGGGCTCCAGCGCGTTTTCGCCAAGGAATAAAGGACGCAGCGCTGAGAGCGACGCCCGCACCAGCTCTTCAGTGGTAAACGCGCTGCCCCAGCCAATGGCCCCGTCATCCGTGCACACCGCAATCAGGGTATGGACGCAGTCTTCCGGCTGCAGTTCATTCGACCAGCCGCCTTGCGGTGTACTGCCACGCAGCCCGAAGGCCTGCACGTCGCGAATCTTCATGTTTGCTTAGTTTTTCCTTTGAAAAATCCGCGCCCGGGGAGTAAATTCTACGCCCGGATCCAGCGGATAGATCGGTCGCGCGCACCGCTTATGGCCGAGATACGGCAGATTGGCGCTGGACGAACCTGGCGCGTCGATATTCAGGATCAGCTCCGCTCCGTCATCGAACATATGTGGCTGGCAGTGTGGCGATTTCACCACCACGCTGTCGAAATGGGCGGGATCCTGCCCCAGTGCATAGAACAGGCTGCGGTCGTACAGACTGACTGATTTACTGGTCACGGCCAGCGTGAAATTGCGGAACTGCAGCAGCGCGGTGGGCCCGCCATTCCAGATGCACCCGTGCGATTCGCTGCGAAAAAGGCCGTCGTGCAGGATGCGCACGCGGGCTTCGATTTCCAACGGCGTGAAGCGTGCGGGATCGAGGCTTCCGCCGATGTTCACGCGGATGGTGCTGCCGATGCCCGCCGCGAATGCCGCCGCAACAGCAGGCGCATCCACAAACGGGATCAGCGCGGTCCGCGAATACCCCGCCTCCACCAGTGCCCGCAGAATTGCGTTGCTGTCGCCCGAAGCTCCGGAGCTTGTTGCATCCGCCGCATCCACCAGCACCACCCGGCCGGTTGCTCCCGATGCCTGACGCACCGCTTCGTCTATCCGAATCAACGGTTGGTGCAGGTGCTCCCGCATCGCCCAGAACTGCTCCGCGATCCGCAGGGCTTCCCGCTCCGCGCGTGCCGCATCGGCATCCGTCACCAGCAGAACATTGCTGCGAAGATCCGGCACATCGGTGAAGGGGTTCCCGATGAACATGCCGCCCGAAAGGCCGCCTGCGCTGTTCTCAATAGCAATGCAGGCATTCACGCACTGTCCGAACAGGCCGGTGGCGGTCTTCAGTTCATTGCCCCGCACAATCGCAGGAATGGCCACACGGGCCGTGACAGGCGACACCTCACCGGCCACAATCCGCAGCAACAGTCGTGCTGAACGCTCCCCGGTTTCAAAGAAATCCACGTGCGGATAGGTGTGATACAAAACCACCGCATCGGAATGCTCCACGATGCGGTCCGTCAGGATCCCGTGCAGATCGAGCGACGTGACAATCGGCACCCGTTCGCCCACAATTCGCCGGGTTTCCGCCAGCAGGCGACCTTCGATGTCATGCTCTGTCTCTGCGGCGAACGCCCCGTGCAGCGAGAAGTAGATTCCGTCTACATCCCTGTTCGCCCGCACGGCAGCGAGGAATTCATTCAGAATGCGCTCAAATGCCGAATCCGCCAGCGTGCCGCCGGATGTGATCGCGCGACAACTGTAACCCGGCACAACCTCCACGTCGGACCGGGCTTCAAAAACCTTCAGCGCCCCGCCAACCTCCGTGCCGATTCCCCGGTGCAACGCCGGAATGTCCCGCCCAAACGCAATCGCGAAATCCTCATACCGGCCCAACACCGGGTTGAAGGAAGAAATTTCCTGCTTACACTCGTTGATCAGGATGCGTGGCATACCGTCTTAGTTCGACAGTTTCCCCAGCCAGGCTTCGTAGGCCTCCAGCACGTTCGAACCCTTATACGAAGCTGTGCGTCGTACAGGCTGTTGCGGAGTTTCTATCAGATACTCAAACACCATTTCCACCGGCCCCGCTATCTTCCAGGGCGTGTAAGCCTTCACTCCCACCACCGCCGTCCGGGCCGCCTCAGCGATCAGCCGTTTAGCAGCCTCATGCGAGATGCTTGACGACGAGTGCGGACCCACCAGCCGCTTCACCGCGACGGTCCGCGCCTTCGGCTGCAAAGCCGTCATCTCATAGCACGCGGCCTCATCGCCCGAGAGCATGATGACCGGAATATTGAAGTACCCGGCAATCGCCGCTACCTGCCCCAACTCGCCCACCTCATTGCCGTTGATGGTGATCCGTTTTACCGAAAAACTCTGGGAATGCGCCAGCACCGCGTTGGCAGCACCGGCGCGGGCATGCTGACCGACAAACAGAATTCCGTCGTAAGCCTTATCCGAAAGGTAGTAGTTCGCAGGAGTCGGCTTGCCCTGAATCAGCCGCGCCCCCGGATGAATTTCGTCAATTGACAGAGTTCTGCTGCCATCGTGACCATCCCAGATATCGACAGCCGAAGCCCCGCCCGAAAATGCCCCGTCCGTGGCCGCCCGCACTTCGCCAATCAGCAGCTTCCGGGACTCCATGTAACGCCGCTGCCCAGGCAACAGTTGCTCCTCCGCGTCATTCACGCCACCCACGCCTTCCAGGTCCGTGACAATCAGGATCTTCTGACCCTGCGCAAAGCACAGCGGAGCGAGCAGCAGGAGCACGGCACCCAGAGGTTTCATCACTGCAGCGGAATCACAGCCTTCCCGGCCGCGCCCTCATAAACCAGTTCCAGCTGCTTAATCCCGTTGGTCTTCCCGCCATAACGGAAGAAGATCAAACCGGCGATCGGCAACGCTCTGTCACCTTCCGGCAGTGCGGACTTCTGCACCTTCAGCTCCATCGCCCGCCGTTCTTCAATCGTCATCTTCGGGGGCGGAGCCGGTGCGTCTTCCTGTCCGCCGCCACCACCGCCGCCACCCACGCCGGTTTTCGATTTTGCCGGAGCGCCTGGTTTCAGCTGCGCCGCTTCCCACTCCGGATCCTTCAGGTTCTTCACCACCAGGCCCCACGGTTGGCTGGGCAGAGCCTGCTTCTTCCCATTCACTCGCAGCGAAAATTCGCTCTCAGCAAGAGTTGCCCGCGCCCCGGCCGCGCCGAAAATACCAACCTCAACCCCGATGTACTCTTCGGTTGTGAAGGTGGCCTGTGGCGTGGGAGCGGCGTGGCCCACAAACTCCGCCGCGATGGTTACCGTGCCCGATTTTGCCGCAGCGGTGTACTCGGCGGCACTCACGCGGGGAGGCATACCCGGCGGGGCTTCTTTAACCGGAGGCTTCTGCGCCTGTAAACAAACGGCAAGCAACAACAAACCCAGGGGGTATCTAAAGGAAATACAAATTCGCATGACTTGGATCAACTTAGCATAGTCCGGCCTTGGGAAAACCCGGCCCGTCAGTGATTGCCAATATTGGCGCTCCCGCCGCTGGTCAGGTCCCCGCCGTGCAGACGGCGATGGAACAGTTCGAGCGCGAAGTTCAGGCAGAGCCTCGCAAGGACAGGATCGTAACGCGGCCCCTCGTCACGCAGAAACGCATGCTGGCCGTTCACTTCCAGCCACTGAAACTGCGCGCCCACTTCCTCCAGCCGGGCATGAATTTTCACGCGGCCTTCCAACGGAATGTGCGGGTCCTGCCTGCCCCAGATATGCAGCAGTTCGCCGTGAATATCACCGGCGCGTTCGAGCGAACCATCCTGCATGCCCTTGCCGAGGCTGCCCTTGTGGATATCCGTGGCATAGAAACAGGTGGTCGCGAGCACATCCGGATTCATCGCGGCGCGGAAAGCCAGATGTCCGCCGATGCAGATGCCCATCACACCCAGCCGACCCGTGCACTCCGCGCGACCCTTCAGGTAATCGAGTGAGGCGCGGGCGTCCGAGTCATACGCTGCAATCTCTTTGCCGATCTTATGGGCGTTGCCTGCATCGGCTCCGGCCTGATCATAGGCAAGAACCGTTCCGGCAGGTTCCATTTCGTGATAGATTTCCGGCGTCACCACCAGATACCCGTTGGCGGCCAGCAGGTTCGCCATACGACGAATCGGCCCGGTGATCTGGAAAATCTCAGAAAACAGGAGCAACCCCGGGTACTGCCCGCCGGCAGCAGGACGGCTCAGGAGGCAACGCATCGGCCCGGTCGGCGTGGAGAGTTCTACGAATTCTTCCAGAATGGTCATAATGTCTTTTCTTTCCGTAAATGCAGGAGCAGCGTCTCAGTAGAGAGGGCAACCTGTTTGACAGCGGCGTCAAACGCGGCCTGATTCGATTTCGAAGGCATCCGAAACCCACTCACCTTCCGAATGAACTGGAGAGCAGCGGCGGAGACTTCGTCGGGTGTGGCCGGTGCTTCGGGTCGGCGGAGAACTTTGATGCTGCGGCACATGTTCGTTAAGCCACTATGCTATCTCCATGAGTGGCAACTACGCAGGCGGGTTGGTTTTGACACACGGGGCGGGCGCAAATTGCCAGGCGCCATTGCTGATCGAAGTGGATGCTGCATTCACTGCGGCCGGGTTTCTGGTGGTTCGTTACGACTTGCCGTTTCGGCAAAAGAGGCCTTCAGGGCCACCCTCACCCGCAGGCGCGGCAGCTGACCGGGCCGGGCTGCGTGAACAGGTGATGAGAATGGGCGAACTGATCGATGCACCCGTTTTTCTCAGCGGGCATTCTTATGGCGGGAGACAAGCGACCATGCTGGCAGCGGAAGAGCCGGGCCTGGTGGAGAAGCTGCTGTTGTTTTCCTATCCACTTCATCCGCCGGGGAAACCCACGCAGTTGCGCACCGCGCATTTCTCTGCCCTGCGAATGCCCGCCGTGTTTGTCCACGGCACAAAAGACGCTTTTGGGACGCCGGAAGAAATGCGTTCGGCGTTGGCGATGATTCCCGCTGAAACCGAACTGATTCTGGCGGACGGCGCCGGACACGACCTCAAGAAGGGCCGGGCAGCAGCGCTTCAATCCGCGCTTCGGGCTATGACGCCATAGCGGGAAGCACAGCTTCGGCAAGAACGAACTTCAGCGTGTCGATATTCAGTCCCGTCACACTGGAAAGCTCCATGAACGGGAACCCCTTGCTATATGCCAGCTTCTTCAGGGATTCCACCATTTCCGGATCCTGCGCCGCATCCATCTTGCTGGCCACCACCAGCATCGGCTTCTTCATCATTTCCGGGCTGAAGCTTTCGAGTTCCGTCATGAGGGTCTCAAAATCGTGCAGCGGGTCGCGACCGGTCTCCGACATATCGACCAGATGAACCAGCACTTTGGTACGCTCCACATGCTTCAGGAACTGAATTCCCAGGCCTTTGCCTTCGTGCGCGCCCTCAATGATACCGGGAATATCGGCCACCACGAATGACCGGTGGTCCGGCAGCTGGACAACGCCAAGGTTCGGCTCCAGCGTGGTGAACGGATAATCCGCAATCTTGGGGCGTGCCGCAGACAGGCGTGAAATCAGCGTCGATTTACCGGCATTCGGGTACCCGACCAGCCCAACATCGGCCAGCAGCCGCAATTCGAGCCGCAAACGCTTAAATTCACCCGGAAAACCGGCTTCGTGTTCGGTTGGGGCCTGATGGGTGGAGCTGGTAAAGCGCGCGTTGCCTTTGCCGCCGCGACCGCCCTTCGCCGCCAGCCACTCCTCGCCGTCCTGCGTGAAATCGTAGAGCTTTTCGCCGGATTCCTCGTCATAGATGGTGGTTCCGACCGGCACCTGAATCAGGATCCCTTCGCCCTCATGCCCTTTGCAATTGCTACCTTCGCCATGCCGCCCGCGCTGTGACGTGTACTCGGGATTAAAGCGGAAATGCAGCAACGTATTGCGATGGATGGTAGCCACCATGCGGATGTCGCCGCCGGAACCACCATCGCCGCCGGAAGGACCGCCCTTGGGGACGAATTTTTCACGGCGAAACGCCAGACAGCCGTTTCCACCGTCGCCGGCTTTGATGGTGATTCTTACTTCATCGACTAAGAGCATGATTTTAAACCAGAGTGAAGAAACCAAATACAGCGAGGGAGCAAAACAAAGAGGCCGCTGGCTGTTGCAACCAGCGGCCGGGAAGTGTTTTGAGCGGGCGGGAAGAACTTATTCGGCTGCGAATTCAGCAGCAACGATGTTAACGAACTTGCCCATCCGACCGCGATCTCTGAACAGAACGGTACCGGTGACCTTCGCAAACAACGTGTCGTCGGTACCGATACCGACGTTGACACCCGGCTTGAACGGTGTGCCGCGCTGACGGACCAGGATGGACCCACCCGAAACGAGTTCGCCGCCGAAGGCCTTGATCCCAAGCCGCTGGGCTTTGGAATCTCGCCCGTTTTTAGAACTGCCTAAACCTTTTTTATGTGCCATGACTATTTCTTAAGAGGATTTCGCAACGTTGATTAAGCAGTTTTGCTTAGGCAACGATGTCGCGAATCCGAACCTCCGTGTAATCCTGACGATGGCCCTGGGTGCGCTTGTATTGCTTCTTGCGCTTGAATTTAAACACCAGAATCTTCTCGCCCCGATCATGGGCCGTGATGGTGGCATTCACGCGCACCGCATCCGTCGCAGTGCTGTCCGCGCCGCTCAGAATCGTGGCCTCACCGCCGTCTGTAAAAACCGCAAGTACTTTACCGAGTGCGATCTCGGTGCCGGGCTCGCCGGCGATCTTGGGAACGCGGACCACATCGCCGGGAGCGACGCGGAACTGCTTTCCACCAGTTTCAACTATTGCATGCATGGAGAAGTTAACCTCTTCGGAAGCTCGAACGCACACACAAGAGCGTACGGGCAAACGCCGGAATTCTGATTTTAATACAAAGTGGTGAAGGAAAACAACTATCGATGGTTCCGGTTTCGGGGTTTTGCCGCCATCTTCCGGGAAGCCACCACCCTCACGACTGCTTCATGCTAACATAAGAGTTCCTGTTTTGCCTTCAAATCCCACGTCATGTTACTGAGCATCAAAGAGTTGGAGGTGCGCAAGCTTCCTTTCGTGCACACCTGGCTATCGGGAGAGATCGACTTCTC